>DASQIF010000068.1:0-48246 GCA_035631715.1 Candidatus Acidiferrales bacterium
TGGTCGACGTACTGGCGATTCCAGATCGGCTCGAAGATGCCGTTCGCGAACCGCAGCACCAGGATGTTCTGCACGGTCTCCTTGCCGAGGTAGTGGTCGATGCGGAAGACCTCGTCCTCGCGGAAGACCTCGTGAACGACGTTCGTGAGGTCGGTCGCCGAAGCGAGGTCGTGCCCGAACGGCTTCTCGATGACGACGCGCGACCAGCCCGAGCCGCGCAGCCGGTGCGCCCCGATGGAGCGGACGATCGGCGCGTACGCGGCGGGCGGGGTCGCGAGGTAGAAGAGCCGGTTGCCGTTCGTGCCGAGCTCCGCATCGACCTTCGCGAGCGTCTCGCGCAGCGCGTCGTAGCCGGCGTCGTCTGGCGTGGCGACGAACTGGATGTTCTGTGCGAACGACGACCACACCTCTTCGTTGATCGGCTTCGTCCGGCTGAACTGCGTGACCGCTTCGTGTAGCTCGGCGCGGAACGCCTCGCTGCTCGTGGCCCGCCGTGCCGCGCCCACGACTACGAAAGAGGCCGGCAGGAGGCGCTGCAGCGCGAGGTTGTACAGCGCGGGCAGGAGCTTTCGACCTGCGAGGTCGCCGGATCCGCCGAAGAGCACGAGCGTCGCGGGCTCGGGCGTGCGCGCGAGGCGCAGGCCCTCCCGCAGCGGGTTCGTGATCGTCGGCGTGACGGTCACCTACTCGGTTTTCACGGCGTGCCCGCCGAACTGATTGCGCAGCGCGGCCGCGACCTTCATCGCGTACGAATCGTCCTGTCTGCTCGTGAACCGGGCGAAGAGCGAATGCGCGAGGACCGTCATCGGCACGTCGTGGTTGATCGCCTCCATCACCGTCCAGCGGCCCTCGCCCGAGTCGGCCACCCAGCCCTTCAGGTTCTTCAGGTCCGAGCCCTCCTCGTCGTATGCGCGCTGGAGGAGCTCGAGGAGCCACGAGCGGACGACGCTGCCCTGCAGCCAGACCTTCGCAACCGCGTTCATGTCGAGGCCGAACTCGCTCGCGTGAAGCAGCTCGAAGCCCTCGCCGTAGGCCTGCATCATCCCGTACTCGATCCCGTTGTGGACCATCTTCACGAAGTGGCCCGCGCCGTTCTTTCCGAAATGCGCCCAGCCGTTCGGCGGCGCGAGCGTATCGAGGGCCGGCTTCACGAGATCCACGGCCCGCTTCGGACCGCCGACCATCATGCAGTAGCCGACCTGGAGTCCCCAGATGCCGCCCGACACGCCGATGTCGAGAAAGTCGAAGCCCTGCGCCGCGAGACGGTCGGCGCGCTTCATCGAATCGCGGAAGTTCGAATTGCCGCCGTCGATGATGACGTCGCCTTTCGTCCCGTACTTCATGAACTCGTCGAGGGTGTGATCGGTCACGTCGCCCGCCGGGACCATCGACCAGAGGACGCGGGGTGGCTTCAGCGCCTTGCACATCTCCTCGATCGAATACGCGCCGACGGCGCCTTCGCTCTTCTTCTCGTCGACCGGAGCAGGGCTTCGGTTGCCCGCCACGACCTTGTGGCCACCGCGGAGGAGCCGCGTGACCATGTTCCCGCCCATCCGTCCGAGGCCGTAGAGACCGATCTCCATCGTCGTCACCCCCGTGTCGCGAGGATATCGGTCACGTCGGTGCGGTACCGTTTTGGCATGGCGACGGCCACGGCCAGCGGGACGCGCGTCGACCTATACCGCCAGATCGCGCAGCAGCTGCGTCGCGACAGCATCCGCTGCTCGACCGCGGCAGGCTCCGGTCATCCCACATCGAGCCTTTCGGCGGCGGATCTGCTCGCGGTGCTCCTTGCGGGTCATCTGCGCTACGACTGGAGCAAGCCGAAGGATCTCGCCAACGATCACCTCATCTTCTCGAAGGGCCACGCCTCGCCGCTGGTGTACGCGGTGTTCCGCGCGGCCGGCGTGATCGACGACGCGGAGCTCGTCACCTTCCGCAAGATCGGCTCGCGCCTGCAGGGCCATCCCACGCCGGTGCTGCCGTGGGTCGATGTCGCCACGGGATCGCTCGGTCAGGGCATGCCCATCGCCATCGGGATGGCGCTCGCAGCGAAGCGTCTCTGGCGGGCGCCGTTCCACATCTGGACGCTGCTCGGCGACAGCGAGACCGCCGAGGGATCGGTGTGGGAGGGCTTCGATCTCGGCGGCTTCGAGGGGCTGAACAACGTCACGCCGATCATCGACGCCAACCGCCTGGGCCAGCGCGGGCCGACCGAGCTGCAGTGGGACACCGACGCGTACGCCGCGCGGATCGAGGCGTTCGGATGGGACGCGCTCGTCATCGACGGCCACGACGTCGGCGAGATCGACGACGCGTTCACGAAGGCGCGCGACGCCGAGCGGCCGACGGCGATCGTCGCGCGGACGGTGAAGGGCAAGGGCGTCTCGTTCGTCGAGGACAAGGAGGGGTGGCACGGCAAGGCGCTCTCGGCGGACGAGGCAAAGAAGGCTTACGCCGAGCTCGGTGGCGACGTCCCGTCGAAGTCCTTCGCCACGCTGCTGCCCGATCCGTGGTCACCGCCGGCGACCCCCGCGGCGCGGACGCCGCAGCTCAAGAGCTACACCGAGCCCGTCGCGACGCGCAAGGCCTACGGCGACGCGCTCGCGGCGCTCTGCGCGGCCCGCGCCGATGTGGTCGCGCTCGACGCCGAGGTGAGCAACTCGACGCACAGCGAAGAGGTGAAGAAGGTCGCGCCGGAGCGCTTCTTCGAGATGTACATCGCCGAGCAGAAGATGGTCGCCGCCGCGGTCGGCATGCAGGTGCTCGGCCTGCGTCCGTTCGCGTCGACCTTCGCCGCGTTCTTCACGCGCGCGTACGACTTCATCCGCATGGCGGCGATCTCGCAGGCGAACATCCGTCTCTCCGGTTCGCACGCCGGCGTGTCGATCGGGGAGGATGGGCCGTCGCAGATGGCGCTCGAGGATCTCGCGATGATGCGCGCGGTGCACGGCAGCACCGTGCTCTACCCCTGCGACGGCAACCAGACCGCGAAGCTCGTCGCGGCCATGGCCGATCGCGAGGGCATCGTGTACATGCGCACCACGCGCGCGAACACGCCGGTCATCTACGGCGCGAACGACGCGTTCCCCATCGGTGGGAGCAAGGTCGTGCGCGGCGGCGGCTCCGACGACAAGGTGACAGTCGTCGCCGCGGGCATCACCCTTCACGAGGCCATCAAGGCCGCCGATCTGCTCGCGAAGGACGGTGTCAAGACGCGGGTCATTGACGCGTATTCGGTGAAGCCGTTCGACGGTAAGACGCTCGCCTCCGCGCTCGGTGTGACCGGCGGCCGTCTCGTCGTGGTGGAGGATCACTGGCCCGAGGGCGGGCTCGCTGAAGCCGCGCTGGCCGCGCTCGCGGACGCGGGTGTGAAGGGCGTGGCCCTACGCCACCTCGCCGTGCGCGAGATGCCGGGGTCCGGCAAGCCCGCGGAGCTGCTGAAGGCGGCGGGTATCGATGCCGATTCCATCGCGAGGGCGGCGAGGGAACTCCTCTAGCATCACCGGATAGGCCCGTAAGGAAGGGGAGCAGCGTGGAGATCTGGATCGTCCTCGCCGTCATCGTCGTCATCGGTCTCTTCCTCGTCGCGACGTACAACCGCCTCGTCACGCTCCGTCAGCGCGTGCGCGAAGCGTGGAGCGACATCGACGTCCAGCTGAAGCGGCGCTACGACCTCATCCCGAACCTCGTCGAGACGGTGAAGGGCTACGCCGCGCATGAGAAGACCGTCTTCGAGAACGTGACGCAGGCGCGGGCGAACGCCGTCGCGGCGGGCGCGACCGGCACGCCCGAGCAGCGCGCCGCCGCGGAGAACGTCCTCACCGGCGCACTGCGTTCGGTCTTCGCGGTCGCCGAGAACTACCCGCAGCTGCAGGCGTCGCAGAACTTCCGCGAGCTGCAGGCGAGCCTCTCGGATACCGAGGACAAGATCGCCTTCGCGCGGCGCTTCTACAACGGCAACGTCCGCGACTACAACACCGCGCTGCAGACGTTCCCGACGAGCGTCCTCGCCGGCATGTTCGGGTTCGCCAGCGAGCAGTACTTCGAGCTCGCCGACGCCGCGCAGCGCGAGGCGCCGAAGGTGTCCTTCACCTAGCCGTCGTGGCGCTGACCCCGCACGTCAATATCTACGACGCCGTCGCCGCGAACCGCTGGCGCACGGTCCTGCTCATCGCGTTCTTCACGATCTTCGTGAGCCTGCTCGCGTACTTCGGCGGCGAGTACTTCACGCCCGGCGGCGGCGTCGCGCTCCTGCCGTTCGCGCTCGGCTTCTCCGGTCTGTCGGCTGCGGCATCGTATTTCGCGGGCGACAAGCTGGTGCTCGCGCAGAGCCAGGCGCACGAGGTCGCGCCCGGGGCCGAGCCGGAGCTGCGGAACGTCGTCGAGAACCTGGCCATCGGGGAGGGCATCCAGCCACCGAAGCTGTACGTCATCGAGGACTCCGCGCCGAACGCGTTCGCCACCGGGCGCGACGCCAAGCACGCGTCGATCGCCGTGACGCGCGGGCTCCTGGACAAGATGGACAAGACCGAGCTCGAGGGCGTGCTCGCGCACGAGATGAGCCACGTCGTGAACCGCGACATCCGGGTGATGCTCCTCGTTACGGTCCTTGTGGGCACCGTCGCGCTGATCTCGGACTGGCTTCTCCGCTCGATGTGGTGGGGCGGCGGCCGGCGTGACCGCGACCGGGGGAGCGGGGCCGCGATCATCGCCCTCGTCGCGATCGTCCTGGCGATCCTCACGCCCATCATCGCGACGCTCATCCAGCTCGCCGTGTCGCGCCAGCGCGAGTACCT
This sequence comes from Candidatus Acidiferrales bacterium, assembly GCA_035631715.1. Classification (GTDB taxonomy): domain Bacteria; phylum Chloroflexota; class Limnocylindria; order P2-11E; family P2-11E; genus CF-39. The sequence goes on from DASQIF010000068.1 coordinate 4,800, forward strand.
CGCCGATGCGTCGGGCGCGCTGCTGACCCGCTATCCGGCCGGACTCGCGAACGCGCTCCGCAAGATCGCCGCGGACACCGAGCCGCTCGAGGCCGCGAACAAGGCGACCGCGTCGCTGTACATCGCGAACCCGCTGCACGACGACCCGAAGTTCCTCGACCACCTGTTCGACACGCACCCACCCATCGCCGAGCGCATCAAGCGTCTCGAAGCGATGGGATGAGTGGGATCAGCGCCCGCGTCGCGATCGGGCTCGGCGTGCTCCTCGTCGCCGCCGCGATCGGCCTCGGCCTCGGGCTCGGCCGCCTCGCACGGCCGCCCGCACCGACGCCGATCCATGTGATCGTGACCGAGGCGCCTACGCCGAGCCGGACGCCCGTCCCCGTGGATGTCGCGACGCTCTTCCGCGAGCCGGTGTCCGCGGCGTGCGCGACGGCGCAGTCGGTGTGGGTCGTGACGAACGGCGGCGGGCTGCTGCGCTACGACGGCACGGCCTGGGCGCAGGTCGACGACACGCTGCGCTCACTCGACGCGGTCACGTGCTCGCAGGACCGCGTGATCGCCGTGGGTCTGGTCGGGACCGTGGTGCTCGCAGACGAGGTCGCGCGGCAGATCAGCGCGACCGACGTGTCGGTGGCCGACCTGTTCGGTGTGTCCACGCTGTCCGACGGCGCGCTCATGGTCGGCGCTCAGGGCAACGTCTTCCTGCTCACCAACGGCGAGATCCAGCCGTTCGCCGCCGGGATCGACGAGGACCTTCACGACGTCGTCGCCTTCAGCCTCCAGTCGGCGTGGGCCGTCGGGCAGGACGGCATCACCTACCGCCTCGACCAGCGCGGCTGGAACCCGGTCGGCAGCGGACAGACGAAGACGCTCCTCGCCGTCGCGGCCACGACGCCCGCGGATGCGGTCGCGGTGGGCGAGGGCGGGATCATCGTGCGCTACGACGGCGGCTGGAAGATCGTGAAGAGCGATGTCACCACGCGGCTCCGCGACGTGATCTTCAAGCCGGCCCTCTGGATCGCCGGCGACCAGGGCACGCTCCTCACCGGCACGGCGGGCTCGCTGCGCGCGATCGACCTGCACACGCAGTGCGATCTCGTGTCGGTGTTCTCGCGCGGCAGCGAGATCTGGGTGCTCGGAAGCGCGACCGCCGGCGGTGGCGGCCTCTGGCAACTCACGCTCGACGGCGCGGTCACGCAGCACTGGGGCGGTTGTTGAGGCCGCCGGACTTCCGGCTCGACCCGCGCGTGCGCCCGACCCGCTACGGCCTCGACCTCGACCTCGATATGGGTGCCTGGACCTTCCGCGGGCGCGAGCGCATCGAGCTCGTCTGCGACGAGGAGCGCGCCGAGATCGTGCTCCACGCCCGCGACCTCGAGTTGCTGAGCGTTCCGGACGGCAGCGACGCGTCGCTCGACGCCGCGGCCGGCGCTCTCGTGCTGCGCTTCGCGCGACCGCTGAGCGCCGGCACGCACGCGCTCGACCTCGAGTTCGCGGGGACGATCCGTCCGGACCTGAAGGCGCTGTACCGATCCATCGCCGGCGAGGAGCGATACGCCATCACGACGCTGTGGCCCGCGGAGGCGCGGCGCCTCTATCCGTGCTTCGACGAGCCGCCCTTCAAGGCGCGCTTCTCGCTCACGCTGACCGTCCCGTCCGACGCGACGGCGATCGCGAACACACGCGTCGTCGGTCGCGAGGACGCCGGGCCTGGGCGCACCCGCTGGCGGTTCGCGGAGACGGAGCCGCTGTCCCCGTATCTCCTCGCGTTCGCCGTCGGTCCGTTCGAGGGAACGCCCGAGATCCGGACGCGAGCCGGCGCGCCGGTGCGCGTATGGGTCCCGCGCGGGCTCGCCAAGGACGCGACGTTCGCGCGCGACGCGCAGCGCGACGCGATCGACTGGCTCGAGACGTACACCGGCATCGCGTATCCGTACGACAAGGTCGAGGGTGTGGGCGTCCGCGATTTTCCGGCGGGCGCGATGGAGAACCCCGGGGCCGTCACGTACCGGCTGGAGCTCGTCACCACGGACCCCGCGACCGCGAGCGCCCGCGCGCTCAAGGCCACCGTGAGCGTCGCGTCGCACGAGCTCACGCACATGTGGTGGGGCGACCTCGCCACGCTCGCCTGGTGGGATGACCTCTGGCTCTCCGAGTCGTTCGCGACGTTCGTCGGTCACAAGGCCGAGGACGCCGTGCATCCGGAATGGTCGGTGTGGCGCGACTTCGTGTTCGGCGCGACGCGTGGTTTCGCGCTCGACGCCCTCACGTCGACGCACGCGATCCGCGCCGATGCGGCGAGCGCGGAGGCGGCCCTCCAGCGCGTCGACGCGGTGACGTACCAGAAGGGCGCGTCCGTGCTGCGCATGCTCGAGGCGTACCTGGGTGAGGACGCCTTTCGCGAGGGCGTACGTCGATACCTGCGCCGCTTCGCCGGCGGCAGCGCGACGGCGCGCGACTTCTGGGACGCGCTCGCCACGGCCTCGGGCCAGGACGTCGGTCGCGTGGCGGAGGCGTGGATCACCGAGCCCGGCCATCCGATCGTGACGTTCACGATGTCGTCCGGCCGGGTCGTCGCGCGGCAGCAGCGGTACCTGCGCGATCGGGACGCCGCGACCTCAGCGCGGCGCTGGCCGGTGCCGCTCGTTCTCCGCACGCGCGCCGGCGAGGAGCGCGCGCGTCTCGACGGAGACGAGGTCATGCTCCGATTTCGGGACGCGCTGCTGTTCCCCAACGCGCGCGCGACGGGCTTCTATCGCTTCGCCGTCGACGCCGCGATCAGACGCGCCATGGTCGCCGGTGTCGCGCAGCTCGACCCGCTCGAGCGTCTGCTGTGGGTCGACAACGACTGGACGCTCGCGCGCGACGGCGTGCTCCCGGCCGCGGACTACCTCGCGCTGCTGGACGCGCTCGCGGGCGAACGCGACCGCGCGGTGCTGTCCTGCGTCGCGGAGCACCTCGCGTGGATCTCGAGCCACGCGACGACGCCGGCATCCGCGCCTCGCCTCGCGTCGATCGCGGAGCGGCTCTTCCGTCCGGTGCTCGAGCGCCTCGGGTGGGACGCGCGGCCGGGCGAGGATGACGACGACCGCGAGCTGCGCGCGGTCGCGGTCGGTGTGCTCGGCGAGGTCGCGAGGGCGGACGACGTGCGGGGTGAGGCGATGCGCCGCGTCGTCGGGCACCTCGACGGCGCGCGGCAGGCCGGTGACCTCGTCGGCGCCATCGCGCACGTGGCGGCGCCGGGCGGCGACGTGGAGCTGCAACGGCGCTACGCCATGCGCCTGCGGCAGCCCGCCGATCCACAGGACGAGCAGCGGTTCCTCGGCGCGATCCCGGCCTTCGCGGATGGCGCCGCGACGAAGGCCACGTTCGCGCTGATCGAGGACGGCACGATCCGCGCGCAGGACCTCTCCACGATCTACTTCGTCGGGATGCGCAACACCGCCGCGCGCGAGTGGTACTGGCAGGACCTCCGCGCGCGCTTCGAGCGCACCATCGCGCCGCTCGAGGCGATGGTGCGCAACAGCATCCTGTCGTCGCTGTCGCAGCTCACGCCGGCGACGCTCGCGCGCGAGGCCGACGACTTCCTCGCGAGCGTCGACGCGAGCGACAGCGCGGAGGTGCTCGCGCGCGTTCGTGAGACGCTCCGGTTGCAGAGCGCCGCGGCGCGGCGTTTCGCGAAGGCGTTCGAGACGAACTGAGGGCGCCGCGACGGCGCGCCCAGGCGGTCGCTAGCGGAGCGCGCCGTCCAGGAAGGCGAGGACGCGGCGCACATACTCGTCGTGGTTCGCGCCGAGCGCACCCGCATGGCCGCCGCGCGGAGCGATCCACATGTCTTTCGGGTCACCCGCCGCAGCGAACATCGCCTGCGCGTCGGCGAGCGGCGTCGTGGCGTTCTGGTCATCCGCGGAGTGGATGAACAGGACCGGACGCGGCGCGATGCGCGCGACTTCGGCGCGGGGACGCGCGTCCTCGAGGCGACCACCGATGAGCTGGTCCACGAGAGCGGGCTCGTACGGGAGCAGCGGGATCGCGAGCGGGCCGATCTGAACGGCGGCCATGCGATCCATCTGTACGCGTTCGTCCGGCCAGCTCGAATCGGCGACCACCGCGGCGATGCGAGGATCGCGCGCCGCCGCGAGCAGCGCGTCCCCGGCGCCCAGGGACACGCCGAGCACCGCGACGCGGTCGGACGCGGGACGCCCGCTCGCCTTGAGATACGAGACCGCGCCGATGATGTCGCGGTCCTCGGTCGCGCCGACGCCGAACGTTCCGCCGCTCCCGCCGCAGCCACGCGAGTCGAACAGCAGGACGGCGTAACCGGCATCGTGCAGGAATCGCGCGTGCTCGAGCATGTCGCCGTGCGTGTTCTTGAAGCCGTGCACGAGTACGACGGTCGAGCGTGCGCCCTCGGCAGGCATGTACGTGCCCACGAGCGATACGCCATCGCTGGCCGTGAAGGACACATTTGGGAACGTGGTGAGGCTCGTCGTCCCCACGGGCCCGTGGGCGACCAGGAGCAGCGCACGCGCAAGCGGAACGAGCGTCCACGCGAGAGCGCCGAACAGCGCGAGCGTCACGAGTGCGCGCCGGATGAGCACCGAGCGATGATGCGGCACGCTTCGTAGACTCGCGCCGTGCCAGAGCCGCCCCTCGACGGTGTTCGCGTCCTCGAGATCGGCAACTACATGGCCGGTCCGTTCTGCGGGATGCAGCTCGCGGATCTCGGCGCGGACGTTGTGAAGATCGAGGATCCCCGCGGGGGCGACCTATCGCGACGGCTCGAGCCCATCACGAACGGCGAGAGCGGCAACTTCGTGCGGCTGAACCGCTCGAAGCGCAGCCTCGCGCTCGATCTGAAGCAGGACGCGGCGAAGGACGCGTTCCGACGTCTCGCCGGACACGCCGACGTCATCGTCGAGAACCTGCGGCCCGGCACGATGGCCGACCTCGGCCTCCCGCCGCGCGAGCTGCTCGACGCGAACCCGCGGCTCATCTACGCGGCGGTCACCGGGTGGGGCCTCGATGGTCCCTACGCGGACCGCCCCGCGCTCGACATCATCGTGCAGGCGATGAGCGGTCTCATGAGCGTGACCGGCGAGGAGGGCGGCGCTCCGGTGAAGGTCGGCGTGTCCATCTCCGATCTCTCGGCCGGCCTCTACGCGACGATCGCCGTGCTCGCGGCGCTGCGCGTCCGCGAGCGCGACGGCCGTGGTCAGCTCGTGGATGTCTCGATGTTCGCGGCGTCGGTCTCGCTCGCGGTGTGGGAGGCTGGCTCGTACTTCACGACCGGCGAGGTCGCACGCGCCGCGGGCTCGGCGCACAAGCTCGTGGGCCCGTATCAGGCGGTGGGCGCCGCCGACGGGCACTTCGTCCTCGGCGCGACGACGCCACCGACCTGGACCGCGTTCTGCCGCGCGCTGGGCCTCGAGCGTCTCGAGCGCGATCCGCGCTTCGCCGACGCCACCATGCGCCAGAAGCATCGCGACGAGCTCATCCCGCTCATCGAAGCCGTGACGGCGACGCGCCCCGCGGCGCACTGGCTCGCGCTGCTGCGTGACGCGGGCGTGCCCTGCGGCGCGATCCAGGGATACGGCGATGTCTTCCACGATCCGCATCTCGAGGCGCGCAGCTTCTTCGTCGACCTCGCGCATCCGACGCTCGGTACGGTGCGCGGGCTCGGCACGCCGTTACGGCTCCAGTCGTCGCCGGCGCATATCACCCGCGCCGGCCCGCTCCTCGGCGAGCACACTCGCGACGTCCTCTCGGAGGCCGGCCTCGAGCGCGACGAGATCGACCGCCTCGTCGCGAGCGGCGCCGCCGTCGCCGCGGCCGCGGCCGTATGAGCGACGCGCGCGTCGAATTGCGCGAGGGGACGCTCTGGCTGACCTTCGACCGACCCGCGGCGCGCAACGCGATGACCTTCGACATGTACCAGGCGCTCGAGGACGCCGCGAAACGCGCGGCGACCGACGCCGCCGTCCGCGCGATGGTCGTGACCGGGACCGGTGGCGCGTTCGTCGCCGGCACGGACATCAAGGAGTTCGCGGACTTCCGCACCGCGGAGCAGGCGTACCAGTACGAGGAGCGCATGGAGCGCGTGCTCGGCGCGGTCGAAGCCGTGCCGAAGCCGGTCATCGCGGCGATCAGTGGCGCGACGACCGGCGGTGGGCTCGCCATCGCCGCGGCGTGCGACCTGCGGGTCGCGACGCAGGCGGCGACGTTCGGCATGCCCATCGCGCGCACGCTCGGCAATTGCCTGGCGCTCGCGAATCTCGTGCGCGTCTCTTCGCTCATCGGCGTGGCGCGGACGAAGGAACTCGTGTTCACCGCGCGGATCGTCCCCGCGGCGGAGGCCCAGGCCATGGGGCTCGTGAGCGAGGTCGTCGACGACGACATGGCGCTCGCGTCGCGCGTGCCCGAGCTCATCGCGGCGGTCACGTCCTTCGCGCCGCTCACGCTGCGCGCCACGAAGGAGGGGCTTCGGCGCATCCGCGAGCAGATACTCCCGGAGGAGGCGCGCGACCTCGTCGCGCTCTGCTACACGAGCGAGGACTTTCGCGAGGGCGTGCGCGCGTTCATGGAGAAGCGCAAGCCGGTCTGGCAGGGGAAGTGACCTACTTCCACGAGGAGCAGCGCTTCGGCGGCTGGATCTGGGCGCTCATGGCCATCATCGGCGCGGCGGTCCTCGGTGCCGCGGCCATGGGCACCGATCGGCCCGGCACCATACCCGCGCTCGTCTTCGCGGTCGCGATCGTGTCCTTCATCGCGTTGCTCTTCGGACTCGCCCATCTCGACGTCGACGTGGACCGCGACGCGATCCACATCGCGTTCCACATGCTCTGGCCGACCCGGCACATCGCGCTCGGCGACGTGCGCTCCGCGCGCGCGACGCAGTACAGCCCGCTCTCGTACGGCGGCTGGGGAGTCCATTACATGTTCCTCCGCGGTTGGGTCTTCAACACCGGCGGGAACGAAGGCGTGCTCGTCGAGACGAACGACGGCGCGCGGGTCATGATCGGCTCGCAGCGCGCAGGCGAGCTCGAGGCCGCGATCGCGCGGGCCATCGCCGACCGCGCTCGGTGAGCCCGCTCCTCAAGGCGTGCCTCAACGGCGCGCGTACGCGCGCCGAGCATCCCGCCGTGCCGATCACGCCGGACGACCTCGCGCGCGACGCGAAAGCCGTCGTGGCCGCGGGTGCCCAGGCGCTGCACATCCACCCGCGCGACAGCGGCGGTAAGCAGACGATGGGCCCGCTGCAGGTGTCGGCGGCGATCGCGGCCGTGCACGGCGCGGCCCCGAACACCCCGGTGGGCGTGACGACGATCGCGACGATCGAGCGCGACCCCCAGCGCCGTGTGGCCTTGGTGCGCAAGTGGAAGGAGCGGCCCGACTTCGTGTCGGTGAACTGGAGCGAGGACGGCGCGCCGGCGATCGCGACGGCGTGCGTCGATGAGGGCATCGGGATCGAGGCGGGCATCTGGACCGCCGACGACGCGCGCCGCTTCGTCGACTTCGGCTTCGCCCCGCATTGTCTTCGCGCCCTGGTCGAGCCGCTCGATCAACGCAGCGCCGACGCGCTGGCATCGGCGGAGGCCATCGTGGAGATCCTGCGCGGGACCGACCTGCCGCTGGTCGTCCACGGGCACGAGCGCACCACGTGGCCCGTACTGCGCTGGGCGGTCGCGCACGGTCACGGCATTCGCGTCGGCCTCGAGGATAGCCTCGAGCTCGAAGGCGGGCGCCCCGCGAAGGACAACGCCGAGCTTGTCGCCGCCGCGAAGCGGTTGCAGGAGTGAGCGCGCCGAGCCTCGACGCGCACGCTCATCTCGACGCGCGCGCGAGCGTCACGCACATCGCGCGGGCGGGGTTCGTCCTCGCGATGACGCTGAATGCGGATGAGGCCGCGCTCGCGCTGGGGCGGCGTGACGCGCGCGTGGTGTGGGGCGTCGGCTGCCACCCGCGACGCGCGCGGGCCGTGCGCGCGTTCGACCGGGATCGCTTCGCCAAGCTCGCCTCGCTCACGCCGCTCGTGGGAGAGGTCGGCCTCGACGCGAGCTCACGCGTCCCGCGCGACGAACAGTTGGCCGCGTTCCGCGGCGCGCTCGCGGTCGCGCACGATCTCGGCCGGGTTGTCTCGGTCCATCCGCACAAGACGAGCGGTGCCGTGCTCGACGAGATCCGCCGCCGCCCGCCCCCCGCGGTGATCCTTCACTGGTGGTCGGGTGACGCGCACGACACGAAGCGCGCGGTGCGCCTGGGCTGCTACTTCTCGGTGCACCGCGCCGTCGCGGATCGCCTCGTGTGGCGCGAGGTGCCACCCGAGCGTCTTCTCGTCGAGAGTGACAGCGGCTATGAGGAGGCGCCCCTCGGCATCCCGGCGCGGCTCGCGGCCACGGAGCGGCTGCTCGCGGCCCGCATCGGCGCCGACGCCGCCACGATCCGCGAGGGCGCGTGGCGCGCGCTCGCCGAGCTCATCCGAAACACCGACACGCTGCGTCTCTGGCCCTTCGCCTTCCGCGAGCAGTTCCGCGCGTCCGGCTAGGTGCCGCGCTCCCAGATCGCGAGATCGTGCGCGAAGGTCACGCGCCACGGGTCGAGCTCCTGAAGGCGCGCGACCCACGGCGCGTACGGCGGATGCGGCTTCCCGTCGCGGTCCAGCCGCCACGCCGCGAGATCGCGCGCGTATGCCGAGGCGTCGTTGTACGCCTGGCCCGCGATCACGATGCGGCCCTCCTGCGTGTCGACGACGAACGACTGGTGACCGGGGGTGTGTCCCGGCGTGGGAATGACGCGGACGCCGGGCGCGATCACCGCTTCCTCGTCGCCGAGGACCTCGAGCGTCGCGCCGGGGAACGCGATGGTCTTGTCCGGAAGCGAGTAGTCGAGCGCGTTCGTTGCGGCGTCGCGCTCGACGCGGCGCACGAAGATCGGCGTCCCGGGGAAGCGCCAGTTGTTGCCGGAGTGGTCGATGTGCAGATGGCAGTTCGCGATCGCGCGGACCTCATCCGTCCGGATCGCCATCTCGGCGAGGGCGTCGTCGAACGGCCGCACCACCGGATGGAAGGTCGCCTCGGCCTTCGCGTGCCCGGTGGCGAAGCCGGTGTCGAGAAGGATCGGGCCGTCGGCATGGCGCACCAGGTATGCCGTGACGACGATGACCGCGTTCTGCAGATCGGTGTTACGCGGCCACACCGCCGGCACCGTGTAGTGACCCATGTGGACGCGGACGACGTCGCGGGCGCGGAGCACTACAGCCCGAGGTACGCCGTCTTCATATACGGGTCGCCGAGCAGCTCGCGTCCGGGCCCGCTCTTCGTCACGCGGCCGAGCTCGAGGACGTAGCCGCGCTGCGCGATCTCGAGCGCGCGGTGCACGTTCTGCTCGACGAGGAGCACCGTGATGCCCTGGTCCTTGAGCGAGAGGATCGTGCGGAACACCTCGCCCACGAGAATCGGCGCGAGGCCGAGGGACGGCTCGTCGAGCATGAGCAGCCGCGGCAGGCCCATGAGCCCGCGCGCGATCGCGCACATCTGCCGTTCGCCGCCGGAGAGCGTCCCGGCGAGCTGGTTGCGGCGCTCACGCATCCGCGGGAACTGGGCGTACACGCGCTCGAGGCTCGCCGCTCGCGAGGCCTTCGCCTTCGGCAGGAACGCGCCGAGCATGAGGTTCTCCTCGACCGACATGCGCGGCCAGAGGAGCCGTCCTTCGGGCACGTGCACGACGCCGAGCGCGACGATCTCGTCGCTGCGAAGCTTCGCGAGGTCGTGGCCGTCGAAGCGGATCGTCCCGGCCCGCGGCGGCAGTAGTCCCGAGAGGGTCCGCAGGGTGGTGGTCTTCCCGGCCCCGTTGCTCCCGACGAGCGTCACGATCTCGCCGTCCGCGACGTCGAACGAGACGTCCCACAGCGTCGTGACTCGGCCATAGGCCGCCGAGAGACCGCGCACCTCCAGAAGGCTCATGCCGTGATCGGCGCTCCCAGGTACGCCTCGATGACGCGTGGATCCTGCGAGACCTCCGCCGGCGTGCCTTCCGCGATCTTCTGACCGAAGTCGAGCACGATCACGCGCTTGCAGACCGCGCCGATCGCTCGCATGTTGTGCTCGATGTAGAGGATCGTCGTCCCCGACGCGTTCAGATCGCGGATGAGCTGCAGGATCCGGTCGAGCTCCACCGGCGTCACACCGCTCCCCACCTCGTCGAGACAGAGGAGCTCCGGCCCCGTGGCGAGTGCGCGCGCCACCTCGAGCAGCTTGAGGTTCCCGACGGAGAGATTGCGCGCCTGCGTGAGCGCGAGGGGTCCAAGGCCGGTGCGCTCGAGGATCTCATCGGTGACGCGACGCGCCTCAGCGGCGCGCCGTCCGAACGACGCCCCGACGCGGACGTTGTCGCGCACGTTCAGGTCGGCGAACGGCGCGGGGATCTGATGGCTGTGACAGATGCCCTTCCGCACGACGGCGTGCTGCGACAGCCCGTCCACGCGGGCTCCGCCGAAGGTGATGACACCGTTGGATGGTCGCAGCAGCCCGACGACGCAGCCGAATAGGGTGGTCTTCCCGGCGCCGTTCGGCCCGATGATGCCGACGATCTCCTTCGGGAAGACCTCGAGCGAGACGTCGTTGACCGCGAGGAGCCCGCCGAAGCGCTTCGTGACGTGCTCGACGCTGAGGAGCGCGCTCATGCCTCATCGTCCGCGGACGCGGCGGGCTCGAGCTCGACGATCGCGCCCGCGTCCTGCGGACGGAGCCGCAGGCCACCGCGCGCGACGACGCCGAAGCGCGAGAGCAGCCCGAGGAGCCCGCCCGGCTCGAACAGGATGATGAAGATGAGGAGCGCGCCGAAGATGAGCACGTTCACCGCGACGAGGTTGGGATCCGAGAGGACGATCTGGCGCACCGGGAAGTAGACGATCGCGCCGAGCACCGGCCCCCACAGCGTGCCGATGCCGCCGATGACGTTCATGAGCACCATGCCGATCGAGATGTCGAAGCCGAAGACCTGATCGGGGTGCGTGTACGAGAGGTACATCGCGTACAGTCCCGCGGCGGTGCCGACGAAGAAGGCCGCGACGCAGTGCGCGAGATTCTTGAAGATCGCCGTCGGCACGCCCACGCTCTCCGCCGCCGACTGGTCCATGCGCAGCGCGAAGAGCGCAAGCCCGAAGCGATGGCGTCGGATCCAGGCCGAGACGAGGAACGTGATCGTCGCGAGCGTGAGCCCGGCCCAGTAGAACCAGGATTTGTCCGGGACGTTGAACGGGAGGTTGAGCCCGGACGCGCCGCCGGTGATGTTGTCGAGATTGATCGCGATGACGCGGGCCGCCTCGCCGACGCCAATGGTCGCGATCGAGAAGTACTGCGCGGAGAGCCGGAACACCGGTAGCCCAACGAGGATGGCGACGATCATCGCGGCGACACCGGCGACGGGCAGCGTCGCGACGGGATCCCATCCGTTCTTCGACCAGAGGATCGCCGTCGTGTACGCGCCGGTACCGAAGAACGCCGCGAAGCCGAATGAGATCTGCCCCGCGTAGCCGCCGACGAGGCCCCACGAGAGCGCCTGCGTGATGAACACGAAGGTGAGGAACCCGAGGCCCAGCACGGTGAGGTCGTCGGGACGGACCACCGGGTACAGGGCGGCGAGCACGGCGACCGCGAGGCCGGCGACGTACGGGTTCCGGACGAGGCTCACTCCGCGACCTTCCGCCGGCGCGCGAAGAGGCTCGCGATCCCGCCGGGCAGGACGACGAGTGTCAGCACGAGGAGCCCGAACGCGAGCAGGTTCACGAGGCTCGCGCGCCAGCCCGGGATGAGGATCGAGAACTGCTCGATCGTCGAGAGCACGAGCGCCCCGAGCGCCACGCCGGCGAAGCTCTCGAGCCCGCCGAGCACGATGATCGCGAAGCTCTTCAACTGGAAGACGCCGCCGAAGTTCGGTGTGAACGAGAAGATGAGCGTGAGAAGGCCGCCGGCGAACGCCGACAGCATCGTGCCGATGCCGAACGCGAGCGTGGCGGTGCGATCGGCGTTGATGCCCGCCAGCCGCGCCGCGACGCGGTCCTGCGACACCGCGCGGATGGCGCGACCGAGGTCGGTGTTCGCGAGGAACCACCGCAGGATCGCGAGCATCACGATCGAGAGCCCGAACGGGATGATGCGGATGACCGCGATCTTGATGCCCACGACGTCGATGGTCGCGAACGTGTACGAGGTGAGGATGGACTGGTCCTCGCTGCCCCAGATGATGTAGGCGAGGTTCTGCGCGACCAGCCACACGCCGAACAGCAGGAGGAGCGAGGCGACCGGGACCGCGGCCACGCGCCGCACGGCGACGCGGTAGAGGCCCATGCCCGCGAAGAAGAAGATCGGGAGGACCACGATCGAGCCGAGGATCGGGTCGAGCCCGATCCAGCGGTTGAAGGTCAGCACGGTGAACGCCGCCAGCATCATGGTCGCGGCATGCGCGAGGTTGATGATCTTCATCACGCCGTAGACGAGCGCGAGACCGTACGACATCGCCGCGTACAGGCCGCCGGTGAGGATCGAGTAGATCGCGAGCGTCGCGATGTTCGAGAGGTCGTACATGTAACTAACGCGAACGGGGACCGGTCGCCCGGTCCCCGTTCATCATGACCTCGGTCCCGTTACTTCCCTGGGATCGGAAGGACCGCGTCGGTGTACCCGGGCATTTCCTTCGGCCAGACGATCGCGACCTTGCGCTGCGGAAGGTTCTGGACCATGACGTACTGCGTCTGCGGCTTGCCGGTCGCGTCGAACTTGATCGTCCCGCCCGGCAAGATGGAGTTCGTGTACGTGAGGCCGGCGAGCGCATCGCGGATCTTCGTGCCGTCGACGGATGCGGCCTTGCTGATGCCCGCGAACAGGACACGCGCGGTCTCGTATGAGAGCGCCTGGAACCAGTCGGGCGTCGCGTTGTACGTGGCCTTCCACTTCGCGGTGAAGTCGACGCTGCCCTTGTCGGTCTGCGCCGGCGTCCACCACAGCCCCGCCACGAGGTAGTTCGCGCTGTCGCCGAGGGCGTCGAGGCCCTTCTGGTCCGGACCCCGCGCGCCGTACGAGACGAACTTGTGCGACAGACCCATCTGCGCGTACTGCTTGTGCATCGTGATGTAGTCGGGCAGGTGCGCGTCCGATAGGAACGCGTCCGCGTTCGCGGCCTTCACCTGCGTAAGGAGCGACGTGAAGTCGGTCGCATTCAGCTCGAAGCTCTGGTCGAGCACGACCTGGAAGCGTGACGGATCGGCCTTCGCCGCCGCCTGCACCGCGGCCTGGTAGTCCTTGCCGTGATCGGTGTTCTCCCAGGTGAGCGCGATCTTCAGCGGCTTCGGGAGCTTGCCCGCGTCGATCCAGTTCTTCAGGAAGTCCATGGTGTTCTTCCCGAGAAAGTCGATCGTCGCGAGCGTGCCGAAGAGGTACTTGTTGCCACGCGTGAAGATCGCCGATGCGGCACCGCCGCCCTCGACCATCGGGATCTTGTACTGGTCCGGCACGGCCTGCTGCGCCTGCACCAGGCCGGTGTCGTAGCCACCGAGGAGCGCGGTCGGCTTCTTCTGCGTCACGAGCTGCTCGACGAGGCTGCGCGACTTCGTGCCGTCACTGGCGTCGTCGAGGATCTGCAGGTCGATCTTCACCTTCTTACCCGCGATGTCGAGCCCGCCCGCGTCGTTCACTTCCTTCGTCGCGAGCTCGTAGCCCTGCTTGAAGTACCCGCCCGATGCGTTGAACGAACCGGTGAGCGGGAGCACCGCGCCGATAGTGATCGTGTCCGGGATGTTCGCCGCGGGTGCCGCGCTTGCTGCCGTCGATGCGGTCGGCGCGCCCGGAGCGGTCGTGCCACCGCAGGCGGCGCTGACGATGATCGCGGCGAGTGCGATGCCGAGCCCCTTGATCCGCACCATCTTTGACCTCCGTCCCCTGTTACCCACGCGTATGCAGGCGCGGGTCATTCTGGCACGGCGCCAACTCTCGCTAGGCGGAAAACGCTAGGGGCCGATCCAGGCGGCGGCGAGATCCTCGCCGTTGCCGTCGGCCGAGCTCGCGCGCCAGCCACGGAGTGTCCGGAGCTGCGGCACGATGCGTAGGCGCCAGATGATCGGGAACGCGTAGGCCTTCTCGTCCAGCACGTAGCGCTCGACGTCGCCGACAGCGGTCGCCCGCTTGTTGGCGTCGGTCTCGCGGCTCTGGGCGTCGATGAGCCCGTCGAGCTTGCTGTCGCCGAAGGCGCCGCGGAAGCGCGCGAGCACGAGGTCGGGTTCATCGAGCACGGTGCACACCGTGTCGAGCGCAACCTGGAACTGCCCGCTCGCCACCACGTCGCGAGACGTCGCGCGGCTGTCGCGCGTCGCGGTCACGCCGACCTGCTTCCACTGGTCGATCACGAAGTCGCCGATGACCTGGTCGACCGTGGCTGTGCCCGTCAGGAGCTTCAGCGTGAGCGCGGATTGCCCGGCGTCGGCGAGGAGCTTCTTCGCGGCGTCCTTCGCCGCCGCCGCGTCGGTGCCGAACCCCTTGACCTTCTGCAGGTCCGCGTCCGCGAGCGCGAACGTGCTGCCGGGGCGGTCGAGGCCGCCGATGTCCTTCACGTCGATCTTCTGGGCGAGCGCGGTGTTGTTCCCGCGCCGGTCGATCGACTGCGTGAGGGCCTGCCGCACACGCACGTCGTCGAGCGGTTTCGCGTTCACGTTCGGGATGAGCATCTCGGTGCAGCTGGCGGGCGTCTCCTGGAGTGCGAGATCGCTCGGGATGGCGCGCGCGAGATCGTCGCGCTCCGACGGCGTCACGCCGCGTGGGTCGAGCGTCGCCGTCTTCGCCTTGAGCGCGGCGACCCGCGCCGCGGCGTCGCGCATGACGAGCACGCGGATCCCGTCGAGATAGGGGAGCTGCGCGCCGGTCGCGTCCTTGCCGAAGTAGGCGGCGTTCTTCTTCGCGACCCACTCGCTTCCCTTCGCGTTCGAGACGAAGACGAACGGCCCCGTGCCGTCGACGTTCGTCTCGTAATAGCGCGGATCGCTCTTCAGCTTCGCGGCGCTGTAGATGAGATTCCAGGGCGACGCGAGAAGCGTGGTGAACGCGGCGCTCGCGTTCTTCAGCTTGAACACGACCGTCGTCGCATCCGGTGCGGTGATCGAATCGACCATCGCGTACCAGGAACGTCGCGCGGATCCCGCGGCGACGAGCTTCTGGTACGTGGCGAGGACGTCGGCGGAGGTGAGCGCGGCGCCGTCGTGGAATTTCACGTCGTCGCGCACCTTCACCGTGACGGTGAGCTTGTCGGCCGAGAGCGTGGGAAGGGCGGCGGCGACATCCGGCACGAGCTTCGTCGAGTCGAGCGGGTCGACCCGGTACAGCAGGCTGTACTCCGGCGCGAGCAGGTCGAGCGCCGCCGGAGATGTCTCCTGATCGGCGTCGTACGTGGCGGGCTGATCGTCGGTGACCAGGGTGAGCGTCCCGCCACGCACGGGCTGGACAGCGGCGGCGCTTCGAGCGGGCGAGGCCGAGGCGGTGGTCGTCGCGGATGGCGTGCACGAGACGGCGAGAAGCAGGCTCGCGAGGGTCGCGGCGATGCCCTTCGGAAGCATGCGCATCGGTGCCCCGAGACTAGCGCACGCTCTTCGCGATGACCTCCTGATAGACCTGCGCGAGCTCCGCGGTCACGTGCGACCAGTCGTACTCGGGTGCGCGGCGCGCGCCGGCCTCGCCAAGCCGCCTGCGCAGGTCGGGCTCGCAGATGAGTCGCTCGAGCGCTGCCGCGAGCAGGTCGGGATCGCGTGGCTCGACCAGGATCCCGCTCACGTTCCGCTGCACGACGCGCTTGTAGCCGTGGATGTCCGACGCGACGACGGCGCATCCGGCCGCCATCGCCTCGAGCAGCACGATGCCGAACGACTCCTGGCCGGTGGACGGCGCGACGTACACGTCGGCGGTCTTGTAGAAGCGCGCCTTGTCCGTGTCGTCGACGCGACCGGCGAAGAACACGTCGGACACGCGCTGCGAGTGGACGAAGCGGCGCAGGTCGCCGGTCTGCGGGCCGCGGCCGACGATGATGAGCCGCGTGTCGGGGTGACGCTGTTTGATCTGCGCGTACGCCTTGAGCAGGTACATCGCGCCCTTGCGCTGCTCCACGCGTCCGACGAAGAGGATGTTCGTCTTGCCATCCTTGAATTCGGGGAAGGGCTTCGCGTTCGCGTAGAAGTCGACATCGACGCCGTTCGGGATGATGCGGTAGTCGCCCGGGAAATACCGCGACACGAAGTGCCGCGCCGCGCTCGACACCGCGATGCGCTCGTCGATCTTGCCCATGTAGTGGTCGAGGACGACGCGGCCGCTCCAGTACGAGAACGAGAACCCGCCGAACGCGTGGAAGGTCGCGACGTTGGGGCACTTCGCCGAGTCGAGGATCTGGAACGACAGGAACGGCACGAACGGCTCGTGGTGGTGGATGATGTCGAACTTCTCTCGTTCGAGCATGCGCGACACGAGCCACTCGAGGCGCAGCGAGAGCGTGATGCGTCCGATGCTGCCGTTGAACGGGATCGCGACGGCCTGCCCGACCTGGATCACGTCCTGCGCCGGCGGGTCGTCGCCCCACGGCGCGGTGATGATGCGGACCTCGTGGCCCATATTCCTCAGGTGGGCGTACGTCTCGCGGATGTGCGCGTTCGCGCCGCCCGGACGCGGATACGCGTACGGCGAGACGATGCCGATCTTCATCCGCGCCTCCCGCGCCGCCGGATCCGTTTGACCGGGTCGCGCACCATCGACCTCCACTGCTGCCGCGCCACACCATCGAGGTGCTCGCGGACGGTCCAGTCTCGCCCGTCCGCCTTGGTCGTGCGCGCGAGGATCGCGTTCCGCAGGTCTTTCGCGGTCTCGCCTTCGAATTCCGTCCAGGCCGTGCCGACGAGCTGCGCGTGGTGCGCGTCGCTCGAGCCGGTCTCGGCCACGCCGAGCAGATGCGTGTTCAGCCACTGCGCGCGTCGGCCGCGGACGCGCCCGGCCCACGAGGGGTTGCGCACCTCGATGCCGTCGACGCGGCAGGCCGCATCGCCGGCGTGCAGCGCCCGAAGCGCGCCCTCGCCGACGGAGAAGGTGAGGTAGGAGAGCGGGTGCGGGACGATCGCGAGCCCGCCCATCTCGTGTATCTGCGCGACCGTCGCCGCGAGCCCGGCGAACATCGGGATCTCGTCCTCGATCCACAGCGCGAGCAGGTGTCCCGACCGCGTCGTGACCTCGACGCCGGTGACGATCTCCACCGGGCTGCCGCGCAGCGCGGCGATGTCGCGCAGCACGAACGCGCCGCGGATGTCGTCGTGATCGGTGAGTGCGATGACCGTCATGCCGGCGCGCTCCGCCGCATCGAGGATCTGCTCCGGCGACGCGAGGCCGTCCCCCAGATCGGAGTGCAGCTGCAGGTCGGCCCTACCCATCGGCCCACACCCGCTCGAAGACCGTCCATTGCTCGGGCGCCTGGCGCACGAACCGCTCGAGCACCAGCGCCCAGCGGCGCACGCCCTCGCGCACGTCCGCGTCGCGGTCGCCCGTCGAGACGAGCTCGAGCGGCGGCTCGAACCACGCGACGAGCCGCTGGCCCTCGCGGCCGGAGAAGGCCGGGATGATCGGAACGCCGGTGCGCAGCGCGAGGGCCACGTGAACCGACGGCAGCAGCGCCTCTCGCCCGAAGAACGGGACGCGTTCGCCGACCCCGGTCACGGCGCGATCCGCGAGGAGGCCGAAAACCTTTCCCTCCCTCAGCGCGCGGACGACCGCGAGCGGCGTCTCGGTCGGGACGAGCTGCAGACCGATAGCTCGGCGCGCCCGGTTCACGGCGCGCTGGAACTCGGAGTGTTCGGTCTCGACCGGCAGGACCACGGTGTACTCGTGCGCGCTCAGGATCTGGCCAACGAGCGAGATGGGCCCGAGATGCGCCGACGCGACGATCACGCCCTGCCGCGTGTCGGCCGCTCGCGTGAAGTTCTCCCAGCCGCGCTTCTCGACCATCGCGCGGATGGTGGCGGCCCCGATGCGCGGGATCTTGAAGATCTCGAGGTAGTTGCGGACCTGCTCCGCGAACACGCGCCGCGCCGAGACGGGCTGGCCCGGCGCGATCACCGCGAGGTTCGCACGGACCGCGGCGCGCGCGCGCGGCGATGCGGCGAACGCGAGCGTGCCGATGGCCTCGGCGATGGGCGGCGCGAGCGGCGCGGGGATGCTCGGGATCGCGCGTTCGGCCGCGTGGACGAGGCCCGCGGTCAGCACCCTTAACTCGGTTCGGGCTCCGGCCACATTGGCCGGAAGATGTACCACTGGTCCGGGTCGGGGCGGACCAGACCCTCGAGCGCTCTCACGAGCGTCTGCGTCGTGCGCGCGAGATCGTCCGCGGCCAGCTTGGTGCGCTCGACGAAGATCGGCGGCAGCGCCGTGCCGCGGAAGGTGTTGTCGCGTTCGCGCTTGACCGTCGCGACGACGATCGGCGCGCCCGACACGCGCGCGAGCGCTGCGGGGACGGTCGGGAACGTCGTAGCCGTCCCGAAGAACTCGGCCTGCACGTTGTCGAGCTCGTGCGCGCGCGGGCCGAGGTCGACCATGAAGCCGACCATCTCGTTGCGCTTGAGCGCGGCGAGCACGCGCTTCGCCGAACCCTCGGGCTGCACGATGTTCACGTTCTTGTGCTCGCGGTTCGCGACGAGGAAGTCCATGAGCCGCTGGTTCTCGAGCTCGTCGGCCACGACCGTGATCGGGATCTCCTGGGCGATGCGCGCGCCGCCGAGCTCGAAGTTGCCGAAATGCGCCGAGACGAAGATGAGGCCCTTGCCGCGCTCGCGCGCCTCGCGCAGGTTGCCGAGCGACCGCGGATCGATCACGACCAGTCGATCGAGGTCGGCCGGGTGCAGCGATGGGAACCGCATGATCTCGATCAGGTACTTCGCGAAGTTGCGAAAGCTGCGTCGCGCCACGCGCGCGACCTCCGCGTCACTCGTCGGTCGGCCGAGGACGATCGCGAAGTTGTGCTTGGCGATCTCGCGCTTGGTGTTCCAGCCCAGGTACGCCAGCTCGCCGCCCGCGACGGCGAACGCGTAGACGACGCGGGACGGGAGGCGCTGCACGAGTGCCGCGCCGACCCGCCACGCCCAGTACAGGACGCCTTCGAGGAGCTTCGACCGCATCACTTACCGGTCAGTGTGCGGTTGTCCTCACCTCTGATGAAAGCCTCGACGCCCTCGCGGGCCTGGTCGTCCGGGATCTGCTTGGGCGGCGACTTCATGAAGTACGCCGAGGGGGCCACGAGCGTGCCGCCGAGTCCGCGGTCCAGACCGAGCTTGCAGCAGCGGATCGCGTCGATCACGACGCCGGCGCTGTTCGGCGAGTCCCAGACCTCGAGCTTCACCTCGGCGTTCAGCGGGACATCGCCGAAGGTGGTGCCCTCCATGCGGATGTAGCACCACTTGCGGTCCAGGAGCCACGGCACGTAGTCCGACGGCCCCACGTGCACGTCGTCCGAGTCCATCGGGTAATCGAGCATGCTCGTCACCGCGTTCGTCTTGCTGATCTTCTTCGACTCGAGGCGCTCGCGCTCGAGCATGTTGAGGAAGTCGGTGTTGCCACCGAAATTCAGCTGGTACGTGCGGTCGAGGCGCACGCCGCGGTCCATGAAGAGCCGCGTGAGCACGCGGTGCGTGATCGTAGCGCCGACCTGCGACTTGATGTCGTCGCCGACGATCGGCAGCTTCGCGGCGGCGAAGCGCTTCTGCCAGCGCGGCTCGCGGCCGATGAAGACCGGGATGCAGTTCACGAACGCGCAGCCGGCCTGGAGCACCTGCTCCACGTACCAGCGCGTCGCGTCCTCGCTGCCCACCGGGAGGTACGACACGACGACGTCGACCTTGCGCTCCTTCAGGATGCCGACGATGTCGGCGGTCTCGCCCGCCGCCTTCGTGACGACCTGCGAGAGGTACTTGCCGATGCCGTCGAGCGTCATGCCGCGCTCGACCTTCACGCCAGTCTTGGGCACGTCGGCGAAGCGGTAGGTGTTGTTCGGTTTCGCGTAGATGGCTTCGGCGATGTCCCTGCCGACCTTGTTCTTGTCGACGTCGAAGGCCGCCACGAACTCGATGTCGTTCAGGTGATAGCCGCCGATGTCGACGTGCATGATCCCCGGGATCTTGTCGCCCGGCTTCGCGTTCCGGTAGTAGTGCACGCCTTGCACGAGCGAGCTCGCGCAGTTCCCGACGCCGATGATCGCGACGCGGATCTTTCGGCGGCCGGTCCGGGCTTTGGTCGTCTTCTTTCCTGGCACTTCAACTTCTCCTTATGTATTGCGGAGCGCGCCGATGACGTGCGCCATCCGCTGGATCACGGTCGCGGTGGAGAGCAACGCGACGGCGGCGAACGCCGTCACGAAGAGCTGTGAGTCAGCGCTCAGCGCCCAGGCCCCAAGGCCGAGGACGACGAGCACCATGCGGGCCTCGCGCGGAGCGAGGCCGACGCTCGCGGTCTGGCCGAGCGACTCGGCCTTCGCGCGGATGTACGGGACGAGCGATCCGCAGATGAGGGCGACGAGCGCGAACCAGAGCATCAGCGGGTCGGCGTGGAGCGCGCCGTAGATGACCGCCGCGCCCGCGAGGGACGCGTCGGAGACGCGGTCGAACGTCGAATCGAGGAACGCGCCAAGGCGGGTCCCGCCGCCGGCGGCCCTTGCCATCTGCCCGTCGAGCGTGTCGGCCAGGGCGCCGACGACCAGCACAGCCACAGCCGCGGCCGGCTGCCCGGATGCGACGAGCCCCGCGGCGGCGAGCGAGAGCAGCAGGCCGGTTACCGTGACCGCGTTCGCGCTCACGCCAGCGGCGTGCAGTCCACGCGCGATGGGGGCGAGGATCCCGCGGGCGCGCTGCGCTGCCGAGCGCGGGATGAGGCTCACGAGCGGTTCATGAGCGTCCGGAAGGTACGCTCCTGCAGTTCGGCGAAGCGCTCGCGATCGAACGAGCAGCGGACCTCGCGGCCGACCCGTTCGGTGCGGACGATGCCCGCGCGCGTGAGCCGGCGGAGGTGCCAGGACATGAGCGGCTGGCTGATGCGCACCCGGCGGACGAGGGATGACACGGGCTGCTCGCCCTCGTTCGCCAGTATCTGGACGACGCGGATGCGCGTGACGTCGCCGAGCGCGCGGTGGAACGCCTTGAGCTCACGCAGGGCGGACTCGTTGAGCACGGCTCCCCTTCGGTGCGTCCCGAAGGACGCCCGGAAATCATATCAACAAATGTTTGTGAATGGCTAACAAGCGTCCCGACCCCACGCCACTCGCGGCCCGCATGCGGCCGCGCGACCTGGACGAGTTCGTCGGCCAGGGGCACATCATCGGCGAGGGCCGCGTGCTGCGAAAGGCGATCGACGCGGGCCAGCTCCCGTCGATGATCCTGTGGGGGCCGCCCGGTACGGGGAAGACGACGCTGGCCGCGATCGGTGCGAAGCACGCGAAGGCGCGATTCGTGGCGGTATCGGCGGTCTCGAGCGGCGTGGCGGAGCTGCGCAAGATCATCGAAGAGTCGCGGAAGCTGCGGGGCCTCACCGATCAGCGGACAGTCCTCTTCATCGACGAGATCCATCGGTTCAACAAGGCGCAGCAGGACGTGGTGTTGCCGTACGTCGAGAACGGGGACGTGACCCTGCTTGGCGCCACGACCGAGAACCCCTCGTTCGAGGTGAACTCGGCGCTGCTGTCGCGCTCACGGGTCTACGTGCTCAAGCCGCTGAGCGAAGACGACGTGCGCGTGATCGTCCGTCGCGCGCTGGCGGACGAGCGCGGCCTCGCGGGGAAGGCCCGGCTCACGGCGGAGGCCGAGGATGCCCTCGTCGCCGTGTCGAATGGCGACGCGCGCGTCGCGCTGAACGCGCTCGAGCTCGCACACGACGCGACCGGCGGCTCGCGCGAGATCACGCTCGCCGACGTGCGCGAGGCGCTACAGCGCCGCAGTCTGCTGTACGACCGCGTCGGCGACCAGCACTACGACACGATCAGCGCGTTCATCAAGAGCGTGCGCGGCTCGGACCCCGACGCCGCGCTGTATTGGCTCATGCGCATGATCGACGCGGGCGAGGACCCGATGTTCATCGCGCGGCGCATCGTGATCCTGGCGGGCGAGGACATCGGTCTCGCCGATCCGCAGGCGCTGGTCATCGCGTCCGCGGCGCAGCAGGCGACGCACCTCATCGGTATGCCCGAGGGCTACTACCCCTTGGCGGAGGCGGCGGTGTACCTCGCGCTCGCGCCGAAGTCCGACTCGCTCAAGCGCGGCCTCGGCGAGCTCAACAAAGACCTAGAGGAGACGCGTGCCGACCCAGTGCCGCTGCACCTGCGCAATGCGCCGACACCGCTGATGAAGCAGCTCGGCTACGGGAAGGACTACAAGTACGCGCACGACTTCGAGGATCACGTCGCGCGCGACACGACGTACCTTCCCGAGTCCCTCGCCGGACGCCGCTACTACGTGCCGACGGAGCTCGGCGCGGAGAGGGAGCTCAAGCGGCGACTTGCCGCTTTGGGACGAATCGCGCGAGGAACAGCCCCAACTCCCACAGGAGGTACATCGGAACCGCGACGAGGGTCTGATTGAACGGGTCGGGCGTGGGCGTGAGGATGGCGCCGGCGACGAACGCGAGCAGGAACACGTAGCGCCGCTGCTTCGCGAGCCACGAGCGCTGCACGACCCCGACGCGCACCAGCGTGTAGATGATCACCGGCACCTCGAACACCAATCCGACGCCGAGGATGAACGTCGTCACGAACGAGATGTAGTCCGACGCGCGCAGCTGGTTCTCGATCACGTCGCTGCCGAAGCTGATGAGGAACTTGATCGCGTTCGGCAAGAGGATGAAGTAGCAGAACGCCATCCCCAGGATGAAGAGCCCGAGAATCGGGATGCCTGACCACCGGATGAAGCGGCGCTCGTTCGGGAACAGCGCCGGATCCACGTAGGAATAGATCTCGAAGAGGATCACCGGCATCGCGAGCGCGATCCCGCTGAAGAGCGACACCCGCATGAAGGTGGTGAAGTTCTCCGTCGGACTGAGCGCGATGAGCTTCGCGCGCTGCGTATCGCACGCGAATTGGAAGAAGATGAAGGGCGGCTGCTGCGCGTCGATGTGCAGGAACGAACAGTTCACCGGGACCATGAGGAACTTGATGATGTCGACCGAGAAGATGAAGGCGGCGGCGGTGGTGATGACGACCGCGATGGACGCGACCATCAGCCGATCTCTCAGTTCGGTGAGGTGTTGAACGAGCGACAGCTCTTTATCGCGCTCAGTAGCCATCCGGCGTCACGCTAACGCACGTAGAATCGACCTGTTCGCCCCCGTAGCTCAGTGGATAGAGCGCAGGCCTCCGAAGCCTGAAGCGCCGGTTCGAGTCCGGCCGGGGGTACAGCCCCGCTCGCTCCCTCAGAAACCCGGGCACCGTTCGTGCACCCGCGTTCGATGACTGCACGCGTGGAGGTATGACCGTGGGCCTCATCGCATTCCTGATCGTCGGTCTCATCGCCGGCTTTATCGCGCGCGCTCTCGTCCCGGGTCCCGACCCGATGGGTTGGGTGGGGACGCTGGTGCTCGGGCTGATCGGATCGTTCGTCGGCGGCACCCTGGCCGCGCTCCTCTTCGGCGGGACGCTGGACATCAGCGCATCCGGCCTGATCGGCTCGGTGGTCGGCGCGATCATCGTCCTGCTGATCTGGCGCGCCATGGGTGGCGAGCGGACGCGCGTCGCCTAAGCGGCTTCGTCCGGCTGCGTGTCGTCTTCGGGCGGCCGCAGCCGCGACACATTGATCCAGTAGCGGCCGAAGCGGTTCTTCACGAGCCACTCCTCGCCGGTGACCGAGGGGCGGACGAGCTCGCCCTCGCGCCACTCGTCGGTGTGCGCGGGTGAATAGCGCACGCGCGCGCCGGGGCGAAGCTCGAGCCGCATCATCGTGAAGGCACGATAGCCGTCGCCTCGTCGAGCCGCCGCACGTATTCGCCGAACATCGGCTCGACGAACTCGTAGCGCCCGCGCCCGACGCGCGAGACGAGGCCGCGCATCCGCAGCGACTCGAGCGCCCGCAACACCTCGGGACGCGGGATACCGCTCTCAGCCGCGTACAGGATCGCGCCGTGCGCGATGCGTTTCGCGACCGCCTGCAGGTATTTGCCCGAACCGAGCTCGGTCCAGTGCAGCGCGAAGGGCCGCTCCAGCTCCCGCAGTGCCTGCTCGTACGCGACCGCGACGTGATCCGCGTTGACCGTGCGCTGACCCGCGTCGCGCATGAGGTAGTAGAGCGCGGCGCACAGCTGCATCGTGTCCTGCGGATGGCCCCCGGTCGCGTCGAGGACGCGGTCGACGCTCGCGTCGTCGATGGCGATCTTGCGCTGCGCGAATTTGTCGCGCAGGTACTCGAGCCAGTCGTCGGGCGCGATGCCGAAGCGGTGGCCGCCGGCGTCGGCCAGGTCCACCGGGACGGCGAAGCGGTAGAAGGCGCGGCCCTTCTCGCTGAACAGCTCCTCGAGGATCCCCTCCTCACTGCCGAGGAACGCGTATGCGACGCCGCGCTGCGCCTGGAAGTGCGCGCGCATGACGTCGAACACGCGCGGCCCGAGACGACCCGCGGCCTGGAACTCGTCGAACACCACGACCACGCGCTTGCCGGTCCGCGCGGCGAGCGCGCGCGGGAGATCGAGCGCCCCCTCGAAGAAGCGCTGCGCGTTCTTCTCTCGCGCGAGATCGAGCGCGAGCTCCACGTGCTCGTACTTGATCTTCATCGTCGGTCGAAGTCCCGAGGCGATCGCCTTGGCCGCCTCGAACGTGCGCTCGGCGCCGGAGACGTTCTCGAGGAGGGCGTCCACCAGACGCTCACCGAGCCCGCGCACGTCGGTCGCGCCGAGGCAGTCGACGTACGCGGTCAGTGCCCCGCGCCGGCGCAGCCGCCGGAGCACCTCGAGGATGAGCGACGTCTTGCCGATCCGACGCGGACCCGCCACGAGCACGTGATTTCCGTCCGCGAGGCGCTCCGTGATCCGGCGGATGTACGTCTCGCGCCCCACGAGATCGGACGCCGGGACCGGCCCGCCCACGGGGAAATGGGGCGGGGGAGCGGTCACGCGCGCGAACGGCGCCGGCACGCTGGCGAATATACATGAGATGTATCAAATGTCCGCGTCGGATGGATACAGGGCGCTGTGCGAGCATCGGCGCGATGGGTTTTCTCGACGCGGTCCTTGGCCGCCGCGATCCGGAGCGCCAGCGGCGGCTCGTGGCCTCGTCCGCGGCGGTGGACCGCGAGCTCGCCGCGAACCTCGAGCTCTCGGCGATGTTCGACACGACGCATCAGGCGTTCGTGTTCGAGAACGCGGCATGGCTGCAACAGGCGGCCGCGCTGCGCGACGACATGCTCGCGGCGGAGTACGAAGCGGTGGCGATCGTCTACCGCGACATGCCCGCGGTCGAGACGGCGATGGAGCGGCGCGGGCCCGCGAACTCGATCCGTCCCGACGACCGCGCGCTCATCGAGGCGTGGGAAGGCAACGTGCGCGTGGCGCAGCGCGCGCTCCGCCACGCGCCGAAGCAAAAGCCTCCGTCTGTCTGGCAGTCATTCCTCGCTCGGCTGCGCGGAGGCAAACAGACCGTGCGATGAGCCCCCCAGCCGCCTATGGCATGGGGCGTGCATCCGTTACACGTTCGCATGGATCATTCCAGCTCGGGCGGGCGCGCCTATCGCGCGTACCGCTTCCCCCAGAGAAAAGGTGGCCGCATGTCGCGCCGGCCGAACATGGTCGGCCGCGTCGGCCCGCTCGCGGGCGGGCTCTCCGCGTTCGTCATCGCGATGCTCGCGATGGGTGGCGTCGCGGTCGCGGCGGTCGTCGGCTACTTCGCCGCGGACCTGCCGAACGCGAAGGATCTCGCCACGGTGCAGATCCCGCTCTCGACGCACATCTACGACCGCACCGGTGAGCACCTGCTGTACACGCTCGAGGACGAGCGTCGCGAGCTGATCACGCTCGGTGAGGTGCCGCAGCGCATGCAGAACGCGACGGTCGCGATCGAGGACAAGACGTTCTGGACCAATCCCGGCGTCGACTTCGGCGGCATCATCCGCGCGATCAACGCGAACCAGGCCGCCGGACGCGTCACCCAGGGCGCCTCGACGATCACGCAGCAGCTCATCAAGCAGCGTCTGCTCGGCGACGATCCGACCATCACGCGCAAGATCAAGGAAGCGATCCTTGCGGTCGAAGCGACGTCGACCTTCAGCAAGAAGCAGATCCTCGAGATGTACCTGAATCAGATCTACTACGGGAACCAGGCGTACGGCATCCGCGCCGCGGCGAAGACGTACTTCGGCCTCGCCGACCTGAGCAAGATGACGCTCGGGCAGGAGGCGCTCCTCGCGGGTCTGCCGCAGGCGCCGTCCGACTACGACCCGATCCAGAACCCGCAGGCCGCGGCCGCGCGCCGCGCACAGGTGCTCGACGCGATGGTCGAGAACGGCTACGTCACGCAGTCCGAGGCGGACGCCGCGAAGGACGAACCGATCACGGTGCAGCCCGCGTCGACGTCGCTCTACGCGCCGCACTTCACCTTCCGCGCGCGCGAGCAGCTCGTGCAGGAGCTCGGCGAGAAGAACGCCTACAACGGCGGCTACACGGTCCTCACCACGCTCGACTGGAACATGCAGCAGCTCGCCGAGAAGGAGGTGAAGGACCACGTCGACGCGCTGAAGGGCAACAACGTCAACAACGCGGCCCTCATCACGCTCGATCCGACGACCGGCGAGGTCCTCGCCTACGTCGGCTCATACGACTACTACCAGAACACCGCCAAGATGCGCGGCGACTACGACCACGCCGGCATCGCGCTGCGCCAGCCGGGGTCCACGTTCAAGCTCTTCACCTACCTCACGGGCATGGAGAAGGCCGGGATGACCGCGGCGACGCGGCTGTACGACATCGAATGGGAGATCCCGGACGGCAGCGGCAAGACCTACCACCCGAAGGACGCGACGAAGGAGCAGCACGGGCCGGTCACCATCCGTCAGGCGCTGCGCGAGTCGCTCAACCTGCCGGCGCTGATGGTGGCGCGCGAGGTCGGCGTCGACGCGATCATCGACACGGTCCATCAGCTCGGCATCAGCCGCGACTGGGACCGCTCGCAGCTCGGGCTCTCGTTCGGCATCGGCGCCGGCGAGATGCGCCTCATCGACATGGCCAGCGCGTACCAGACCGTCGCGAACATGGGCGTCCGTCAGGACCCCACGTTCATCTACCAGATCATCGACCGCAACGGGAAGGTCGTGCGCGACTTCAGCAAGCGCGACGGCCGGCAGGTGCTTGACCCGAAGTACGCGTGGATCCTCGCGAACATCCTGAAGGACAACACCGACCCGAACGGCTCGTTCGTCTTCGGGCCGTGGACCAACATCGGCCGTCCCGCCGCGCTGAAGACGGGCACGACCGACAACCTGCAGGACGTGCTCGCGATCGGCTTCACGCCGCAGCGGCTCACCGCGATCTGGATGGGCAACTCCGACAACTCGGAGATGTTCGGCATCTCCTCGGCCCTCGGTCCGGGCGTCCTGTGGCGCGATTACATGAAGACCGTCGTCGGCGGGCTTCCGGTGAAGTGGTACGACCGACCCGCGGGCATCGTCGACGCGGTGGTGTGCGTGAACCCGTCGATCTACGGCGGCACCGGTTCGGGCGAGCTGCCCGGGCCAGGGTGCCCATCGAACTTCCGCATGACCGAGCAGTTCATCGACGGCACGCAGCCGCGGAGCAACGGCTCGAGCTTCTACGCGTCGAGCGGGTGCATCCAGCTGCGCGCGCCGTTCGCCGACTGGCAGCCCTACTACAACAAGTGGGCGCAGGGCGCCGTCAGCGGTCAGTACAGCTACGGGCGCTTCTCGTGGTCGATCTGCGGCTTCACCGCGACCCCGAGCGGATCGCCATCGGGCTCGCCGGGCTCGTCGCCGAATCCGCCCTCGTCCGGCGCGCCGACGCCACCGCAACCCACGCCGCGACCGACGGATCCGCCGCCGACCAAGAAGCCCTAGCCACGTAGACTCGCCCTCGTGAGGGGGGCCGTCGACGCGACGTTCTACGACCTCGTTCAGCCTGAGCTGGACGAGCTCGAGCGGCGCCTGCTCAATGTCGGACGCGGCGGCCACACGACCTTCCAGGCCGCGGTGCGGCACCTGTTCTCATCGCCGGGGAAGCTCCTCCGACCCACGCTCGTGTTCCTGTCGGCGCGGTTCGGGACGCGTCCCGATCCCGAGGTGGTGCTGAACCTGGCGGAGTCGCTCGAGCTCGTGCACACCGCCTCGCTCGTGCACGACGACATCGTCGACGACGCCGACGTGCGCCGGAACGTCCCGACGGTGAACGCGATGTGGAGCGACGACGCCGCGCTCATCGTCGGTGACTACCTCTTCGCGAAGGCCTATGCCCTCGCCGCGGTGCTGCCGAAGCCCGAGGTGATCGCGATCGTGGCGCAGACCGTGTTCGCGCTTTGCGACGGTGAGCTCAACGAGGTCACCATGGAGCGCTCGCTGCCGAGCGAGGAGAAGTACCTCGAGCGCATCGAGCTGAAGACCGCGTCGCTGTACGCGGCGTGCTGTCAGGGCGCCGCGCTCCTCACCGAGGCCGACCCCGAGCACGTCGCCGCGCTCGGCGCGTTCGGCACGAACCTCGGTCTGGCGTTCCAGATCACCGACGACATCCTCGACGTCGCCGGTGACGATCGAGACTTCGGGAAGACCGTGGGGCGCGATCTCGCGGAGGGCATGCCGACGCTGCCGATGATCTACGCCGTCGCCGAGCAGGATGGGAACGCGAGCGAGCTCGCGCGCCGCATCGTCGCGACGAACAAGAGTGAGGACGACGTGCGGGATCTCCTGCGCGTCATCCGCTCCGGCCGCGGCATCGCGCGCGCCCGCGAGCGCGCGCTCGCCTTCCACGACGCCGCGACGAAGGCGCTCGCCGCGCTGCCGGCGCGCGTCGAGCGCGATGCGCTGCGCGACATCGCCGACTTCGTCGTCAGCCGCGTGCGCTAGCGCGGAGGTCCTCGACGCCGTCGAGTACGAGGTCCAACCCGGTCTCGAACTCCTTCGAATAGTCGAAGCCCGACCGCACCAGCGCGAAGGCCGCCTCGCGCAGGTGCGGATATTCCGTAGCCGAGAACTGCGCGATTGCCGCGTCGGCCATCGTCGCCATCTCCTCTGGTGTGTCGAACGGCAGGCTCGCCTCCTGGAGCGCGAACCCGTACACGTAGCTGTTCACGAGGTTGTACGCACGCGTCGCGGTGACGCTGTCGAAGCCGGCGGCGCCGAGCGCGCCGAGCACCGCGTCGTGGTGACCCAGGTTCGCGGGACCCGGCCGCGCGCGCGACTCCATGAGCGCGATCGCCCAGGTATGTCGGCGTAGCGCCTGGCGAGTGGACGCGGCGTGTCGGCGGAGCGCGGCCCGCCACGTCGCCCCGCGCTGCGGAAGATCGATCTCGGCGAAGACCAGATCGACGAGGCCGTCGAGGATGTCCTCTTTGTTGCGGACGTGCCGGTAGAGCGACATGGCCTCGGCCTTGAGCCGCTGGCTCACGGCGCGCATCGTCAGCGCCTCGAGTCCCGCCTTGTCGGCGATCGCCATGGCCGCGCGCAGGACCTGGTCGCGACTGAGTCGCGCCGGTCGACCTGGACCGCGCACCCGCTTCGCCGGCATCCGCTCCTCCAAACCCCTTGACTTCCTAATAGCGTACGTTGTATGCTTACATCATACGCGAATTACGCCGGAACGGCAAGTAGGGAAGGAACGACATGAAGGCCATCAAGCAGGACACCTACGGTCCCATCGCGATCCTGGAGGAAAGGGACATCGACAAGCCCGCCATCACCGAGAGCGAGGTGCTCATTCGCGTGCGGGCGGCCGCGGTCCACGTGGGCGACGTGTTCGGAGTGAAGGGCTCGCCCTTCCTGATGCGCGCGGCCACTGGCCTGCGCCGCCCGAAGTACGGCGTGCCCGGGTTCGACGTCGCGGGAGACGTTGTTGCGATCGGCGCGACGGTCACCTCGTTCAAGGTCGGCGACGCCGTCTTCGGCGTCGGCGTCGGCACGTGCGCCGAGTACACGCGCGCCTCGGAGAGCAAGCTCGCCGCGAAGCCGGCCGGTCTGACGTATGAGCAGGCCGCGGCCATCCCGACGTCGGCCATCGCCGCGCTTCAGGGCCTTCGCGACGCTGGGCACGTTCGCGCCGGCCAGAAGGTCCTCATCTACGGCGCCTCGGGTGGCGTCGGTACGTTCGCGGTGCAGATCGCCAAGGCACTCGGTGCTGACGTGACCGGTGTGTGTGGCACGCCGAGCGTGGACCTCGTCCGCTCGATCGGTGCAGACCACGTCATCGATCACACGGCTGTGGACTTCGTCGCTTCCGGCGCTCGGTACGACGTCATCTTCGACAACGTAGAGAACCGTTCGCTGTCCGACGTTCGGCGCGCGCTCACGCCCGATGGGATCCTCGTGCTGAACAGCGGCACCGGAGCGACGGGCCTCCGCATGTTCGTACGGCTCCTTCGGCCGATCGTGCTGTCGATCTTTACCCGCCAGAAGATGCGTCGCTTCATCTCGTCGGCGACAAGCGTCGACCTCGCGTTCCTCAGCGGGCTTGTCGAGGCGGGGAAGCTGCGGCCGGTGATCGACCGGACGTATCCGCTCGAGGAGACACCCGCGGCCCTGCGCCGCATCGAGGCGGGGCAGTCCCACGGGAAGGTCGTCGTGGCCGTGGCCTAGTCAGCCATCGTGCTCATGCGGCGGCACGTCGAGATGTTTGTGCGGCGGCGCCCGGTGCTCGTGGCTCGTCCCGACCAGCCCGAGGCGTGACCACAGGTAGAGGAACACGGTCACGAGCAGCAGGATCGCCGCCGCCACCATGACGATCTCGAGGGCTGCCACTACTTGCTCGCTGGCTGCGGCAGCGTGCCGATGAACGGCAGTGCCGTGTTCGGCGTCAGGTACTGCGGCAGTGCGCCGTTCCACTTGTTGATCGCCTGAAGCTGCAGGTACTCGGGCGTGAGCGTCGTCGCCTGCGCCTTCTGCGCGTTCGCGAGACCCTGAGCGACGATGACCGCCGTGTCGGCCTCGGTGCGCGCTTTGTCCTGGAGCTGCTTCGCCTGCAGGTTCTGCTGGTTCGCGACCTGCGTCGCCAGGATCGCGTCGTTGAATTCCTTGGGGAACTCGTAGTTCGGGATCGTGAACTCGTCCACGATGATGAAGTAGGGGAGGAGCTTGTCCTTGAGGGTCTCCTTCGCCTTGTTCGCGACCTCTTCGCGCTTCTGGATGAGCTCGAGGCCCGCGTACTGGCCGGTCACGTCCTTGTAGGCCTGCTGGATCTGCTGGTCGATGATGCGATTCTTGTAATCCGGGCCGATGTTCTGAAGGATGAGCGGCGCCTTGGCGGAGTCGATGTGGAAGTTCACCGCGATGGTCGACGTGATCGTCACGCCGTCCTTCGACGCGGCGCTCGCGTCGATCTGCTCCTTCTGGATGCGCGTCTCGAAGATCACGACCTCGTCGCGGAACGGGATCTTCGTGTGGATGCCCGGATCGAAGACGTCGGGGTGGCTCGGGTCGATCGCACCGAAGTGCTTCACGATGCCGACCTCACCGACGCCGACCTGGGTGAACGAGCCGAACGCGGCGATGAGCAGGAACAGTGCGCCGACGACGCCGACCACGCTGATGCCGATGCTCGAACCGGACGGACGCGCGGGAACATTACGGATGGTCATTTTCCCCTCCTCAATGGGCGCTGCGTCTAAGTAAACAGTCCGCTTGTGAATGAATTGGGAACGCACTCCGGATGCGGAGCCCGGATCGCGATCGGTCTAGCGCGGCCCCCGGTTGCGTCCGCCGCGACGGCCGCGACGGCGTCGCTTGCGCTGACCGCCGCCCTCGCCCATCACCGGCGTCGGGCGCTCCTGGCTCGGGACCTCGTCGCGTCCGTACGTGCCGACGCCCTTGGTGTGCGCCGGGATCGCGTTGAACGTGACGCCGAGCTCGGCGGCCGTGTACTCGGCACGCCCGCCGCTCGCGAGCTCCACCGTGACCAGTTCCTTCACCACGTTCGCGCCCTGCGTCATCGCGCAGCCCGACGTGCCGCAGGAACCGCTCTCGCACGACGGGATGTGGAAGGTGTCGCCGACCTTCGGCAGCTTGCCCTTCACCTCTTGATACGTCTCGAGCTCGTAGATGAGGCAGCACTTGAGGCGGCCGCACACACCGGTGAGCTTCGACTGATTCAGCGGCAGGTCCTGCTCCTTCGCCATGCGGATCGAGATGTTCGAGAACTTGTCGAGCCACGAGGAGCAGCAGAGCTCGCGCCCGCAGGTGCCGACACCGGTCATGACCTTCGTCTCGTCACGCGCGCCGAGGCGCTGCATCTGCACGCGCGTGCCGAAGTGCGCCTCGAGGCTCTGCGTGAATTCGGTGAGGTCGACGCGGTCGTCGCTCCCGCTCGACCAGAACACCGTGACCGACCCGCCGTCGAACTGCCAGTCCGTGCCGAGGATCTTGATCTGGAGCCCGCGCTCGGCAGCCATGTCCGCGACCTGGCGCGTCGAGTCGGTCTCCATGCGCTTGCGCTTGTTGATCTCGAGCATGTCGCTGCCGGTCGCCTTGCGCACGATCTCGCCGAGCAGCGGATCGACCTGCAGGAGCGGCGAGTCGGACGACAGCAGCTGCACGCGCGCCGCGTCGAGCCCGAGGTCGGTCTTCACGATGATCCACTCGTTGATCGAGAGCTCGGTGTGGCCGGCCGGGTCGAAGAAGTACATCCGGCCGGCCTTCTGGAACCGTGCGCCGACGACCTGCGTCGTCATGCGCTGACCGCCACTTCTGGCCGGTGCGGCAGGCGCAGCGCGAGGAGCTCGAGCAGCATGCGCGCGCTCACCGTCGTCTCGGCGACGTCGCGGCGCCAGCGCTCGAAGGACTGCGCGAGATCAACAAGGTCCTTCACCGGCACGGTCGCCGCGAGCTGCGCGCTCTGCGTGTTGCGCTCGGGCCGCATCGCTCGCTCCGGCGCGCCGGCGCCGACAACCGCCGCGTCGCGGACGAGCTCGCCCCAGGTCACGAGGCGCGTCGAGATGAGGTCGTTCCGCTTCTGCGTGTCGCGCTCCGACTCCGCGAGGTCCGCGGCCCAGGCGAAGCGCTCGGTGAGCCGGCTCGACACGAGCGTGTAGAACTCGCGCTCGAGCGTCGCCCGCGCGCCGCGCGCGGCCTCGTCCGAGGCGAGCGTGATCGCCACGCCCGGCCGCCCGGCCGCGATCGCCGCGTATTTGGCGGCCGCCGCGCCGAAGCGGGCCACGAGCGCCTCCTCGATCTCGCCGCGCGCGACGAGGCGGAACGGGAGCGGCTGAAGGCGCGAGCGGATGGTCTCGAGGAGCGCGGAGGGCGTCGGCGTCACGAGGAGCAGGACTGCGTGTGACGGCGGCTCTTCGAGCGTCTTCAGGAGCGCGACCTCGGCGTGCTCGTGGAGCTCCGCTGCGTCGTCGATGATGACGACGCGCTTCCGGCCCTCGAGTGGCCGCAGCACGATGTCGCGCTGCATGTCGCGAATCTGCTCGATGGTGATGTTCTTCTGGTCGTTGCGCTTTTCGAGGTCGGTCAGGCGCGTGACGGTGAGGACGTCTGGGTGTGTGCCGTTCTGGATCTTGCGGCACGAAAGGCACGCGCCGCAGCCGCCGGCGACACGTGGCTCGGCGAGACAGTTCAGCGTCTGCGCCAAGCGCAGCGCCACGGTGTGCTTGCCGATCGATCGCGGGCCGCTGAGTTCGTACGCGTGGGCTACGTCGCCGCGGATCGCCTGTTCCCCGAGCTTCGCGAGAAGGCGACGCTGCCCGATGACAGTTCGCATCAGGTGATGTCGATGCTAACCGGAGCCGCGATGGCCGGTGCGCCACGGCCACCGCGACCCGGCGCCGCTAGGCGACTAGCAGCAAGGCTCGCCCGGCGGGCAGCAGTCCTCGGGGCAATCCGCCTTCGGCGGGCAGCAGACCTCGTTCTGGGCCATCGTGACCTCCTTGCCAGATATATCGACGGCCATCGATGCGAACAATATAGACGGCTGTCAATATCTCGGGTAGGCTCAGCGCGTGGCGCGGACCCCGATCGCCGTCCTGCCCGAGCGCGAGCGCGGCGAATGCACGCCCATCGACACGCGCATGAAGCCGGAGCGCGCCGCGGAGGTCGCCGACCTCCTCAAGGTCCTCGCCGATCCGACGCGCCTGCAGATCGTCGTCACGCTGCGCGATCTGGGCGACGCCGTCTGCGTGTGCGACTGCACCGCCGCGTTCGGTCTCTCGCAGCCGACGATGTCGCATCACCTCGCGCGCCTGCGCGACGCGGGGCTGGTCGACGTCACGCGTCGCGGCGGCTGGGCCTACTACCGGATGCGCACCGATCTTCCCGCCCCTACGAAGCGACTGATCGCCGCGCTCTAGCCACGGCGGCCTCGTACGCGAGCTCGGTCCGCCGCGCGACGATCGGCCAGGTGAACTCGCGCATCACCCTCTCGTGTCCCTGCACGCCCATCCACCGCGCCCGCTCGGGCTCCGCGAGCAGTCCGAGGATCGCGCGCGCGAGCGGGAACGCGTCGTTCTTGCTGTGCACGCCGTCGACGCCCTCGCGCACGACCTCACGGAGCGGCGCGATGTCGCCGGCGATGACCGGTAACTGCGCGCACCATGCCTCGAGATACGTGTGCCCGAAGGTCTCGTGCTCGCTCGGCATCGCGAAGATCGTCGCCCGGGCGTAGGCCTCGGCCTTCTCCGCCTCCGAGACGACGTCCTTCTCGATCCAACGTGCGTCCTTCGGCGGCGGCAGGAAGCGGGCGTACCAGGCTGGTTGTCCGATCGCGACGAACACCGCGTCCGGTCGCTCGCGCCACACGAGCTTCGCCGCGTCACGCAGCGCGTGATAGCCCTTGTATCGCTCCTTGCGGCCGACTTAGAGGATCGTCGCGGGGTCGCGCTCCACCGCCGGCAGGTCGACGATGTTCGGCCCGACGCCGGTCACGAAGGGATGCATCACGCGGTGCTCGCGGTACCACGTCGCCTCCCACTCGGTAAGCGCGATGACGGCGTCGTCGTGCTGGTAGCGGCGAACGTTTCCCGCGCTCGTGCCCGCGAATGGCTGGCCGGGATGCACGAGCGGTGTCTCCACGAACGCCGCGCCGGCGGCGCGCGCCGCGTTCGCGAGCGGGCGGGCCCACTCGCGCGCCAGCGAGTGCACGACGTCGGCACCGGCGACCGCGCGTCGCAAGTCCTCGATGCGGACGAAGTCCGTGGGCAAGAGGCCGTCGGCCGCCGCGCCCCAGCGGCCGAAGCGCACGTCGAGCAACGTCATGTTCTTCGGCACGTCCATCGCGGCGCGCGCCCACGGTGTGCGCAGACCGACGAGCGATACCTCATGCCCCATGGCGCGCAGCTCCCGATCGAGCGCGCGCGCGAAGGTCTCGGATCCGCCAACAGTGGAGAGGAGCTTCTTCGCGATGACGATGCGCAACGCGGGGAGTGTGCCGCGTCCGGACTAAGCGAGCGCTTCGTCCGCCTCGACGTGCGCGCCGACGGCACGCGCGTACGCGTCCTCGACGCGCTCCATCACGCGATCCCAATCCCAGCGCTCGCGCATCTTCTGCTCACCGGCGGCGCCCATGCGCTCGCGGAGCTCGGAGTCGCCGAGGAGCAGGACGATGGCGCTCGCGATGGCGTCGACGCGCTGCGGGACGACGAGGCCGTCGGTACCGTGCGCGATGACCTCGCGCAGCGGCGGGATGTCGCCACCGATGACCGGCTTGCGATGCAGCCACGCCTCGAGGTAGCCGATGCCGAACGTCTCATGCAGCGACGGCATCGCGTACACGGTGCACGCGTCGAGCGCCGCGGACTTCTCCAGTGACGGCGCCCGCGCGATCTGGACGATGCGCTCGTCGGGATAGCGCGCGAACTCGTCGACCACAGCGCCGTAGAAGCCGGGCACGCCGATGAAGACAAAGCGCGTATCGGGATGACGGCGCCAGACGAGATCCGCGGCGTCGAGCAGATGGATGAAGCCCTTGTACCGCTCGCGCCGTCCGATGTAGAGGATGATCGGCGCGTCGGCCGGGATGCCGTGCCGCGCGCGGAATCCGGCCCCGTCGCTCGAGCGCGCCGCGTTCGGCCCCATCCCGGTCATCACGGTGCGATACGGATCGATGCCGTGCGCGCCGTACCAGCCCCGCTCCCACTCGGTCATCGTCGTGATCGCCGACGCGCGGCGGTACCGCTCGAAGTCAGCGGGTGTGTCGCCGCCGTGGAACTGCCCCGGATGCGCGAGCGGCGTCAGCACGATCGGCAGGTCGAGCTCCTCCGCGACGTGCAGCGAAGAGTCGAGGTACTCGCGACCGACGTTGTGGACGAGGTCGCGGTCCTCGGCGTAGCGCGCGAGCTCGTCGAGCGGCATGAGGTCCACGAGCGTCGACGCATCGGCGAGCGAACCGAGGAGGCCACCGCGCGGACGAACGCGCACGACCTCGACGCCACGCGCCGCGGGCTCGGTCCCATCGTCGAATGTCTGCGCGCACACGACGCGCACGTGGTGCCCGCGCGC
The DNA here is from genome assembly GCA_035631715.1 of Candidatus Acidiferrales bacterium. Classification (GTDB taxonomy): domain Bacteria; phylum Chloroflexota; class Limnocylindria; order P2-11E; family P2-11E; genus CF-39. The sequence continues at coordinate 41,470 of DASQIF010000068.1, forward strand.
GGCGAGGCGCGTCGCGAACTGATAGGTGAGCGCTTCTGACCCGCCCATCGGGGCGAATGTCCGCTTCGTGAATAGGATCCGCATTGCGCTAGGCACCTCTTGCACGGGACGGGCCGCTTGGGACCTAGGAGGCGGCTTCGTCCAGTCCGATGAACTTCGCCCAGTTGACCTCGCCGCCTCGGACGTACGACGAGTAAAGGTACGTCGGCGTGGCAGGCGGTCGCTTCGGCTGCCTGAGGAGCTGCATCTTCGACTCGGCGAGCGTGCGCCCGCCCTTCTTGTGATTGCAGTGCCGGCACGCCGCGACCACGTTCTCCCAGGTGTGCTGTCCGCCGCGATGACGGGGCATCACGTGGTCGAGCGTCAGATCATTGCCGCGCTTGCCGCAGTACTGGCAGGTGTGGTCGTCGCGCTGCAGGACCTCTTTGCGCGTCAGCTTCACCACCGGCCGCGGCCGCTTCACGTGATAGGCGAGACGGATCACCGACGGCGACGGGAAACTGAGCCGCTCGCTCGTGACGATGTGGCCGTTCTGCTCGATGACGGTCGCCTTCTCCTTCGAGAGCAGCACGACAGCGCGCCGTACGTTGCAGACGTTCAGCGGCTGATAGTCGAGGTTCAGGACGAGGACATTCGCGTCGACGACCGCCATTCACTGATTTTAGGGTCAGCGCGGTACGATGGGGCCGGAATGACCACGTCTCAGAACGGCTCCAACGGCACCGGGAAGACCGGTACATGGACCCTCAAGACCGGCCTCGCGCAGATGCTCAAGGGCGGCGTGATCATGGATGTGGTCACCGCCGACCACGCCAAGATCGCCGAAGAGGCGGGCGCCGTGGCGGTCATGGCGCTCGAGCGCGTGCCGGCGGACATCCGCGCCGCTGGCGGCGTCGCCCGGATGAGCGACCCCGAGAAGATCATCGAGATCATGCAGGCCGTCACCATCCCGGTGATGGCGAAGGCCCGCATCGGCCACTTCGTCGAGGCGCGCGTGCTCGAGGCGCTCGGCGTGGACTACATCGACGAGTCCGAGGTGCTCACGCCGGCCGACGAGCAGTTCCACATCGAGAAGCACGATTTCAAGGTGCCCTTCGTCTGCGGCGCGCGCGACCTCGGCGAGGCGCTGCGCCGCATCAACGAGGGCGCGGCGATGATCCGCAGCAAGGGCGAGGCCGGCACCGGCAACGTCGTCGAGGCCGTGCGCCACCTGCGCGCGATCACGTCGCAGATCGCGGCGCTCCGCGAGATGGAGGAATCCGATCTCGCGCAGAAGGCGCGGGAGTATCGCGTTCCGCTCGACCTCGTGAAGCGCGTCGGGCAGGAGCAGAAGCTCCCGGTGGTGCTCTTCTGCGCCGGCGGCATCGCGACGCCAGCGGACGCTGCGCTCATGATGCAGCTCGGTGCCGAGGGCAACTTCGTCGGCTCGGGCATCTTCAAGTCCGCCGATCCCGCCAAGCGCGCGAAGGCGATCGTCGAGGCGACGACGCACTTCACCGACGCGAAGAAGATCGCCGAGGTCTCGCGCGGACTCGGTGAGCCGATGCGCGGCCTCGCGCTCGAGAGCATCCCGCCCGCCGAACGCCTTGCCGTCCGCGGCTGGTAAGGCCACCGCTACAGCGCGCGTCGGCGTCCTCGGCCTCCAGGGCGACTTCGCCGAGCATCTGCGCACGCTCGAACGCATCGGCGCTGACGGCGTCGACGTGCGGCGCGCCGACCAGCTCGACGACGTGGACGCGCTCATCATCCCCGGGGGCGAGAGCACGACCATCGGCAAGCTCGCCGAGCGCTACGACATCATCCCGAAGCTGAAGGACCGCGTCGCCGCCGGCATGCCGGTGTGGGGCACGTGCGCCGGCGCGATCTTCATCGCGAAGGACGTGCCCGGCCACCCGCATCCCCTCGCCGGTCTCATGGACATCGCGGTGGAGCGCAACGCGTTCGGCCGGCAGCAGGAGTCGTTCGAGACCGATCTCGACGTGAAGGGGTTCGACGCCCCGTATCACGCGGTCTTCATCCGCGCACCGAAGATCGCGCGTGTCGGCAAGAGCGTCGAGACGCTCGCCGCCCTGGAGGACGGCACGGTCGTCGCAGCGCGGCAGGGCAACCTTCTCGCCACCTCGTTCCATCCCGAGCTCACGAAGGACGATCGCTTCCACCGCTACTTCCTCACGCTCGGAAAGAAGTAATGCCCGCGCGACGGGCGACGCCGTTCGACGCGCCGCGCGTGATCGGGCTCCTCGAGCGCTCGCTGCGCGGATCCGAGTCGGTCCTCGCGTCGGCGCTCCCGCCGCCCTTCGTCGCCGGCACGCTCCCGAGCTTCCCGCGGCTCTCGCTCGGCGTCGCGGGCATCGTGTACGGCCGCATCCATGTGTTCCTCGAGCACTACCGCGGCCAGCTGCGCAGCGCCGCGCTCGTGTACGACGGCAGGCGCCCGGAGTGGGTCATCCTGCTCATCGGCGACCTCGGCGAGCCGGGTGGCGCGGACAGCGCGTTCCGCCTGCTCTCCGGGATCTCGGCGGCCGCGGCGCGCGCGGGCATGGTCCGCCTCTTCGCGGCCGTCCCCGACGAGGCGCGGGCGCGCGAGACCTTCTTCCAGGCGGGCTTCTACTCGTACACACGCGAGACGTGGCTCGCGGCGACGCGCTCGCACGTCGAGCCACCACAGAAGCCGACCGCGCGACGCGCGGAATCGAGCGACGCGCACGACCTCTTCCGCTTCTATGCCGCGACGACGCCGCACGCGGTGCAGCGGGCCGAGCAGCTTTCGATGCCCGACTTCGATGTGGCGCGCCGCGGCGGCGCTTACGATCCGCCGCACCTCATCGGCGGCAATCCGCTCGCGATGCACCGCGAGGCGGCGCTCATCGATGGCGATGAGCGCGTCACCCGGGCGTTCGGCTTCGCCTTCTCAGGCCGCGAGCGTCACCCGCACGTCATCAAGGTGCGCACGCGCGACGGCGACGTCGACCTGGCGCGCGACGTCGTGCGCGCGTGCGTCCGCACGCTCTCGCCGGGTCGCCCGATCACGGCGCCGGTCCGCTCGTATGAGGAGCACGTCGCTCGTGCCCTGCTCGCCGAGGGCTTCCGCGAGGTCGCGACCGCGATGCTCTTCGTCAAGGAGCTCGCGGTGAGGATCGAAGAGCCCGCGTTCGCACCAGCGGTGGTCCGCTAGCGCGCGGGCCCTCGATATGCTGATTCGATAACGATGCTCGGGGTGGCAGGGGCGGAGCCCCTGCGAGGAATAGGTCTTGTGCGAATGGCGGCGAAGCCGACATGAGCATGCAGCAGCAGAGTGACGAGCTAGAAGCTCTCCTCCGCGGACTCCCCCCTGACATCGCGGCCCGCGTCCGCGCCCTCGAAGGGCTCGACGGACTGCTGGAGATCGTCATGGATCTCGGCCGTCTCCCGGAGGCGCGCTTCGCCGGTCGCGAGGAGAGCCTGAGCCGCCGCGAGGTCTCGCCTGAAGACATCGCCTTCGTCATCTCGCACATCGGCCAGTTCGGCGGTGATAACCGCGCCGGCATCGAGCGCACGCTCCACCGCATCAGCGCGCTGCGCAACCGCGCGGGGAAGGTCGTGGGTCTCACGCTGCGCGTCGGCCGTGCCGTCTATGGGACGGTCGAGATCCTGCGCGACATCGTCGAGAGCGGACGCAGCATCCTGCTCCTCGGCCGCCCCGGTGTCGGCAAGACGACGATGCTGCGCGAGGTCGCGCGCGTGCTCGCCGATGACCTCGGCAAGCGGGTCGTCGTCGTCGACACCTCGAACGAGATCGCGGGCGATGGCGACATCCCGCACCCGGGCATCGGTCGCGCGCGACGTATGCAGGTGCAGACGCCGTCGCTGCAGCACGCCGTGATGATCGAAGCGGTCGAGAACCACATGCCCGAGGTCGTGGTCATCGACGAGATCGGCACCGAGCAGGAGGCCGCCGCGGCGCGAACCATCGCCGAGCGCGGCGTGCAGCTCCTCGCGACGGCGCACGGCAACACCCTCGAGAACCTGATGCTGAACCCGACGCTCACCGATCTCGTCGGCGGCATCCAGACGGTGACGCTGTCCGACGAAGAGGCGCGCCGCCGCGGCACGCAGAAGAGCGTGCTCGAGCGCAAGGCGCCGCCGACGTTCCAGGTGCTCATCGAGATCCAGGCCTACCAGCGCGTCGCGATCTACCACGACGTCGCGGCGACCGTGGACGCGATCCTCCTCGGCATGCCGGTCTCGCCCGAGATCCGCGCGCGCGGCGTGGACGGCGAGGTCGAGAGCACGACGAGCGAGCCCTCGCGCGCCGCGGCTGAGGCGGTGGAGCGCCGCAGCACGCCGCGGGTCGGCAGCAACGGCGACCGGATGATCAAGGTGTATCCGTTCGGCGTGTCGTGGAACCGGGTGGAGGACGCGGCGCGCGGGCTCGGCATGCCGGTCGCTGTCGTGCGCGAGCCCGAGGACGCCGACGTCGTTATCACGCTCAAGAACTACTACCGGCGCAAGACGCCGCGCCTGCGCAACGCCGAGTCGAGCGGCATCCCGATCTACGTCGCGCGCAGCAACTCGACGAGCCAGATCGCGGCGGCGCTCGCGTCGGTCGCGGAGCTGCGCCGCGCGCCCGAGGACCACGCGCTCGACGAGGCGCGCGAGGCCATCGAGCAGGTCGCGGCGGGCGAGAAGGACGAGGTCGAGCTCGCGCCGCAGAACGCGTACGTCCGCCGCCTTCAGCACGAGCTGGCCGAGCGCGCGTCGCTCTCGTCGCGCTCGACCGGGCACGACCCCGTGCGCCGCGTCCAGATCTACCGATGACGAGAGGCGTGTTCCTCTCCTTCGAAGGCGGCGAGGGGTCCGGCAAATCGTTGCAGGCGAAGCGCCTGGCGGATGAGCTACGCAAGAGTGGCCGCGATGTCGTCCTCACCCGCGAACCCGGCGGCACGGCGGCCGGCGAACGGATCCGCGAGATCGTCCTCCACGCCAAGGACATCCCGTTGACTCCCGAGGCGCAGGTGCTGCTCTATTCGACGGCGCGCGCGCAGAACGTGCGCGAGGTCATCCGGCCGGCGCTCGAGGCGGGAAAGCTCGTGATCGCCGACCGCTTCTACGACTCGACCCTCGCCTATCAGGGCTACGGCCACGGCGTGCCGCAGGGGCAGATCCGCGCCGTGACCGCGCTCGCGGTCGACGATCTCGTGCCCGACCGCACCTTTCTTCTCGACATCCCGGTCGAGACCGGCCTCTCGCGTTCCGGCTGGCAGCGTCGCTCCCGGTGGGACCGATTCGAGGTGCTCGAGCAGTCGTTCCACGAGCGCGTGCGCATGGGCTACCTCGAACTGGCGCGTGGCGAGCCCGGGCGCTTCGTCGTGTTGAAGGCCGACCGCGACGAGGACGCCATCGCCGCCGACGTGCGCCGCGCGGTGGATGCGCTCCTCGGCGCGCCCGCCTAAGGGCTAGAGTCGCGCGCGATGAAGCTCGTCGTCGCGATCGTTCACCCTGAGGACGCCGGCGCGCTCGTCGACGCCCTCACCGACAAGGAGTACCGCGTCACGCGCCTGCACTCTCAGGGCGGCTTTCTGAAGCAGAACAACGCCTCGATCCTCGTGGGTGTCGAGGAGGCGCAGGTCGACGACGTGCTCCAGACCATCCGTGAGACCTGCCACGCCCGGACGCAGCACATCAGCCCGATGCCGCCGATCATGGAGCCCGGCGAGTTCTACATGCCGTATCCAGTGGAGGTCACCTTCGGTGGCGCCACCGTTTTCGTCATGGATGTCGCGAGGTACGAGCGGCTCTAGAACGGGTGCTCGGTTTCGCGCGTTTGGTCACGTGCGATTGGTCAATCGTGAGATTCAGTCTTCGCCCCTTCCCGTCGATTCTTCTGACGTGGCCGGAGTCCTTCCTCTGGCCACTGGGGAGATGAGGCGATGACGACCCGGTCGGCGAAGATCATTCCGTTCCCGTCAAAGCGCCGTCACATCCGTGTGCGGCTTACCGCGACGGGGGAATTCCTACGGTTGATCACCGGCGGCCGCAAGTCGCAGGACGACGACGGGCCGAGAGCCGCCTAGTCGACCCCGGCTCGGTGTAGTCGAACCGCGGCCTCCGCCCGGTTCGACGCACCGAGTTTCCCTCGTGCATTCGCGAGATGCCGCGCGATCGTGTGATGGCTGAGGAAGAGCTTCTCGCCGATCTGCTTGTTCGTGAGTCCATCTGCCGCGAGCGAGAGGACCTCGATCTCGCGCTCACTGAGTCCAACGCCCGGTCGCTGCTGGGCACTCGCTGCAGCCTTGCCGATGTCGTCGCGACGCAGCGCAAGGCGCGACAAGATCTCGCGCGCATGCGTCGTGCCGACCCGAGCGAGCGCGTCGATCGCAGCCAGTCGCAGCGGTTGCGGAGTCTCTGCATCGTCTAAATAGCGCCGTATGAGTTCAGTGGTTACGTTTGGGCGATCGGCGGTGAGCGCCATCTCCAGAATCGCCTCAGAGCGCTCGCCATGTAGGGTCAGGCCCAGCGCAGCGTCGGCAGCGATCTCGCTGGGCACGAGAACGGGGCGGCGCCAGCCCGTGGCATCGATCAGTTGACGCAGGCGATGAGCTGACCGCGGTTTCGGATCGAGAGCCGCCATCCACGTTAAAGAGCTGACTTGCAGCCACATATTGCCGGAGTGTCTCGACAGGCGCTCTGCGTGAGTGAACGACTCGTACCGCCGATTGGCGGCTCCGTGCAAGAACACGGGCAACGCCTTGAGCCCAGCTGTCGCAGTTCGAGCGCGCGCTTGCAAACCAGAAGCTG
>DASQIF010000069.1:0-2299 GCA_035631715.1 Candidatus Acidiferrales bacterium
GCGCTCGCCGACGCGGCGAACCTGGGAATGAACGTGTTCGTCGTGAACAACGGCGTCTACGGGATCGTCGACAAGGGCCTCGAGGTGATCATCCCCGAGGTCGACCGGCGCAACTACCACGCGAAGCTGCCGGCGATCGACTTCGTGAAGGCCGCCGAGGCGCACGGCTGGGACGCCGCGCGCGTCGCCCCGGACCTTTCGAACCTCGCCGACATCGTCGACGCCTGCTACGCCCGCGACCGACGCTCGTTCCTGGTCGAGGTCCCGATCGATCCCGACCAGGTGGTCGGCCTCAACCCGCGCCTTAACAACCTCACGACGAAGACGTACCTCTAGGAGGAAGAACGATGGCCACTGTGTATTACGACCGCGACGCCGACCCGCGAGCCCTGAAGGGCAAGACCATCGCCGTCATCGGCTACGGCAGCCAGGGCCACGCCCACGCGCAGAACCTGCGCGACTCCGGGTACGAGGTCATCGTCGGTCTCCAATCCGGGTCGAAGTCCTGGGCCAAGGCCGAGCACGACGGCTTCACGGTGCGCGAGACGATGGACGCCGCCGCCAACGCCGACGTCGTGGCGATCCTCGCCCCGGACCAGCATCACCGCGCGATCTTCGAGGCGGTGAAGCCGCGGCTGCGCAAGGGCGCGACGCTCGTCGTCGCGCACGCGTTCTCGGTGCACTTCAAGGAGATCGAGCCGACGCCGGACATCGACGTCGTGCTCATCGCGCCGAAAGCGCCCGGCCACCGCATGCGCGAGATCTTCACCGAAGGCAAGGGCGTGCCGGCGCTCCTGGCGGTGCAGCAGGACGCGAGCGGCAAGGCCGAGCGGACCGCCCTCGCCTACGCGCACGGCATCGGCGCGACTCGCGCCGGCGTCATCAAGACGACCTTCGCGGAGGAGGTCGAGACGGACCTCTTCGGCGAGCAGGCCGTCCTCTGCGGCGGCGTGTCCGAGCTCGTGAAGGCCGGATTCCAGACGCTGGTGGACGCCGGCTACCAGCCGGAGGTCGCGTACTTCGAGTGCATGAACGAGCTCAAGCTCATCGTCGACCTCTTCTACGAGGGCGGCCTCTCGTACATGCGCTACAGCGTGAGCGACACCGCCGAGTACGGCGACTACAGCCGCGGCAAGCGCGTCATCGACGAGCACGTGCGCGAGTCGATGCGGCACATCCTCGCCGAGATCCGCGACGGCACCTTCGCGCGCGAGTGGATCACCGAGTACCGCCGCGGCGCGCCGCGCCTGTACGAGACGCGCGCACGCGAGCAGCGCCAGCCGATCGAGGAGGTCGGGCGCGCGCTGCGCCGGATGATGCCGTGGCTCCCGAAGAAGGACGTGCCGATGCAGGAAGCGCCCCGCGCAGCCGAAGCTGTCGCGGCGGCGAAATAGGGGGAACGAGATGCGTGAGATCCAGATCTTCGACACGACGCTCCGCGACGGCGAGCAGGCCCCGGGCGCGAGCCTTTCGGCCACGTCGAAGCTTCGTCTCGCGCACGCCCTCGCCGACCTTGGGGTGGACGTCATCGAGGGGGGCTTCCCGGCCGCGTCGGCCGGCGAGGCCGCGGCGGTCCGCGCGATCGCGAACGAGGTCCGCGGCGGCCCGACCATCGCGGCGCTCGCGCGCGCGACCGACGGCGACGTCGACGCGGCCGGCCGTGCCGTCGCCGGCGCCGACCGCTCGCGCATCCACGTGTTCATCGCGACGAGCGAGATCCATCTCGAGCGCAAGCTGCGCATCGACGCGCGCGAGTGCCTCGAGCGCGTCCGCCACGCCGTCTCGCGCGCGGTCGAGCAGGCCGACGAGGTCGAGTTCTCGGCCGAGGACGCGACGCGCACCGACATCCATTTCCTCGTGACGGTGTTCCAGGAGGCTGCGCGCGCGGGGGCGCGCATCATCAACATCCCCGACACCGTGGGGTACGCGCAGCCGGCGGAGTTCGCGCGGACGGTCCTCGCGGTGCGCGGCGCGCTCGCGGCGTACAACGGCGGCCTGCGCATCTCCGTCCACTGTCACAACGACCTCGGACTCGCCGTCGCGAACACGCTCGCCGCGATCGAGGCCGGCGCACAGCAGGCGCACGTGTGCGTGAACGGCATCGGCGAGCGCGGCGGCAACGCGTCGCTCGAGGAGACGGTCATGGCGCTCCGGGTGCGCAAGGACCACTACCAAGCCAACACCCGCGTCCAGACCGAACGCCTCGTCCCGACCAGCCGGCTCTTCAGCGAGCTCTCGGGCATCCCGGTCCAGCCGAACAAGGCCGTGGTCGGCGCGAACGCGTTCGCGCATGCCTCCG
>DASQIF010000070.1:0-8242 GCA_035631715.1 Candidatus Acidiferrales bacterium
CTTTCCAGGGCCGCTCGAGGAAGTGGAAGTTGAACGACAGCTGGAGCTCGTCGTCCTGGCCGTAGTAGCGCGCCAGGCGCTTCAGATCAGGCACGTCGACCTCGCCGACGGCCATGCGCTCGCCGTCGTACGAGTCGAGGATCCGGCGCCAGCGACGGTGGATCGCGTGGACCTCGTCGAGATCCCAGTTGCGCAGCCGCGGCCATCCGCCGATCCGGAGACGCGGGTTCGAGCGGAGGCGTTCGTCGCGAATGAGACCCGAAGCGACGTCGACGCGGAAACCGTCGACGCCGCGATCGAGCCAGAACCGCATGACGTCGTCGATGGCACGGCGCACCTCCTCGTTCCACCAGTTGAGGTCGGGCTGCTGCGGCAGGAAGTGGTGCAGGTAGTACTGCCGGGTCGCCTCGTCGAAGGTCCACGCCGAGCGCCGCCGGCCGAACACGGCGCGCCAGTTGTTCGGCGGGCCGCCGCCTGGCGTCGGGTCGGCCCACACATACCAGGCGCGTTTCGGATCATCGCGGCGCGAACGCGCCGACACGAACCAGGGGTGCTGGTCCGAGGTGTGGCCAGGGACGAGATCGACGATGACGCGGATCTCGCGCCGGTGCGCTTCCGCGAGCAGACGATCGAAGTCCGCGAGCGTGCCGAAGATCGGGTCGACGTCGCGGTAGTCCGAGACGTCGTAGCCGAAGTCCGCCATCGGCGAGCGGTAGAACGGCGAGAGCCAGATCGCGTCGACGCCCAGCGAGTCCTCGGTGCCGTTCAGGTGGTCGAGTCGTTCGGTGATGCCGCGCAGGTCGCCGACGCCGTTGCCGTCCGAGTCCTGGTAGGACCGCGGATAGATCTGGTAGAAGACGCCCTCGCGCCACCACGATCCACGCATGGGCATGACCATATCCGCGTCGGGCTCTCGCCGGCGGTAGCCTGCTCGCGTGGCCGAGGCCGCGCTCCAGGATCGCTACGCGCCGAACGGCACGTGTTTCGGGTGCGGACCGCGAAACGAGCGCGGCCTCCGCGTGAAGAGCGTCCCGCGCGATGACGGCAGCGTCGTCGCGCGCTGGCGCGCTGAGAAATTCCACGAGGCCTACGACGGCGCGCTCTCCGGCGGGATCATCGGCACGCTCATGGACTGCCACTCGAACTGGACCGCGACGTACCACCTCATGCGAAAGAGCGGTGCCGCGATGCCGCCGTGCACCGTCACCGCGGAGTACCAGGTCAAGCTGCGCCGCCCGACGCCGACGAGCGGCGACATCGAGATCGTCGCGCGCCCGATCGAGGTGGGAGAGGACCGCGCCGTCGTCGAGGCCGAGCTCAGCGCCGGCGGAAACGTCTGCGCCACGTCGCGCGGCACGTTCGTCGCGGTGAAGCCGGGACATCCGGCCTATCACCGCTGGTAGTCAGGCGACCCCGCGCTCTCGTTCGAAGACGAGCGTCTGCCAGAACGGACCCTTCTCGCGCCGCTCGAGCGTGAGCCCCTCGCTCTCCGCCGCGGCGATGACCGTGCGCGTCGGGTGAACGAAGAAGCGGAAGCGTGAGCCGACGACCCGCGGCCACACGTTGATGAGCACCGCGGCGACACGCGCCCACGGCCACTCTCCCGGCATCGTGATCACCAGCGCCTCGCGCGCGTGCGCGGCCGCCGCGGAGACGAGCGCGTCGGGGTCGGGATAGCAGCAGACGACCTGCTGCATGGTCACGACGTCGGCGGCGCCGACCCGGTCGCCCTCCGCGACGAAGTCGGCGACGAGCCGGTCCACCTGCTCCGCGACGCCGGCGGCATCGATGAGCCGCCGCGCCGGGAGCTCGTAGCTGCGCGAGAGATCGACGCTCGTCGCGTGCGACGCTCCGGCCCGCAGCAGCTCCAAACCGACGACCCCGAGCCCTCCGCCCACCTCGAGCACGGTGCGGCCTCGGATGCCGCGGCGCGTGAGCAGCTGCACGATGCGCCGCGACTCACCGACGACGCCGCGCTTCTGGTAGCGGCGCGCTTCACTCTCCGCGCGGCCGGGCGAGAAGATCGCATCGAGATCGCCTGGCTCGCAGCAGCTGGACACGGCGTGAGCCTAGGCCCGCGCCGCCGATCGGCGCGCCCACAGCAAGCGCCCGACGAAGAGGCCGATGAAGAGCACCGGGATCGCGATGATGACGACGTCGACGTACGCCGGTCGGATGACGTCGCGCACGTGTGGACCGACGATCGCGCCGAGGAGCGCCCACCCCGTCCAGTAGATCGCCGCGGCGACGAATATCCCCGGCGTGAACTTGCGGAGCGGCAGCCGCGCGGTCCCGGCGACGAGCGAGACCGCGACGCGCAGGCCGGGGATCAGCCGGCCGACGAGAACGCCGGCGGTGCCGTACTTGACGACGCGCCCCTCGAGCTGATCGACGCGGCGCAGGTCGATGTCGAGCCAGCCGGCGACGCGCTGCGCGACCGTCTCGCCGAACCGCCGCGCGACGAAGTACGGGGCGAGGGTGCCGGTCGCCGACGCGAGCGCGCAGGTGATGACGACCTTCGCGATGGCCACCGGGTCGCCGCTCGCTCGCCAGCCGTAGAAGGCGATGATCAGATCACCCGGCGCGGGCAGCGGGACGCCGGCCTCTTCGATGGCGATGACCGCGAAGAGCGTGACGTACTGGTGCTCGCGGATCGCGTCGGCGATGAGCATGACGAGCGGACGGAACGCTTCGGGCATTCGAGAGGCAGAGTACGCGCGGACGGACTAGTCTCACGGCGCACTCATCGCAGGGGAGGCTTCCAAAATGCCCGCACGTTCTCGTCGCCGCACGTCCGCTCGCCAAACGCGTTCGACCGCTCGCTCGGATGGCGGCGGCGGGCCGAACAGCGTGCTCGGGCAGCTCGAGTGGCGGCAGGCCGGGCCGTTCCGCGGCGGTCGCGTCGGCGCGGTCGCGGGCGACCCGCGCGATCGCAACACCTTCTATTTCGGCTCCACCGGCGGTGGTGTGTGGAAGACCGGCGACGCCGGTCACTACTGGGAGAACGTCACCGATCGTTTCTTCAAGCGCGCGTCCGTCGGCGCGATCGCCGTGTCGCTGTCCGATCCCAACGTGATCTACGTCGGCATGGGCGAGAGCTGCATCCGCGGCAACGTGTCGCATGGCGACGGCGTGTATCGCTCCACCGACGCCGGCAAGAGCTGGACGCACCTCGGCCTCGAGAAGACGCGCCACATCGGCAAGGTCCGCATCCACCCGACCGACCACGACACCGTGTATGTCGCGGCGCTCGGTCACGCGCATGGCGCGAACGTGGAGCGCGGTGTGTTCCGCTCGCGCGACGGCGGCGCCACCTGGAAGAAGGTGCTGTACCGGAACGATCGCGCCGGTGCGGTCGATCTCTCGATCGATCCGAACAACCCGCGGATCATCTACGCGACCATCTGGGAGGCGATCCGCCGCCCATGGGAGCTCGTCTCCGGCGGCGAGGGCAGCGGCATCTTCCGCTCGAACGACGGCGGCGACAGCTGGACCGAGATCAGCCGCAACAAGGGCCTGCCGAAGGGCGTGCTCGGCAAGATCGGCATCAGCGCGTCGGCCGCGCGCAGCGGTCGCGTGTACGCGATCGTCGAGGCCGAGGACGGCGGCGTGTACCGCAGTGACGACTTCGGCGAGACGTGGACGAAGGGGTCCGAGGACCGCAACCTGCGCCAGCGCGCGTGGTACTACCACCACATCTACGCGGACCCCAAGGACCCGGAGACGGTGTGGGTCCTCAACGTCGACGCGTGGCGCTCGAGCGATGGCGGGAAGACCTTCGAGCAGATGTCGATCCCGCACGGCGATCACCACGACCTCTGGATCGACCCGAACGATCCGCTCCGCATGGTCGAGGGCAACGACGGCGGCGCGGTGGTCACGCTGAACGGCGGCGAGACGTGGTCGAGCGTCTACAACCAGGCGACGGCGGAGTTCTACCACGTCATCACCGACACGCAGACGCCGTATCGCATCTACGGCGCGCAGCAGGACAACACCACCATCACCATCCCGAGCCGGTCCGTGACATCGGGCATCGTGATGGGCGATGCGTTCGCCGCCGGCGGCGGCGAGTCCGGCTACATCGCGATCCGGGCCGACGATCCGAACATCGTGTTCGCCGGCAACTACCAGGGGCTCATCACGCGCTACGACCGCCGGACGGGGCAGTCGCGCAACGTCATGGTCTGGCCGGAGTCGAGCGCGGGCGAGGGCGCGATCTCGGTGAAGTACCGCTTCCAGTGGACCTGCCCCATCGTGCTGTCGCCACACGACACGAACGTCCTGTACCACGGCGGCAACCGTCTCTTCCGGTCGCGCGACGACGGCGCGTCGTGGGAGGCGATCAGCCCCGATCTCACGCGCAACGATCCGTCGAAGCTCGGTCCGTCGGGCGGTCCGGTCACGAAGGACAACACCGGCGCCGAGTACTACTGCACGATCTTCGCGTTCGCCGAGTCGCCGGTCGAGCGCGGCGTGCTCTGGGCCGGCAGCGACGACGGGCTCATCCACGTGTCGCGCAACGACGGCAAGACGTGGAAGAACGTGACGCCGGCGGGCGTCAAGGCATGGAGCCTCGTGTCGATCATCGAGGCGTCTCCGCACGACGCCGGGACCGCGTACGTCGCGACGACCCGCTACAAGATGGACGATTTCGCGCCCTACCTCTGGAAGACCACGAACTACGGGCGGACGTGGACGAAGATCACGAGCGGCATCGCGGCGGACGACTTCACGCGCGTGATCCGCGAGGATCCCAAGCGGAAGGGCCTGCTGTACGCCGGTACGGAGACCGGGGTCTACGTCTCGTTCGACGACGGTGGCCGCTGGCATCGCTTCGGCGGCAACCTGCCGGCCGTGCCGATACACGACCTCGTGATCAAGGACGACGACCTCATCCTCGGCACGCACGGGCGGTCGTTCTGGATCCTCGACGACCTCGGTCCGGTTCGGGATCTCGCCGCAGGCCGCGCGAAGGGCGGCGCGCATCTCTTCGCGCCGAAGCCGACCGTGCGCTACCGCGTGGACATGGGCTTCCCGCAGCCACCGAAGATCGGGAAGAACTACCACATGAGCGGCGCGACGATGGTGACGTACCGCCAGATCGAGCGGCCGAACGGCGAGAAGGTCCGGGTCAACATCGACGCGGGCGCGAACCCGGTCCCCGGCGTGCCGCTCCAGTACTGGCTTCGCGACAAGGGGACCGAAGCGCGTCTGTCGGTGCACGACAGCCGGGGCAAGCTCATCCGTGACTTCAAGAGCGCGCCGCCCGAGGCCACGCCCGAGCCGTCCAAGACCGGGCCGACCAAGACCGCGCCCGAGGGCACGGCGCCGGCGCCGGTGAGCAAGGATCCGAAGGTCGCCGTCGAGCGCGGGCTGAACCGTTTCATCTGGAACATGCGCTACCCCGATGCGAAGAAGATCGAGGGCGAAGGCGGCACGTGGGAGGCGTTCGAGAACCAGCTCGTCGGACCGCAGGTGCCGCCCGGCACGTACACCGCGCGCCTCACCGTGGACGGCGACACGATGGAGACGTCGTTCGAGATCCGGAAGGACCCGCGCGTGCCGTCGACCCAGGAGGACCTCGAGGCGCAGTTCGCGCTCGCACGTCAGGTGCACGAGAAGCTGTCGGAGACGCACGAGGCCATCAACGGCATCCGCGGCCTCAAGAAGCAGATCGATCTCTGGGAGGCGCGCGCGAAGGAGCAGAGCGGCACCGCGCGGCTCGTGTCCGCGGCCAGCGCGCTGCGGCGCAAGGCGAGCGCGATCGAGGAGGAGCTCGTACAGGTCAAGGCGAAGAGCCGGCAGGACACGCTCAACTACCCCGCGAAGCTCAACGCCAAGCTCGCGGGCTTGCTCGGCTCGGTCGGCGGGGCCGACTACGCGCCGACCAAGGGCATGCGCGACGTCTTCGCCGATCTCTCGGCGCGCGTCGACCGCCAGCTCGCGAAGTGGCACGACCTCGGCCGCGCCGACGTCGCCGCGTTCGACCGCCTGGTCCGCTCGTCGGGGGTCCCGGCGGTCGGCTCTCCCCGCGCCGCGAAGGCGCGGAGGCCAGTCCGGCGCGCGGCGCGGCGTCCGGTGCGAAGGCGGGACGCGCGGTGAGAAAGGCGGCAGGCACAGGTCGCTCGTGCGTCGCGACGACATGATCGGTGGGGTCGCGCCGCCGTCGGACTGAGAGCGGTCCGGCCGGCCACCGATGAGAAGCGGATACCCAGGTATCAGGTGTTGTGTCAGCTGTTCCCAAAACGCGTATCAGCTGTTCCTTGGGGGAAACGGCTGATACCGGACGATCGCACGTAATGATGCGGGTGCGCGCGACCGCCGAAGACCTGACTTATCCCTCTACGGGGTTCTTTCGTATTCGGTCCGAAGGCGTGCCGCAGCAGCGCCCCTCCACGCGCGCGGTGACGCGGCGCCGGCCGCACGCTTCCCGTCCTGGCGCGGCCCCGGGTCGGCCCGGTCGGGACGCTCGCTCCCGGCTCGGCGCGCCGGTGTCCACATCTCGAGAGGCGCAGCGATCCCCCGCACCCTCTCACCCCGCGCGACCCCCACGACGGGCGTCGATGCGCGACCGCCGCCCCCTTTGGCGGCGGCCCCGGACGGGCATACCGACTGATTCGCGCAGGCGGGGGAACTTGGTGCGCCTCCCCAAGGACGCTGATTCGTCTCGCGCGCGAGGAGATCTTCTCCGTACTGATCGGCGAAGCTCGGAAAAAGTAGGGAGCGGGTTCGCCAAGGCGCCCGCTCCGTGCGTACGGTCGCCGCGTGGCTCGGGACGACGTGCTGCACGCCTTTGCGTGGCATCAGCGCACCTCGCCGATCGAGGCGCGTGAGCGCCTCCTCGTCAGCCTCTCGAGCGTGCCGGACGGCGTGGTGCTCGCGACCTGTCACCGCATCGAGGTCTACTTCTCCGCGCCGCCCCCGGACCGGCCGCAGCTGGCCCTGACCCCAGCCGACCGTGACGCGGCCTCCGTCTACCGGGGCGCGGACGCCCTTGCGCATCTCTTCCTCGTCGCGGCCGGGCTCGACTCGGCCATCGCCGGCGAGCCGCAGATCCTCGCGCAGGTGCGGCGCGCGTACACCGCGCGCCGGGACACGCCCGCGCTGGTCGCGCGCTGCTTCGAGCAGGCGCTCCATGTCGGCCGGTCGCTGCGTCTGGAGCTCGGGCTCCGCTCGGGACGTTCGGTGGGATCGCTTGCGGTCGACCGTCTGGTGGAGCGTCTCCCGCGTGCCGCGAGCGCGCGCGTGCTCGTGGTCGGCGCCGGTGAGATGGGGAAGCTGGCCGTCCGCGCGCTCGCGCGGCGCGTCGGTCATGTGGTGATCGCGAACCGCGACCTGGCGCGCGCCTCAGAGCTCGCGGCGGCGCACGGCGCCGAGGCCATCGCCCTCGTTGAGGTCCCGGCTGCGCTCGCTTCGGCCGACGCGGTCGTGTCCGCCGCCGACACGCGCGGGATCGTCCTCGGTGCGGATCTGCTGCGCGCGCGCTGCGCCCAGGGACCGTTCGTTGTCGTCGACATCGCCGTGCCGCGCAGCGTCGACGCCGCCGGCCGCGATGTCCTTGGGACCTCGTATCTCTCGGTGGACGATCTGACCGCCGACACGCGCGTGCCCGACGAGACGCTCGCGCGAGCCACCGCCCGCTGCCGCGAAGAGGCGGCGGCGTTCATCGCGTCGCGCGAGCCGGGGCGCGTCGACGCCATCCGCGCGCTGCGCGACGAGGCCGAGCGGCTGCGGGCGGCGCGGATGCGGCGCGCGATGCGCAAGCTCGATCACCTTTCGCCGCGGGACCGCGCGATCGTCGAGAGGCTCTCGACCTCGCTCACCAACGCGCTGTTGCACCGGCCGACCGTGGAGCTGCGGGAGCGATGATCCGCATCGGAACGCGCGGGAGCGCGCTCGCGCGCGCGCAGGCGATGACGGTGGCGCAGGAGCTCGGTGACGCGGAGCTCGTCATCATCAGCACCGCGGGCGATAGGAGCGCGCGACCCATCCGCGAGCTCGGCGATGGTGTCTTCGTCACCGCGATCGAGGACGCGCTGCGCGCGGGCGAGATCGACGTCGCGGTGCACTCGCTGAAGGACCTGCCGACGACCGGACCGGACGATCTCGTCATCGCGGCCATACCCTCGCGCGAGGACCCGCGCGATCTGTGCATCACGCGCGAACGGCTCGGCGCGTCCGCGCTCCGTTCCGGACAGCGCGTCGGCACGTCGAGCCCGCGCCGCGCGGCGTTCATCAC
>DASQIF010000071.1:0-6328 GCA_035631715.1 Candidatus Acidiferrales bacterium
CTCGGCGCGTTTCCCGGCGCGTTTCAGCGCGGCGACGAGCTCGAGCGCGACGGTCATCTTGCCGACCGCGGCATCGGTGCCGACGGTGAGCACGACGCGCGCGCCGTCTCGCGGACGACGGTGGCCGCCGATCGGCAGATCCGCCGGCGGCTCGCGGAGCTCCCGGACCGCGGCGTTCCCTCGTTTCGCGGCGGCCGCGAGAGTCGGATCGGAGAGCACGCGCTCGTGCAGGCCGTTCCACACGGTGAGCCCGCGCTCAAGCGCGCGCTCGAGGAAGGGGCGGAACGTGTCGGCGATCCGTCCGCCGGCCGCGGCTGTCCCGATGAGCAGGACGTCGGCGCCACGCGCGATGGCCTCATCGACGGTGGCGACCACCGGCACGCCCTGGCCCACGCCGACGTGCTCCGCCGCGTCGGTCCCGGCTCGCGTTGAGTCCACGATCGCCACCACGGGGTAGGGCGCGTAACGCAGGACGCCAATGGCGGTCTTCGCGGTCGCGCGCGCGAACTGACCCTCGGCGAGGATCGCGACGTTCGGCTGCTTCACGCGCCGCCGAGGTCGCGCCCGAGCCGCAGGAAGCGCCCCGGTCGCTCGTTCGTCGTCTCGCCAGACTCGATCGCGAACGCGCCGTTCACCAGCACGTGCTCGATGCCATCCGGGTAGCGATGCGGATCGTCGTACGTCGCGACATCGCGGACGCGCGCCGGATCGAACACCACGAGGTCGCCCCACGCGCCGATGCGGATCTCGCCACGGTCGCGCAAGCGAAGGTGCCGCGCCGTGAGCGAGGTCATCTTCCGCACCGCATCCTCGAGCGTGACGACCTTCTCGTCGCGCGCGTAATGGCCGAGCACGCGCGGGAAGGTGCCGTACGAACGCGGGTGCGGCTTGCCGAACGAGAGCGGACCGTACGGCGCGTTCGCGCGCGAATCGCTGCCGACCGCGATCCACTGCTGCGCCATCACGAAGCGCACGTCGTCCTCGCTCATCGAGTGATGGATGATGTCGACCGCGCCCTCGTGCTCGACCAGCGTGTCGCACGTCCACTCGAGCGGATCCTGCCCCGCGGCCGTCGCGAGGTCCGCAACGCTCTTCCCGCTGTACTCGGGATGGTGACGCGCGCGAGCGATCACGATGCGGTCCCAGGCGCGCCCCGTCTCGGTGTCCTCATCGCGGATGCGCTTGCGGACGGCGGGGTCGCGCAGCCGCTTGGTGAGCTCGACCGAGCCTCCCTCGTGGACCCAGTTCGGGATCGTGACCGAGAGTCCGGTGGACGAGGCCGTGTACGGGTACTGGTCCGCCTGGACGTCGACGCCGGTCGCCCGCGCCTCGGCGATCTTCGCGACGGAGTCCTTCACCTTGCCCCAGTTCTTCATCCCCGAGGCCTTGTGATGCGACAGCTGCACCCGCACGCGTGAGCGCCGGCCGATCTCGAGGTTCTCCTCGACCGCGTCGAGCAGCCCCGCCCCTTCATTACGGATATGGCTTGCGTACAGACCGCCCTGCGCGCGGACGACAGCGCAGAGCGCGGCGAGCTCGTCGGTGTTCCCGTACGCGCTGGGCGGGTAGATGAGGCCCGACGCGAGGCCGACCGCGCCCTCCTCGAGCGCGCGCGCGAGCAGCTGGCGCATCTGCGCGAGCTCGTCCGCGGTGGGCGCGCGCGCCGCGGCGCCCATGACGCACATGCGCAGGGTCCCGTGGCCCACGTACGAGCACACGTTGATGGACATCCCGTTGCGCTCGACGGCATCCGCGTACTCGTAGAAGTGCGACCAGGTGCGCTTCACGCCGAGCCGGCCGTACTCGCGGTCGGCCTCTTCCGCGGCGAGGCCCTGGAGGGGCGCCGCGGAGCCGCCGCAGTTGCCGCATACGACGAGCGTCACACCCTGGTGGAGCGCGCTCTCCATGGCGGCGTTCACGAACATCGCCTCGTCGGAGTGCGAGTGGATGTCGATGAAGCCCGGCGCGACCACCCGGTCGCGCGCGTCGATCATGCGCAGGGCGCGACGCCCGGTCGCGGTCCCGATGTCGGTGATGCGGCCGTTGGTGATCGCGACGTCAGCGCGGTAAGCCGCCGTGCCGGTCCCGTCGACGACGAGACCGCCGCGGATGAGCACGTCGGTCATCGACGCCGGCGCTCGCGACCGCTCCCACGCTCCTTGCGCCGCAGGACGAAGAGCAGCTTCGGCGACGTCGGCGTCACCTGCGCGCCCGTGTAATCGCCGTGCAGCGTGTCGATGTCGAAGCCGGCGTCGGGGAAGAGCAGCTCCGCCTCACGTCGATACAGGTAGTGGAGCGTCGCCTCCCGGGTGATCCGCTTGATCGCGCCGCCATCGAGCTCCTCGTCGTACCACCAGTGGAACGTCGTCGCGTCCACGTTCCCTCGCGTGCTCGAGAACTTGGTGACGACGTGACCGGTGTCCGGGTCCTTCCGTCGCCAGTCCTCGCGCACGGCGCCATCGAGACCCGCGACGATGTTCGGATCGGGCTGGAACACGTCGATCGCGAGCCGCCCGGTCGGCGTCAGGTGCTCGCGGCAGCGCGCGAGGCAGGCCCAGCGCTCGTCTGGCGTGAGCATCAGGAAGGTGTTGAACGGGATCGTCACCAGCGCGAAGGTCCGCTCGAGCGAGAAGGTGCGCATGTCCGCCTCGACGAGCGTGAGCTTCGCGCGCTGCTCCTTGGCGCGCTTCGCGGCACGCGCCAGCATCGCCTTCGAGCGGTCGATGCCGACGATCTCGTGCCCATCCTTCGCGAGCGGGATCGCGACGCGTCCGCTGCCCACACCGAGCTCGAGGAGCGGACCGCCGGTCATGCGCGCGAGCCCACGGAACCAGTCGATGGCCGCGTCGCCTGTAGGCGCGTCGAGGTCGTAGAGCGCGGCGAGGCGCTCGTCGTCCTCCGCCGAGCCGGTGGCGCCGAACCAGTCAGCGACGCTGTCCATCGAAGGCCTCCCTCGCGCGAATGACCAGGGACGGATCGGTGAGCGCGTCGATGGCGGTCATGGCGAGCGCCTTCGCCGCGACGTGCATCGTCTCGAGCGCACGCGGCGTCGCCGCGGCGGCCGCGAACTCGATCGAGTGACCGGGCACCGGGCCGTCGGTGATGGCCAGGAACGGGTGGATCCCCGGCACGAGGCTCGTGACGTTGCCCATGTCCGTCGAGCCGTGCGTGTCCGCGGGACGTCGGGTGTGCATCTCGCGCCCGAGCGTCTTCGCGTTGCGCACGAACGCGTCGGCCAGCGGACGATTCGTCGTGACGAGGTCGCAGGTCTCGCTCCATGTGTACTTGAGCTCGCACCCCGTCTGGATCGCGGCGCCTTCGAAGCAGGCGATGACCCGGCGCTGCAGCTCCTTCAGATACGCGTTGTCCGGCGACCGCACCATGAAGCGCGCCGCCGCGCGGTCCGGGATGATGTTCGCGGCCTTCCCGCCGTCGGTGATGATCCCGTGGAAGCGCGAGTCGCTGCGCACCACCAGACGCAGCGCCGACAACGCGGTCCAACCGAGCAGCAGCGCGTCGAGCGCGTTGCGCCCCTCGTGCGGTTCGGCCGCGGCGTGCGCGGCCTTGCCGACGAACTCCACCTCGAGACTGGCCATCGCGAGCATGAGCGGGTCGATCTCGTCGCGGTCGCCCGGGTGGTACATGAGCGCGGCGTCGACCTTCTCGAAGGCGCCGCCGCGGATGAGGTGGTTCTTGCCGTTGCCGCGCTCCTCCGCCGGACAGCCGACGACGCGCACGCGACCGGGCAGGTCGGTTCCGAGGTCGCGCAGCGCGAGGAAGGCGCCGATCGCCGCGGTGCCCATGAGGTTGTGACCGCAGGCGTGCCCCAGGCCGGGCAGCGCGTCGTACTCGCCCAGGATGGCGACGAGCGGTGACGAGCTGCCGCTGTCGGCGACGAACGCGGTCTCGAGGCCGCCGGCGCCGCGCTGCACGTTCGCGCCCTCGGCGCTGAGCGCGTCGGCGAGCGCGGTCGCGGCGAAGCGCTCCTCGAACGCGAGCTCCGGACGCGCGTGGATGCGGAGCGCGAGGTCGTCGAGGCTCTTCGCCCGCGCGTCGACGCGCTCGATGACGCGCTTCTTCAGCGCGGCCGCATCCATCGGTGCGGCGAGGTTAGCGCGATGACGCGGGGCGCGCCGACACGATGAACTCGGCCACCGCGAACGCCGCGATGACGAACGAGGCGGTGATGATCGAAAGCCCGTCGACGATCCGGAGCCATAGGAGCAGCGCGACGACGGCGCCGAACTCCGCGCCACGGCGCAGGGCCATCCCGCGACGCATACCCGGCACTCGGCGCCCGGCCCGACGGCGCGCTCGCAGGAGGAACATCGCGGCCAGCGCACCGGCGGCGACGCCGAGCGCGAGCACGAGCAGACCCACCGACATCGGGTCCTCTGGATCGCGTGTGCCGACGACGGCGGCCGCGACGAGGATGGACCCGAGCAGGACGAGCGCGAGGACGCGCATCAGCTAATCGTCATCGTTCGTGAGGCCGAGCGGGAGCACGGCCTGTTCCCCACCCGCGGCGACCGGGACCTGCGCCAGCCCTTCGATCGCCGCCGACGCGCGACCGAGCGCGCGCTCGGTCTCGTCGAACTTGTTCGTCGCGTTGCCGAGGTGATGCCCGAGCTGGTCGTGGAGAGTGACGAAGCGCTCGAACTCGCGGCGGACCTGTGCGATGCCCTGCTGCAGCTCACGCGTGCGTTCCTGCATCGCAAGCCCGCGCACGCCGAGCGCGACGACCTGGAGGTACGCAAGGATGGTGTTCGGCGACGCGGGGATCACGTGCTTGTCCGAGCAGTACCCGAGGATGTCGATCTCGTCCGGCGCGCCGTCGCTCACCGTGAGCTCGTAGTAGATCGCCTCCGATGGCAGGTACATGAAGGCGTAATCGATGGTCTGATCCTCGGGAGAGACGTAGCGCGCGACAGAGTCGACGTGACGTCGGACCTGCTGGAGGAACGCACGGCGCCGACCGCGGCGCTCGTTCTCGTCACGCGCCGTGGCGATCTGCGTGTACGACTCATTCGGGAACTTGGCGTCGATCGGAACGATCCGTCCGCTGTAGTGGACGATCGCGTCGACGCGTGAGCCGTCGCGGTACGTGTACTGCGTCTCGAACGATCCGGCCGGTAGGCAGTCCTGCAGCAG
Organism: Candidatus Acidiferrales bacterium; assembly: GCA_035631715.1. Classification (GTDB taxonomy): domain Bacteria; phylum Chloroflexota; class Limnocylindria; order P2-11E; family P2-11E; genus CF-39. The sequence continues at coordinate 5,152 of DASQIF010000071.1, forward strand.
CCGCTCGAGCATGAGCTCCCCGAAGCCACCGCGCGGCTTCGGCGCGCGCAGGAGGTCCTGGAGCGATCCGATGTCCTTCGCGAGCTCGCCGATCTGCGCGCTCTGCTGTCCGACCGCGCCGAGCTGACGCGACACATCCGCGAGCACGCGCTGCGTGGCCGTCGTCTGCGTCACGAGCTGTTGCTCGGTCGTGCCAAGGGTGCGCTGGAACTCCGCACGCATCTCGGCGAGCGCGCGGTCCTGGGACGCGCGCAGCTGATCGACGCTCGCGCGGAGGATGTCGACGCCCGACATGTCGGCCGCCGGCAGCGGTCGCCGCGCGACGACCAGGAGCGCGATCGCGGCGACGGCGAGGCCCGCAACCGCGACTCCGACGGTCAGGTCCATACGCCCTCCTCAGCGCCTATTTTGGGCAGGTGTCACACGTGAAAACATATGTTCTAACACACATTTTGCTACCGAAACAGGCAGCACCTACGCTCGGCCGCCATGCGCGCTGGCCCACGCACCATGCTCATCTACTCCGCGGGGTCGATCGGCGCGGGCGCGTTCTACGCGTTCAACAACTTCCTGCTGCCCCTCGCGCTCAAGGCGGTCGGCGCGCCCGACCTCATCACCGGTCTGCTCTCGAGCACGCGCAGCATCGAGGGCGTCGTCATCCAGCCGACGGTCGGCGCGATCTCCGACCGCATCTGGTCGCGCCGTTTCGGTCGCCGGCGGATCTTCCTCGCCGTATGCATCCCGGTCTCGGCGATCTTCTTCCTCGTCGCCTCGGCATCGACCGAGGCCCTCGTGCCGCTCGCGATCGCGATCTTTCTCTTCTCGATCTTCTTCAATGCCGCGATCGATCCGTACAACGCGCTCCTCGCGGACATCACCTCGCTCGACCAGCGTTCGCTCCTGTCCGGCGTCTCGCAGGGGATCCAGCTCATCGGCCAAGTCGCCTTCCTCGCGCTCGCCGCGTTCGCGACGTCGGGGTCGGCGGTCCCGCCCTGGACCTACCTCGCGGTCGCGGTGCTGATGCTCGGCACGTTCGCGATCACGGTCTTCGGGATCCAGGAGCGCCGCGAGGTCGGCGAGCGGGCCGAGCACGTCCCGCTCGGCACCTACCTCCGGACCGCGATCAGCCACGGACAGGCGCTGCGCTACCTCGCGACGCTCTTCGTCTTCTTCTTCG
>DASQIF010000072.1:0-2806 GCA_035631715.1 Candidatus Acidiferrales bacterium
CGCCGAGTTCATGTTCGGCAGCCAGGAGAACGTGGTGAAGATCGACATGTCCGACTACATGGAGCGGCACAACGTGTCGCGCCTGGTCGGCTCGCCTCCGGGCTACGTCGGGTACGAAGAGGGCGGCCAGCTCACCGAGACGGTGCGCCGCAAGTCGTACTGCGTGATCCTGCTCGACGAGATCGAGAAGGCCCACCCCGAGGTCTTCAACATCCTGCTGCAGATCTTCGACGAGGGCCGTCTGGCGGACGCGAAGGGCCGCACCGTCGACTTCCGCAACACGATCATCATCATGACGAGCAACCTCGCGCAGAAGCTGCTCAAGAGCGAGTCCGCTCTCGGCTTCCGCAGCAAGGGCGAGGGCGACGATGCCGACACGAACGCGCAGTACGAGCGCATGAAGGAGCGCGTCACCGAGGAGATGAAGCGCTTCTTCCGCCCGGAGTTCCTGAACCGCATCGACGCGACGGTCGTGTTCCAGCCGCTCAACAAGGACGAGATCCGCAAGATCGTCGAGCTGGAGCTCGCCGGTGTCCGCAAGCAGCTCGCGTCGCAGGAGATCACGCTCGTGGTCACCGACGAGGCGAAGGATCACATCGCGTCGGTCGGATATGACTCGAACTTCGGCGCGCGCCCGCTGGCGCGCTCCATCCAGAACGAGATCGCGGATCCGCTCGCGGAGATGCTGCTCCAGGGCAAGTTCCAGCCGGGCGACACCGTGAAGGTCCACCCGGTCGACGGCAAGCTCACCATCGAGAAGACCGTGGCCGTCGAAGCGCCCAAGCCGGAGCCCGTCGCTCCCTAGGTGGTCGGCGCTTCGGCGCTGACCTGCGAGCGGCCCGGCGATCCCGCGACGTTCAAGACCCTCGCCGGACCATTCCTCCTGCTCCACGAGGCGGAGAACAACGTCGCGATCGGGATCACCGACGCGCTCATCGCCGGACGCGACTACGGACCCACCTACTTCGGGGCCGTGCGCGAGGGCGAGCGGGTCGTCGCCGCGGCAATGCGCGCGGGGCTCTATCTCATCGTCGCCACCGGCACGCGGGCGGACGCGCTGCCGCTGCTCGTCGACGACGCGCTGCGCGCGACACCGGAGGCGCCGGGGATCGTCGGCGCGAAGGACCTCGCGAAGCGCGCGGTCGAGCTGTGGACCGCGAAGACCGGACAGCGCGCGCACGTCCAGATGGCCGAGCGCATCTACCGGCTTTCGCGCGTCATCCCGCCGCGCCCGGTCGCGGGCCGCATGCGCGCCGCGACGCTCGCGGACCGTGACCGGGTGGCCTCGTGGTTCAGGGCCTTCGTCCTCGAGTCACAGCCCTGGTTCGACGATTCCCCTGAGGCCGCGCGCGTGAACGCCGAGCGCTGGATCCGGAGCGGCCTGTTCCGCGTCTGGGAGGACGACGGCGTCGTCGCCATGGCTGGCTCCTCCGGTCAGACGCCGCACGGCATCCGCGTCGGCGCCGTGTACACGCCACCCGAGAAGCGCCGGCGCGGATACGCGAGCGCGCTCGTGGCGGCGCTCTCCCAGGAGCAGCTCGACGCGGGGCGGCGCTTCTGCTTCCTGTACACCGACCTCGCGAACCCGACGTCCAACAAGATCTACATGGACATCGGCTACGAGCCGGTGATCGACGTCGACCAGTACGTATTCGACTAGCGGTTCGCTGATGAAGGGGCTCACGAGGAGCGAGCACGGAGAGCGGCGCCCGTCCGGCACCGATCGGGCCCGCCGCAGAGCTGGGCCGATACTTCAAGAGATGCCCGCCGCTCCCAAGGTCGCCTTCGTCTGCCAGAACTGCGGTAACCAGTTCCCGAAATGGATCGGGCGCTGCCCGTCGTGCCAGGGCTGGAACACGCTCGTCGAGGAGCGCGTCGTCGCGCCGCCCAAGGGACGGGGTATCGTGCGCGCGCCGCGGGAGCCGATAGCGCTCGACGCGGTGCCCGCGGATGCCGAGGCGCGCATCTCGACCCGCATCAGCGAGTTCGATCGCGTCCTCGGCGGCGGCGTCGTGCGCGGCTCCCTAGTCCTGCTCGGTGGCGACCCGGGTATCGGGAAGTCGTCGCTCCTCATGCAGGTCTCGGCTTCGCTCGCGCAGCGCGGCACGGTGCTCTACGTGTCCGGCGAGGAGTCGGCCGCGCAGATCAAGCTGCGCGCCCGCCGCTTCGGCATCGAGTCACCGACGATCCTCGTCCTGCCGGAGACGGACCTCGGCACGGTCATGGAGGCGATCCGCCGCATCAGGCCGATCTTCACCGTGGTCGACTCGATCCAGACGATGTCGAGCGACATCATCGGATCGGCGGCCGGCGGCGTGTCGCAGCTGCGCGAGTGCACGGCGCGCCTGCTCGAGGTCGCGAAGGGTGACGACGTCCCGATCTTCCTCGTCGGTCACGTCACGAAGGAGGGCGCGGTCGCGGGGCCGCGCGTCCTCGAGCACATCGTCGACGCGGTGCTCTATCTCGAGGGCGAGCGGTTCCACGCGTTCCGCATCCTGCGCGCGACGAAGAACCGTTTCGGCTCGACCGACGAGGTCGGTGTGTTCGAGATGGGGGAGTCGGGTCTGCGCGAGGTCGCGAACCCGAGCGAGGTCTTCCTCGAGGAGCGCAGTAAAGGAGTGGCCGGCAGCGTCATCGTGCCCACGGTCGAAGGGACTCGCCCGCTGCTGGTGGAAGTGCAGGCCCTCGTCACGCCGACGTCGTTCGGTCTTCCGCGGCGCACGGTGAACGGCGCCGATCCGCAGCGGCTCGCGGTGCTTCTGGCGGTCCTCGCGAAGCGAGCGGGCATCGGGCTCGGCGAGCACGA
>DASQIF010000073.1:0-11593 GCA_035631715.1 Candidatus Acidiferrales bacterium
CGACGGCGACGGCTACTTCTGGCTCATGGGTCGCGTCGACGACGTGATGAAGATCTCGGGGCACCGGATCTCGACGACCGAGGTCGAGTCGGCGCTCGTCTCGCACCCGGCCGTCGCCGAGGCCGCGGTCATCGGCCGCGAGGACCCCGTGACCGGTCAGGCGATCTTCGCGTTCGTGACGCTGCGCGGCGGGAAGACCGGCGACGAGGGCCTCTCGAAGGAGCTGCGTGAGCACGTGGTGAAGGGCATCGGCTCGATCGCCCGGCCCAAGACCATCATGTTCACGCCCGAGCTCCCGAAGACGCGCTCCGGCAAGATCATGCGGCGGCTGCTGCGGGACATCGCCAACGGCCAATCGCTCGGCGACACGACTACCCTGGCCGACGCGACGGTCGTGGACTCGATCCGGACGGCTTCCGCATCAGGAAAAGAGGACTGACGGTGGTCGGCCAGGGCGACTAGGCGGAGGGCCGACTTTCCGCTAGAACAGCGCGCTAACGACATTCGCGTTGGGAGGGGCACCTTTGACGACGAGAACCGCCATGGCCGCTGCCACGACGAGACCGGTCTACGGACTGCCGTTCGTGATCACGGCTGCCTCGGCCGGGACCATCATCGAGTGGTACGAGTTCTATCTCTACGCGACCCTCGCGCCATTCTTCGCACCGCTCTTCTTCCCCAGCGACAACCCGACGACCTCGCTCCTATCGGCCTTCGCCACGTACGCCGCGGGCTTCCTGGTGCGCCCGTTCGGCGCCATCGTGTTCGGAGCGCTCGGCGACATCATCGGTCGCAAGTACACGTTCCTCGTGACGATCACCGCGATGGGTCTCTCGACCTTGGCCATCGGCTTCCTGCCGACCTACACGCAGATCGGTGTGCTCGCGGCGGTGCTGCTGGTGGCCCTCCGGCTCATCCAGGGCCTGGCGCTCGGTGGTGAGTACGGCGGCGCGGCGATCTACGTCGCCGAGCACGCGCCCGACAACAAGCGTGGCCTCTACACCGCGTGGATCCAGACGACCGCGACCATCGGCTTCTTCTTCGCGCTCCTGCTGATCATGTTCTTCCGTCAGAGCATGACCGCCGATGCGTTCACGAAGGGACCCACGTTCATCTTCGGCGACACGCTTCCGGGCGGCTGGCGTTACCCGTTCTGGATCTCCGCCGTCCTCGTGGCGATCGCGACCTACATCCGCATCCGACTCCGCGAGACACCGCTGTTCGCGCGTCTCAAGGAGGCGAAGCAGAGCGTCACCGGCGCGGGCAACTGGGCCAGCGAATCGTTCAGCGGCCGCAAGGTCGGGACGATCGCCCTCGTCCTCATCGGCCTCACCGCCGGGCAGGGCGTGGTCTGGTACCAGGGCCAGTTCCAGGCGCTGAACTTCCTGACGGTCTACCTCAAGTACTCGTTCACGCAGGCGTACCCGATCCTGCTCTGGGCGGTCGCGCTCGGCACGCCGTTCTTCCTGGTGTTCGGCTGGCTCTCTGACCGCATCGGCCGCAAGGTCATCATCCTGGCCGGCTGCCTCATCGCGGCCATCACATATCTGCCGATCTACCACGCGATGTACGACAACTCGAACGTCAAGATGGACGCGAACGGTCTCATCACCGGCGCGGACCCGAACACGCCAGTGCTCATCCTCCTGGTGTGGATCCAGGTCATCTTCGTGACGATGGTGTACGGCCCGATCGCGGCGTTCCTCGTGGAGTACTTCCGCGCGAAGGTCCGCTACACGTCGCTGTCCATCCCGTACCACTTCGGCAACGGCTGGTTCGGCGGGCTGCTCCCGCTGCTCTTCACCGGTCTGGTCGGTGCGACCTATCCCGAAGGCAGCAAGCTGTTCGTGCCGTTCCTCAAGAACTTCATGGCCCTGCCGATCGACTCGAGCATCAGCCTCCGTCAGTTCAACACGACGAATGACCCGAACGGGAACATCTACCTCGGTCTCGCGTACACGATCATCGTTGCCCTCATCACGGTGGTCGTGGGCACGCTGTTCCTGCGCGAGCCGAAGGGCGTGAAGATCTGGCACGAGGTCGGTGGCGAGGAGCCCGGCATGGTCACGGAGGCCACCCCCGCCGAGTAGCGCGTCCTCTCCGCTGTCATGAACGGGGCGCCGAAAGGCGCCCCGTTCCGTTTGGGCTACTCGAGGTAGCGCTCGAAGCTGATCCAGCGGAGCGCGACGAGGAACGCGACGGCGGCGAGGACCAGAAGCATCGCGGAGAGCACGTAGGTGCGCGCCGGGCCGCCGATGGCGGTGAGCGTGCCGATGCTGAGGAACAGGATGGGCACGAAGAACGCCCCGTTGAGGTTGTTCGCCGTGCGGAAGTCGCGCGCGAGGAGCGTGAGCAGCAGCGCGATGCCGGTGGAGCACACGACCGCGGCGAGGAACGGAACGAGGAGCGCCGGCACCGTGGCCGGGCCCGCGACGCCGAGCACGATCAGCAAGGCGAGCACGACGGACACGTAGGGAAGGCCCACGAGCGCCGTCACGATCAGCACCGAGAGCAGCTTCGCGGCGAGGATCTCACCCACCGTGACCGGAAGCGAGACCAGGAGATCGAGGGACCGGCGCTCGCGCTCCGCGACGATGGCGTAGGTCGTGGTGAGCGACGGGAGGAGCAGACCGCCGAGCACGAGCAGCAGTGGATACATGAACTGAACGACGAGCTGCGTCGGGTCGCCGAGGTCGGCGATCCCCGGGAGCGGTGCGTCGCGCAGCGTGTTGAGGTTGCTGCCGCCGAGCCGCGACGAAAGCAGGATCTGTATCGGCGCGACGAAGAGGATCACGAACGGCAGCAGGCTCGAGGTCAGCAGCGCGCTGCGGTTCCGCCCGAGCTGGCGCGTCTCCTTCCACAGGAGCGGCCGGATCGCCGACCACCTCATCGGCCGACCTCCTCGAGGAACATGTCCTCGAGCGTCGCGGTGATCGGCACGCACTCATACACATCGATACCGCGCGTCAACAGATCGCGCAGCAGCGCCGGCGCGTCCCGGCGCGCGTCCATCTCGACGACGACCCCGCCGTCGAGCAGCGACGCGTCCGCGCCGTACGCGCGCACGGCGGCGAGGAGCGCGTCGGCAGGCTGCAGCGCGGCGAGGCGCGTCCGCGGATGCCGTCGCTCGCGCAGCGACTCGAGGGATGCGTGAAGGAGCACGCGGCCGCCGCGCAGGATGATGACGTCGTCGCAGAGTGCCTCGGCCTCCGCCAGGTTGTGCGTGCAGAGCAGCGTGGTGCGCCCGGCCATGGCCGTCCTCAGGTACGCGTGCACGTCGTGCGCGGCGATCGGATCGAGCCCGACGGTCGGCTCGTCCAGGAGGAGGAGCTCCGGCTCGGACATGAGCGCCACCGCGAGAACGACGCGTCGCTGGAACCCGCCGGAGAGCTGCGCAAGACGCTTGTTGCGGTGCTCCGCGAGACCGAAGGTCTCGAGCGCGTGTTCGACGTCGCCGCGCCGGTACAGACGCCGCGCCAGCTCGAGGTACTCGGCGGTGGTGAGGTCCGCGTACATGCCGGCGTTCTGCGGCACGATGCCGGTGCGGCGGCGCGCCTCGCCGTAGCCGGGCGCGTTCACCTCGCGGCCGAAGAGGGCGACGCGACCGCGCGTCGCCGCGAGCGCGCCCTCGAGGAGGCGGATCGATGTGGTCTTGCCCGATCCGTTCGGGCCGAGAAGACACGAGCGCGCACCCGACGGAATGGACCAGCTGACGTCATCGAGCGCGAGCGTGCCGTTGCGGTATCGCTTGCTGGTCGCCTCGAACTCGATCACCGCGTCGGCCACGCTACTTGCGACGGGTCAGCCTCTCCTGACGCTCGTACAGCGCCTGCTCCTCGTCGAGCCCGGTCCGCGCGCTCCAGGACTCCCAGCCTTCCCAGCCGCGCGACCAGATCGCGTAACACACGGTGAAGGACGCGCCGATCATGCAGAGCATCCCGGCGAGAAGCAGGACCGCGCCGCGCGGATCACCATCCATCAGACCGAGCCTACCCCCGACAAACGCCTTTCCAGCTCGACGTGATCCGGAACCGGCTGGTACCCCAGGTTGATGTTGACGCCGCGCATCGCCTTGTTCGGCTCATCGTTCGTCGTCTTCATCGCGCGCAGGCCCGCCGCCTTCGCGCGGGCGAGCGCGTCGACCTTGAGCGCCCGGGCGATGCCCTTGCCGCGGAACTCACGCGCCACACCGGTCATGTACGTGTGGCCGTCCTCGTCGCTCTGTCCCGTCGACGTGTAGCCGACGATGCTGTCGCCGTGATAAGCGACGAGCGAGAGGTCGCGTCTTATCTGCGGGTTGTCGACCATGAGCTTGCGGAACTTGTCGTAGGGCCAATGCGGCGTGGGCGACGAGAAGGGGATGTCGTCCCACATCGGACCCTCCGCCTCCCAGAGCGCGCGCCAGAAGCGCTCCTGCTCGCCCTCACTCTTGCCCGCGAGGATCTCGGCGAAGGTCCGAAAGACGATGTTCTCCCGCGCGACCCGCGTCATCGCGTCCTGCCACCGCTCCGGCTCGAATGAGGCGAGCTCGCGGTACGACATGATCCGCCGGCCGATCTCGCGGTAGCCGCGCTTCTGCGCGAACTCGAGCGCGAACGGACGCGAGGCGCTCGCGCCCGAGAGGAGACGCCCGACACCGCGCCGCTTCGCCTCCGCCTCGAGCGCGTCCACGAGCGCGCCGCCGATGCCCCTACGCCGGTGGTCCTTGAAGACGCCCAGGCCGACGAACTGCGCACCGTCGGGCCGCGCCATCATCCCGACCGCGATGCTCGCGGTGCCGACGATCGCCCCGCCGGCGGTCGTGATCGTGATCCGCTTGCGCGCCGGATCGTCGACGCGTTGCTCCCAGAAGCGCCATTCGCTCGCCGACTCGCGCTCCATCGGGTGCGCCTCGCTGTTTCCGGCGGCGACGATCGGCTCGCGATCGGCGTCTTCGAACACGCGCGCGCGATAGCCGCGCGGAAGCCGCGCATTCGCGTCATCAAGCAAGGCGTCGCTGACCATGGCGAAAGTGTGACATCAGTGCAAGTGGCATCGGTCTTGCCTCGTGACATGTCAGGCAAGGAGGTCGAAATGAAGGACAAGGCAGAAGGCAAGTGGGACGAGACCAAGGGCAAGATCAAGGAAGAGACCGGGAAGGCCGTCGGCGACCGGTCCACTGAGATCAGCGGCAAGCTCGACCAGGCGAAGGGCCACGTCAAGGAAGGCATCGGCGACCTCAAGCAAGGTGTCGAGCGCGAGAAGGCGGAGGAGCGCGACCGCACCGAAACCCCGCGTTAACTACGCACCCCTCCCTTCCCCCGGGCGCCGGGCGCACAATGTCTGCGTGCGCCTGGCGCTCATCTTTTGTGCCGCGATCGTCCTCGCCTCGTGCGCGAAGACCCTTCCGGCCGCGGCGCCGCCGCCACCCCACCTTGTCCAGTCCGCACCCGCCGAGGATCTGGCCCCCGGTCAGGACGAGGTCTCGATGGAGATCATCGAGCTGATGTGCCGGCCGTGCGCCTCGCAGATCGTCGGGCAGTCCGAGCACATCCCCGGCGTCACGAGCGTGCACATGGCGATCGAGACGAAGACGCTCACGCTGCGCTTCGACACGCGCTACCTGCACAAGGATCAGCTCATCCCGTCGGTGGAGCAGATCGTCGCCAACATTCAGTGACCTCGTCTCGCACCACGCGGATCCGCTCGGCCATCTCCTCGGTTGGCTCTCCGGCGCAAGGCCGCGCTTCCGCGATCGCTGCTTCCTCTATGTGAGCGACCGCGGCCTCGCGCATCTCGTGCTCACGCGACGCGGTTACGTCGCGATCACGCTCGGCCACGTCATCGTGTTCACGATCGAACCCACTCCGCTCCTCTGGCGTCACGAGCTCGTGCACGTCAAGCAGTACGAGCGCTACGGTCTTGCGTTCCTGCCGCTCTACCTGTGGCTCTACGCGCGACACGGATACGCGACGCATCCGTTCGAGCGTGAGGCCGCCGAGTTGGCTAGGCTCGAAACATGACTGCGTACGACATCGCGATCCTCGGCGGCGGACCCGGCGGCTACGTCGCCGCGCTGCACGCGGGTCTCAAAGGCGCGCGTGTGGCGCTCATCGAGCGCGATCGCGTGGGTGGCACGTGCGTCACGGTCGGCTGCATCCCGTCGAAGGCGCTCCTCGACTCGAGCCACGCGTACCACCTCGCGGCGCATGGGACGCTCCACGGCATCCACGTCGACAACCCGCGGTTCGTGATGGGCGAGGCCGTCGCGCGCAAGGACAAGGTCGTCGCGCAGCTCGTCTCCGGCGTCGAGCAGCTGCTGAAGATGCGCAAGGTCGACCTCATCAAGGCCGACGGCACGCTCGTCTCACCGAATCAGATACGCCTGAAGGCGCCCGACGGCGAGCGGACCGTCGACGCGACGAGCGTGATCGTCGCGACGGGGTCGAAGGTCGGCGTGCCGCCGATCAAAGGACTCGCCGAGGCGCGGCCGCTCGACAACGTCGGTGCGCTCGCGCTCGCGGACGTCCCCACGCGTCTGGTCATCATCGGCGCCGGTGTCATCGGCATGGAGCTCGGCACGTTCTTCGCCGAGGTCGGCAGCCAGGTGACCGTGCTCGAGATGCTGCCGCAGCCGCTCGCGTTCGCCGAGCCCGAGCTGGTGCGGGTGCTCCTGCGGGCGCTCGAGCCTGTCGGGCTGAAGGTGATCACGAACGCACGGGTGACCGAGGTCGTGCGCGGCGCGAACGGCGTGACCGTGACGGCCGAGGTCGGTGGACAGTCGCAGACGTTCGAAGGTGACGAGGTCCTGCTCGGTGCCGGCCGCGTCGCGAACTACAGCGGCGTCGAGCAGGCCGGTCTGGTGACCAACCGCCTGGGCATCACCGTCGACGAGCACATGCGCACGAACATCAAGGGTGTGTGGGCGATCGGCGACTGCATCGGCGACCCGCGCTCGCCCAAGCTCGCGCACGTCGCGTCGACGCAGGGCGAGGTCGCGGTCGACACGATCCTCGGTGAGGACGCGGTCATGGACTACGCGGCGGTACCGAACGTCGTCTACACGCACCCCGAGATCGCGTCGGTCGGCCTCACCGAAGCGCAGGCCAAGGAGAAGCACGGCGATGCGGTGAAGACCGCCCGCTTCCCGTGGGCCGCGTCGGGCCGCGCGCTCGCGCTCGGCGAGGGCGGCGTGACGAAGCTCGTGACGGTGGGGAAGGACATGCGCATCGTCGGCGTGCACATCGCCGGACCACAGGCGTCGGAGCTCATCGCCGAGGCGACGCTCGCGATGCGTCTGGAGGCGACGGTCGAGGACGTGATCGCGACGATCCACGCGCATCCAACGCTTGCCGAGACGTTCCGCGAGGCCGCGCTTGTGGCGGCCGGGAGACCCATCCACACCGGGAGGTAGACATCAGTGCCGGATCTTCCGGGATGGCTCCGACCTTGGCCATACCTCGTCGGTGGCGCCCTCATCGGTTTCCTGCTCCTTGGGGAATTCGCGCTCAACACGGTCGTACCGATCCAGATCGCGCTCCTCGTGCTCGCGTTTGCGGGTCTCATTGGCGTGCTCTCTCACCGTCGAGGTCTTGAGCTATGGCCGATCTTCGTTCTGACCGCGATGGTGACCCCGCTTCTCATAGATAGCCAGATTGTCGGTTTGCCACGATGTGGCCCTGCGCCGGCGGGCGCTGCGTGCTTCGCCGGGACGCGCGATATCGCGACGCAATTCGCGACGGAAATCCTTATCGCGGTCACGGCAGCGGTCGGCGTGGTTGCCCTAACGGCGAGAGTCATTTGGCGGCGAAGCGGTCCATCCGCTTAGGAGTCTGAAAATTCGGCGACTCTTCCGCTCTCGCGGGAGTTGCCTTTCGACCGAGAAACGCGTATAGAACATATGTGCTAGAGCGGTCGCGTCTCAAGGAATGCTCAGGATGTCGTCGATTGCTTCCATCGGAATCCTTCAATGTGTCGACTGCGACGGGTCTCCAGGGTTACTGCCGCGAGTGCCAGCGCGCGTGGTATCTCGAACATCGCGCGCAACATCTGACCAACGTCCGCGCGAATACCGAGCGTTACCGCGAGCGGAACGCTGCCGTCGTACTCGAGTATCTCGCCGCGCATCCCTGCGTCGACTGCGGGGAGTCCGATCCGTTCGTTCTCGAGTTTGACCACGTCCGTGACAAGACGTCAACGGTGTCGCGCTTGAGATGGGGCTCAGCGCCCCTCGAGAAGATCCTTCGCGAAATCGAACGCTGTGAAGTGCGTTGCGTCAACTGTCATATGCGGCGGACCGCGACGCAATTCGGCTGGCGTAAGGGACGGGAGCTTGCGCTCGATGCAGGTCTGTTCGAAATGCGGAATTGAGAAGCCCCTTGAGGCCTTTCCGAGACGGCGCGACCGTCGCTCCGGTCGCGGCACCGTGTGCCTCGCCTGCGGCCGCGCGTATCGACGGCAGCACTACGCGCTAAACCGTCCGTACTACCTTCGTAAGGCACATATCCGACGAGAAACGGAAGACGCCCGGGTGGTCAAATTCGTCACCGACTATCTGATCGCGCACCACTGCGTCGATTGCGGTGAGACAGACGTTCGTGTCCTCCAGTTTGATCACATCGACCCGAAGACGAAACTCGAAGAGATCAGCCGTCTTATGCGGCGCCGTGTGCCCTTGGCGACGCTCATTGCCGAAATCGAGAAATGCGAAATCCGCTGTGGCAACTGCCATAGACGTCGGACTCTGAAGCAGCGCCGCTTAGGTGAAATACGGGAGGGATCGGTGCTCTACGAGTGGTGTGCGCCGATAGAATCGATGTGGGCCGTTAGCTCAGTGGATAGAGCAGCTGTGTTCTAAACAGCGTTTGCCGCGGGTTCGATTCCCGCACGGCCCTCCGCTCAGTCGAGTCGGACGCGGACGTTCGGCAGGTCCGAGACCCGTAACAGATTGCCGCGCGGCAGCGACGCATCGACGTCGAACGCGAGCTCGAGAGTGACGGTCGTCCCGACGGGAAAGCTGTCCGGCCAGATCAACTGCGACGACGGGTTCCGCGAGCTCCGGTACGCGTTACTTCCGACCGACTCAGCGCCATGCTCGACCGCGTCGGCGTCCACGAGGACGAACTGGCTCGGGGAAAGCTGCGCGCCCTCCGTTCCCTTGTTTGTCACGCCAACGCGAACGACGTAATAAACGCCGCGCGGTCGTGCGGCGCCCGCGCTCGTGGAGCGCTGGACGTCGGTCACGACGTAACCCCAGAGGTCGCTGCTAAAGCGCTGCGTGAGGTTCACGTACGACACCGTCGCTGCGCCACCACCGCGGATGACGGTGAACGTGTAGACGCCGGCGAGCAGCAGCAGCACACCGATGATCGCGAAACGCATGCGCCAGAGCGCCGGTCCGATCTCGAACGCGCGCGGCTCCGGACCCGCCGGGACGAGCTCTACGGTCGCGGGCCGTGGCCGGTGGCGGGTCGTCCGAGTCGGGGTGCTCTCGCGGGGCACGTCCGCGACAAGGCGGCGTCGCTCCTGCTCGAGGACCCGCTCGCGAAGCGTGTCGGCGGCGCGTTGCTCGATGAGATCGAGGTCGCGTTGCGCCAGCGCGGGTGTGTCCGCGCCGGCCGCGGGGTCGCGCGCGAACGCCGCTGGGGGCCGTGGCTCGTCGGCACCGATCATCACCGGTGGCACGACCGCTGGCGGCTCCGGCGCGATCAGGGGCGGCGGAACGACGATCTCGCTGGACGCAGGCGCCACGATCCGCGGGTGGTAGCCCGTCGACGGCGTGCGGAACGCGATGTCGCTCGCGCCGCGTTCGGCGAGCGGCTGCCCGTCGGCCTCGATGCGATCGCGGCCGACGGTCACGACGGCGAACGGACCGAGCTCCGGCGGGGGATCCTGGCCCGGCCCGTCGTCGTACGAGACGAAGCGCAACAACACACCGTCCCGCGCGGCGAAGCGCATCTCGCTGCGCTTCGGTCCGCCGGGCTCGTGTCCGATCGCGCGCTGGAACTCGAGCTCGGCCTCGAGGAAGCGGGCGACATCACCCCCCACCTCCGGGGCGTGCCCCGCGCGACGGTGCGCGACAAGGTCTCTCCGGCGGACCACGACGTGCTCGAGCGGCCCGACCGGCGGAAGCGCCCTGTCGAACGGCTCGCGGGTCTCGAAGAACGTGATGTAGAGGCCGGTCTCCATCGGTGCGAAGCCTAATGGTGTGCGAGAGTTAGAGGGTGGGAGCGAAGGACCCCGACGCCTTCATCGCCGAGCTCTGGGACATCGCCAACGGGCTCTTCATGCCGGACCACCCCTGGTTCAAGGGCATCGTCGAGCACCGCTGGACGCGCGAGCAGATCATCCTCGGCGAGATCCAGCACTACCTACGCGTGCGGACGAACCCGATCTTCTTCGGCTACATCGTCACGAACGTCGCGAGCGAGCGGAACTACGCGCTCATGGACGTCGTGATGGACAACTTCATGGAGGAGCTCGGCGGCGAGAAGACGCACGTGGACATCATGCTGCAGTTCCTCACGCACGCCGGGATCACGCGCGAGGAGGCCGATAAGGCCGATCCGGCGCCGGGCACGCTCGCGGCGATCGAGATGATCCGCTCGGGCTGCCAGAACCGCAGCGCGCTCGAGGGCATCGCGCTCCTGGCCTTCGTCGAATCGATGCACGGCGGTCCCGACGGCGCGGCGGCGCGGGTGTTCAAGGAGCTCATCGGGTACTACGAGTTCCCGCGCGAGGCGGCCGCGACGTATGAGCTGCATGCCGAGCAGGACACCGGTCACGGCGCGAGTCAGATCGCGGTCGTGCGCGAGCACGCGCGCGACGAGGCGACACAGGAGAAATGCCGCCGCGCGGTGCGGCTCGGGTGCGAGGCCTTCAACTTCGAATGGGACGGGCACGTGCAGGCGATGACCGGGAAGCGTGACGGCTACTGGAGCGGGAAGGCGCCGCTCGCGCTGAGGCACCCCGAGGTGCGGCTGCCGCGCTAGAAGGGCCAGCCTTTTGGCAGCTCCTCACGCGCCTTCGCGTAGTCCGGATCGGCCGCGTACTTCTTCTTGAAGGTCTTGAGCAATTCGATCAGTTCCTCCTGATCCATGCTCAACACGTTGGAGACCATACCCGTGGTCTCTTCGAAGCCGAGGCTTCAGTTGCCGCGTCAGCCCTTCATCCGGTTCATGACGTTGCGATCGCGCGCGTTCATCAGACCTCCGCGAAACCGACGCGGTGCGTGCTCATGGCCTCGACGACCGGCTTCGGCGTGCCGTCCTCGGCCATGTGGACGCGCACGCGGAAGAGGATGCGCCAGGTCTCCTTGTCCTTCACCGCGACGAAGATGACGAAGGCGTTCTCGACCTCTTCGCCCGGCGCGGCCTCGATGCGCACCGTCTGATCGACGGTCGCGCTCTCGACGACCACGACGTTCAGGTCCGACGGATCGGACCGGAACCGGCTGTGCGGCGCGCGGACCGCGACCAGGCGAATGTGGTCGCCGCCGACGTTCGTCACGCGCCACTGCAGCCGCCACGAGCCATTCACCCGTGTGGCGTCGCGTGGCTCGAGCTTCAGCACTGGCGCGCTCATCGGAACCGCGGCATGACGTCGTGGGCGAACG
>DASQIF010000074.1:0-2052 GCA_035631715.1 Candidatus Acidiferrales bacterium
CGTCGACGATGGCGGGGTGGATGTCGCCTGCAGGTGCCCGCGCGGGTCGGGCCCGATCGACAGGTCGCTCCGCCGCCATTACGCAACCATCGTGCCGTGGCAGACTCCGGCGCCGTGACGACCGCGTGGCGCGATCGCGTCTATCGCGTCGTGCGCGAGATCCCGCCCGGTCGCGTCGCGACCTACGGCCTCGTCGCGCTGCTCGCGGGACGGCCCGGCGCCGCGCGAGCGGTCGGCAACGTCATGCTCGAGTGCGAGGACCGCTCCGTCCCGTGCCACCGTGTGGTGCACGCCGACGGGACGATGGGGTTCCGCGGTCAGCGCGAGCGCTTGCGCGTCGAGGGGGTGCGTCTCGCCGCCGCGCGGGTCGACTTACGCGCACGGCTCTGGACGCCGCGCTTGCCTGCCGCCGCGGCGCCACCGCGAGCGGCGCGCGGCCGTTTCGGCGGGGCGGGCGGCTCGTCGAGGCGGATGACGCGGAACGACTCGCCGGCCTTGTAGCCCTTCTTCTTCCCCGTCTCCTTCGCCCAGCCGCGGATCATGTCCTCGGCGCCCGGCCACAGCTGCGAGCGGTGCGCGAGCAGCGCCTTGATCTTCGTCTCCATCACATCGCTGATGTTGATGATGGTCCCCGCCTCGTTGAACGACATGAGGAAGAGCGCCTTCGGCTTGTGGGGCTCGAGATGCTCGTCCTTCCACAGCTCCGGGAACATCTGGCGCGTGGACGCGTCCGGATTGATCGAACGGAGCGTCACCTCAGATGCGGCGATGTGATCGGGATGGTTGATGTAGTTGCCGCCGATGCGCGCGGTCGGATCCATCGTGAACAGCACGTCCGGCTTGTGAATGCGGATCTGTCGCGCGACGTCGCGGCGGACCTCGAGGGTCGGGTAGAGGTAGCCATCCTCATAGCCGAGGAAGACGGTGTGCTTCACGCCGAGGATCTTCGCGGCCTCTCGCTGCTCGGCGTAGCGCGTGTCGCGGAGCTTCTCGCGCGTCATCGTCTCGTCGTCCGATCCCGACGCGCCGTTGGTGACCATGCAGTAGGTCCACTCGACGCCGTCCTTGGCCCACTTCGCGACCGTGCCGGCCATGCCGAACTCGGCGTCGTCAGGGTGCGCGTAGACGGCCATCGCGCGCTTCACGTCGATGCCCTCGAACTTCATGCTTCGTACAATACGGAGACCAAGACGCGGGCGTGTTGTAGTGGTAGCAAAAAACCTTCCCAAGGTTTGAGCGCCAGTTCGATTCTGGTCGCCCGCTCAGTCGATCACGGATTGTCCGTGTGGATGATCACTCCACCCTTCTTCAACATTCTTCGCTCCTGACGGCGTAGCTCCGCTTTGATCGCGTCACGCATTCGTTCGTTCTTCACGACCCCGCGGAACTCCGGCGAGCCGAAGAGACGGCTGTCCTGCACGCCATCGAACGACGCGTCGGGCAGGAAATCGAGCGCGCCGATGCGCGACAGGTCGACGGTGTGGTGCTCGAACCGTTCACCGTCGAGATCGCCCGCGTCGACGCCCACCGCGTCCGCGTCGAGCTCGTAGAGCAGCCGGCAGAACCACGGCTCGAAGGCCGCGGTCCGCTCGCCGGTATCGGGTGAGCGGCTGGAGTTCGACCCACAGGCGATGTCGAGGATCCGTTTGCCGCGGAGCGCGCCCAAGGAGCCGAACGCGCGCTGGAGTCGGGTCACGAACTCCTCGAGCACCGACGCTACGTATGGCTCGCGCCGGGCCTTTTCCACGAGACCGTAGTCGCGATCGAGCGCGGTGAGGGCGCGCGACAGCAGGTCTCGCTCGGCCGGATCGCGCGCCAGCGCGAGGATCTCGTCCATACCCGGAATCTTCATCCCTGCTTCACATCCGTGCTCCAGCGTGTCGCAAGAAGATGGAAGTGTTACGTACTTCGCATTGCGCAGATAGTTCGCACGGCATAGAGTTTCGCGCCGTGCCCACCAGCGCACCCACCGAGCCGCGCAGCGAGATCGCCGACCTGCTCCAGCAGTGGAGGACGATCATGACCGCGTCGCGGCCGCGCTGGTCCGCACCC
>DASQIF010000075.1:0-2730 GCA_035631715.1 Candidatus Acidiferrales bacterium
CTCTGGATGGAGTTCATGGGGCTCCGTCACGACTCGATCGCCCTGGTGCGCGGTCTAAAGCCAGGCGACATGGACAAGGGCGGGATGCACCCGCACGTCGGACTGTTGCGCGTGCGCGACCTCGTCCAGGAGTGGGTCCATCACGACCGCAACCACACGCGGCAGCTCCTGTACATCCAGCAGGAGCGCGTGTACCCGGACATGGGGAACAGCCAGAAGTTCGTCGGCGAGTGAGCGCTCGCGCGACGCGATCAGGACCGACCGGTCCGAGCGCGCTCCCGAGCAGTTAGGTGCGCGTCGCGGTCACGATCCTCTTGCGATCGCGGCCGCGACGTCGTTCCCCAGTCGGACGCTGTAGTTCGTCCCGCGGTCCTCGGGGTAGATCTGCGTCGTGTTCGCCATGAAGAGGCCCGGGACCGGCGTCGTGAATGGCAGCATGCGCTCGCGCGTCGTCAGGGTCGGGACGGGCTGCGCGCATTCCTCGCGGAACGACCACGCTCGCTGGATCTGGCCGCGGTCGAACCCCGGACGCATGCGCGCGAGCATCGGCAGGTATCGCTCGATCAGGCCGTCGGTGGAGAGCCCGACCAGCGGATCGTCTTGCGCGACGTAGTTCGATACGTACAGGTAGCGCGCGGGATAGCGCTCCGCGGGGACGAGGTTGGTGTGTTCGATGAGGGCGAGGAATGGCGCCTCGCGGTCGACGACGTTCGTCCAGTACACGTCGCCGAATGGCGCGGCCAGCTCGAGGAGCAGCACCACCGCGGTGCGGCATCGCCAGAGGGCGAGGCGCTGTGCGAAGTCGGGCGGCCACGCCACGAGCCCGCGCACCACCGGTGTACCCGGCGTCAGCAGGACCAGGTCGGCCGTGGCCTCACGACCCTCGACGGCTCGCGCCGTATGCGGCGCGGAGCGGTATGCGCCTGGCGCCGCGCAGCGCAGCGTAAAGCCGGCAGCATGCGGCTCGATCGCCACGACCTCGCGGTCGAGCGATAGCGTCCCGCCCCGACGGCGGATGTCGTCGGCCAGCGCGACGCTCACGGCGCGGAACGACCCGCGCGGATAACCGAGCAGCTCGCGCCCGGCGCCGCGACCGGCGAGACGTTGTCGTCGCAGGACGAGCTTCGAGCGAAGCCACACCAACGGCACATCGCGCGCCTCATCGCCGAACTTGCCGAGGAGCAGGGGCGCCCACACGCGCTCGACCACGCGATCACCACACCAGCGTCGCAGCCACTCGAGCGCGGAGGTCCGATGGTCGGACTCGCCGGGTGCCGTGCGGACCAGGCGCAGCACGGCGATCCCGAGCCGAGCCCGCTCGATCGGCGTGAGCGGCGCGTAGCGCAGAAGGTCGAGCGGCGTGACGAACGGCCAGAACCGACCGTCCGCGTACATCGCCATCGTCGACGCGTGCCACTCGAGCTCTCCCGGGAGCAGCTCCTCGTGCAACGCGGTCATGTGGCTGTCCGACTCGAAGAGGTGGTGGTAATAGCGATCGAGGAAGACTCCGTTCCCGACGTCGAACGCACTCGCCTGTCCGCCGACGTCCGGCCAACGATCGAAGACCTCGACGGCGTATCCGAGCCGTGCGAGCGCGCGACCCGCGACCAGACCGGTCACGCCGGCGCCCACGATCGCGACGCGTCGGATCACGCGTCGCTACGTTAGGTCACCCGCGACCGCTCAGTGCGGCCGGCTACGCGCCGCCGACGCTGGTGAGCTCGACCCCCTGGTAGTAGTGCTTCAGGATCTGCTCGTAGTTCGCGCCACCGAGGGCCATGCCCTGCGCGCCCCACTGCGACATGCCGACGCTATGACCGAAGCCCTTCCCGACGAAGTCGAACCGCGCCGGCAGCTGGTAGAGGATCTCGGTCACGACGATGCCCTTGCGCTTGCCCGTCTCGTCGAACGTGAAGTCCCAATTCGAGCGCAGCTTCGTCGCGCCGAGGATGTCCATGTCGCGCAGGCGGTCGGTGTCGCGCGGGCTGACCCACTCCGTCTGCGCCGGCAGCTGCACCGGCTGGAAGAAGTTGCTCTTCAGACCGAAGTAGAAGCGCGCGCTCTCCATCTTGAGGTCCTTCGAGCCGAGCGTTCCGGTCACGCGCGTGATCAGGGGCCGGCCGGTCGGGCTCTTGCTGGTGACCTCGATCTTGGTCGGCGTCCCGACGTCGAGCCCGCGCACGCGCATGTACTCGGCGAGGAGCGGGGCGGTGAACTCGCGGTCCCACTCCCAGCTGGTGTGTCCGAACGAAGAGTTCGCCGCGACCGCATCGCCGGGTGACGGCACGCTGCGCAGGTAGGGGAGTGCGTTCGCGAAGACGTTCTCGGAGTTCTCGGTCACGCCGCCGGCGTTCGCCGAATAGAGCGCCTCGATCGGGCGCCCGTTGTAAGTGACGACGATCCCCGCGGTGCGGTCGACCGCGCGCAGTGTGGACCGGACTTCGTTGCCGACGCCGTCGTACTCCTGGTCGCGCGTGTCACCCTCGAGGTCGTAGTGGTCGTGGCGCGCGAGGTGCGTCGCGAGGTAGGTGCGCGCCGCGATGGCCTGCGCCGCCAGCGCCTCCGACTCCCACGTCGACGGCTCCTCCGAGCCCACGACCGACGCGAGGTACACGCCCGTCTCGACCCTGTTGACGATGATCGCGCCGCCATCGTCGTCGACCGACGTCTCGAGCGAGCCGCGGAAGCCACGACCGTTCACGAGGAGCACGCCGTCGTCGGTCGTGAATT
>DASQIF010000076.1:0-5653 GCA_035631715.1 Candidatus Acidiferrales bacterium
CACGAGGCGTGGCTGTGCATCCGCGGCATGCGCACGCTCGACCTGCGCGTGCGCCGTCAGTGCGAAAGCGCGATGGCCGTCGCGAACCACTTGTCCTCGCATGCGAAGATCGCGCGCGTGCGCTACCCCGGCCTCGCGTCGCACCCGCAGCACGCGCTGGCGGCGAAGCAGTTCGACGGTGGGTTCGGCGGCGTCGTGACCTTCGATCTGAAGGAGGCGACGAAGGCCGCGGCGTTCCGGTTCCTTGATGCGCTCGAGATCGCCGCGTCGG
The DNA here is from genome assembly GCA_035631715.1 of Candidatus Acidiferrales bacterium. Classification (GTDB taxonomy): domain Bacteria; phylum Chloroflexota; class Limnocylindria; order P2-11E; family P2-11E; genus CF-39. The sequence continues at coordinate 272 of DASQIF010000076.1, forward strand.
CGACGACACTGGGCGACCTCTTCAGCGAGGTGCTGTATCCAGCGATCTCGTCGCACCGCCGCGTCGCGCCCGAGGAGCGCGTGCGCCTCGGGATCACCGACGGGACGCTGCGGCTCTCGGTGGGTATCGAGGACGCCGCCGACATCGTTGCCGATCTCGACGGCGCCCTCGCGAAGGTCTAGCGGATCGAGAGCGAGCCCGCGGCCGCGGAGACGGTGATCGTGATGCGGTCGGTGGCGGTGGCGTAGCCCGCGGACTGGGTCGGGCCGGTCGCGCTCATCGCGACGCCGCTGTACGTCACGCGATAGGCGAGGCCCTGCGGGACGTAGAGCTTCACATCTGACGCGCCCGCGGCCACGGTCATCCGCACGTCGCCCTTGATCTGTGCCGGTAGACGGACGGTGAGGTCCGACGCACCGGCGTTGATCGTCGCGCGCGTGAGCTGCACTGAGGTGAGGTCGACGTCGAAGTCACCAGCGCCGAGGTTCAGGGTCATCCCTGTCCGCACGTCGCTCGGGACCTGCACGTCCCAGCGGCGATCCGGGCCCATCCACATGAAATCCGGGCGGTTCGATGACAGCGTGACGGCCGCGAAGCCGCCGTTCTGATCGATGGTGCGGGTCACGTCCTCCTGGGACGAGCGCACCGCCACGAGGTCGGAGCCGCCGCCGGTGAGCGCGAAGGTGCCGGCGCCGTAATTGACCGTCAGGTTGAGGTCGCTCGCGGCGGCACGCGGCACGTTGAGCGTGTAGTTCGCGCCGACCGCGACCGGGGTCACGCCGCCGACGAGATACGCGAAGGCGAGCGCGATGATCGTGACCTCCACGACGGCCGCCGCGACGAACGACCGTGGACGCAGCAGGAGGTCCGTGCCGGCGAGGATGATCAGCACCGGCCAGAGCCGGAGCACGTCGCTCCAGCGCAGGCCGCTGAGGTATCCGAGGTTCGCGGCGAGGAACGCGGCGCCGACGGTGATGAGGACGAGCGGGACGGCGATGCTCGGCGTGCGCGGGCGCGGCGCCGGAAGAGCGATCGTTGAGGTGGCCATCATGACCTCCGAAGCAGGAGCGCGACGCCGACCGCCACGAGCACCAGCGGCCAGCCGACGCTCCAGTTGATGAAGCGGAACGCGCCGAAGTTCGCAAGGAGCCAGACGCCGCCGACGGCGATGAGCCCGATGGCGACCACCTCGCCCGAGTAGCGGGGTGCCGCCGCCGCGGACGTCTCGCCAAGCGGCACGGCGACCCACAGGACGAGATAGAGCAGGATCGAGGCGCCACCGGCGAGCGCGAAGACGAGGAACGCGAGCCGCACGAGCGCGGGATCGATCTTGAAGTAGGACGCGAGCCCGCCGCAGACGCCGGCGATGACCTTGTCGTTGGCCGAGCGGTACAGGCGCGCGGGCGTGGACGTTACGTTCGTTGAGCTCTCCATGCTGTTGTCCTCCCTGACCTGTACGTCGTAGCGCTTCGGCGCATTGCGCGGCAGCAGTGTCGTCCCCGCGACACTGTCCGGCGCCCGCTTACAGGGAACGGGCCGAACGGCCGGTGGGCTAGTGCTCGCGGCGCAGGTGGTCGAGGATCTCGGCCATGACGCGGCAGTCGACCTCGTTGTAGCTCGCGACCTCGCGCATGGCGTCGGTGTCGCCGAGCATGACGCCGCGGCGCTTCGCCTCGAGCGCCGCGTTCCACGCGCCGGCCATCGCGCCGGCGCCGTCGGCGAGCCCGTCGCCCCAGTCCGTCGCGATGAGCCCGTTCGCGCGCATGGCCCGCGCGATCGACTTCAGTGACGACGAGAACGCGCCGCGCACGACGACAGGCTCGGACTGCACGACCTCGAGCAGATCGAACCACGGGAGCGGCGGCCAGTCGCGGTCCGGATGGCGGTTGCGCGCGTTGTCGTACGCGCGCTCGAAGTTGCTCTGCTCCGCGATCGACCAGTGGATGAGACGGGCCTCGAGCAGATCGCACACCGCCTCGGCGCAAAGCTCGCGCAGGTACGCGAGCCACGCGTCGACCATGCGCGCCTCCGCCTCGAGGCTGAGGTCGTCCACCGTGAACTGCCGGAAGCGCCACCCGCCGTCGCGGTAGGTGCCGCATCCGATCTGGAAGATGAGCGCCTGGCCGCCCTTGCGCGGGAACGCGCCGAAGTCATCGCCGAGGTCCTGGAGGAACTCGAAGTCGACGTACGCCTCGACGGGCGTGGGCACGCGCCAGGCGCCGTCGCGGAGACGCTCCGGCCGAAGTGGCGCGCCGCCGTCACGATTCACCGCGAGGACGGCATCCAGGACCGTCGCGTCCTTGCCGCTGATGCCGACGAGCGCCGCGGAGAGCCGGGGATCGTCCCAGCGGGTGACGCCGGCGGCGTGCGCGCGCACGCGCTCGGTCACGCCGATCCGCGGCATGAGCGTGAGCTCGCCGAGCTCCTTCGCGATGCGCGCCTTCGCGTCGTGCCAGCCGGAGTCCTCGGCCTTCATGTTCGGCCAGAGCTCGGGCACGGAGGGCAGCGGCAGCGCTCGCCATTCCGCGCCCTCGGTCCGCACGCGCCGCACCCAGGCCGAGGCCTGCTGCACGAACTCGCGGAGATCGACGCCGCGCCCGCGGAGAAAGACGTCGTGCCGCACGCGTGCGACGCGTTCCCACGCGCGGTCGCCGCGCTCGTCGCCCTGCCGCCACGCCCGGCCGACGACGTACGACGCCGGCGGCGTGTATCCCTGGAGCCGCCCGAGCGCCTCGTTGTAGACCCAGGTCTGCGCGAGGGTGTCGAGCGCGCCCGCCGCCGTCGTGAGGTCGCCGGTCTTGAGCAGCTCGAGGGTCTGGAACTTCACGTCGACCACGCGGTAGTGACGCCCGTGAGAAAGGCCGATCACGGGGAGCTCGAGCGGATCGCCCGCGAAGGCGTCGCCGGACAGCTCGGCGAGCACGTCGTTCCGCACGAGGAGATCGACGACGCCGAACATCCGCAGCTGCGGATCGCGCAGCACCGCGCCGGCGATGATCGGGATGCCGGCGGCCATCGCGTCCCACGTCGCCACCGCCGCGTCGCGCGAGCGCGCCTCGTCCGGCCGTGTCGCGATGCGCAGCATCTCGTAGCGCGACGCGAGGTCCGCCATGAGCTTGCGTTCGAACTCGCGGCCCTGGCGCATGAGGAAGCGTCCGAGGTCGAACGTTTCGTCGTAGCCCTCGAGGTAGCGGTCGCGCACCAGGCCGTACGACTCCCCGTAGAGGTCGAGCCAGTCGCTGAGCAGATCGTTGCGGCAGTAGTTCCGCGTGTCGCCGGCCGCGACCCAGTCAAGCCACTCGAGATCGGTCCTCGGATCCGCGGGAAGGCCGTCGTCGCGCAGGACGATCGCGTCCTTACCGAACGGGATGGGTCTCCTCCAACACATCCGCGAGGCCGCGGAGGTCCGGCTCGACGCGCAGCGCCTTGCCGTCAGCCGGGAGCGGAGCGTTGCCGCGGTTCGCCCAGTACACGTCCATCCCGACGCGCGACGCTCCGCCGACGTCGTGCGCGGAGCCTGCGACGAAGAGCACATCTCGCGCACGCAGGCCGAGCGCCGCGAGCGCGGCCGCGTACGGGCGCGGGTCGGGCTTGTACGCGCCGGCCTCCTCCGCGGTCACGACGAGATCGAACGACCCGGCTTTGCGCGCGGCCCGATGGCCGAGCTCGCGCGAGCAATTCGTCACGATGAAGCGGGGATGCAGCGAGGTGGCCGCGAGCGCGCCAGGCGTGTCGGGCCACGGCTCGAACTCGCCGAAGCGGCGCAGGAACTCATCGGCCTTCGCGGGCGACAGACCGACGCGTGCGGCCGCCTCGCGCGTGATGTCCTCGTACGGCCGATACGCCTGACCGCGGAGCAGCTCCTGCGACGCCGCGTGCCAGCGCATCCCCAGCGCGCGGTCGCCCGCGACGGCCGCCCAGAGTGTCCAGGTGTCGAGGAGGGCCGTGAGCAGATCGAAGCCGACCGCGCTGTACTTCAACAGGAGCAAGAGTAAGGAAGGACCTGATGATGGACGAACAGCGCTTTGTGCCGATGGTCGCCTACGAGGACGCGTCGCGAGCCGCGGAGTGGCTCACGCGGGCGTTCGGGTTCACCGAGAAGGAGCGCTTCAGTGACCGTAACGGGCGCGTGACGGACGTCGTGCTCGCGCTCGGCGACGAGTTCCTCCTGGCGGGCGCACCGACCACTGCGTACCAGGGGCCGCGCCGGCACGCGGCGTCGTGCGCGCAGGCGCGCGCGTGGCTCGACACGCCGTACATCGTCGACGGCGTGCTCGTCTACGTGGACGACGTCGACGCGCATCACGAGCGAGCGGTGCGCGAGGGCGCGCGGATCCTGTCGGAGCTCGAGGAGAACCCGCTGCAGCGTCAGTACCGCTGCGAAGACCTCGAAGGGCATCGCTGGATGTTCGCGACGCGCCACTAGTCGGCGGTGTACCTCGTGACCCAGTCGATGATGCGCGTGTTGATGTCGACGCGGTGGCTCGGCCGGCCCGAGGCGATGAACAGGTGCGAGCCGCCCGGGTAGCGAACGAACTCCGTCGGCACCTTGCCGCACGCGAGGAGCGCGGCGAAGAGCTGCTCGCCCTGGCCGATCGGGCAGCGCTCATCGGCCTCGCCGTGCACCACGAGGGTCGGCGTGGTGACCTTGTCGACGTACGTGAGCGGCGAGTACTTGCGCAGCGTGTCGCGGTCCTTCGGGTACTCGGCGTTGAGCTCCCACTGCGTGAACCACATGCCGATGTCGCTCGTGCCGTGGAAGGATTCCTGGTCGACGACCGGCGCGCCGACGACCGCGGCCTTGAAGCGATCGCTGTGGCCGATCGTCCACGAGGTCATGAAGCCGCCGTACGAGTAGCCCGCGACCGCGAGTCGCTTCGGGTCGGCGATCCCGTCCTTCACCAGCGCGTCGATCGCCGCCACCTGCTCCGGGAGGTCGTGCTCGCCCCAGCGCCCGCGGATGCCGTGCGCGTGTTCCTTGCCGTATGAGCCGGACCCGGTCGGATTGAGCGACAGGACCGCCCAACCCTGCGACGCGAGGACGTACTTGAAGAAGTAGGTCAGCGAGAAAAGATCGCCGGCGAACCCGGCGGGCCCGCCGTGGATGTCGAGGATGAGCGGCGCCGGGCCCTTCGCGCCCTTCGCCGTGATGACCCAGCCTTCGATCTTCCCGTTCGGGGTGTCGAAGACGCGCCGCACCGGGACCGGCGCGTCGAGCTCGGCGACGAGCGCGTCGTTGAGATGCGTGAAGCGCTGCTCGCCCTTGCCGTCCTGGTCGCTCGTGAAGAGCTCTGCCGGGTCGCGCGGATCTCCGGCCGCGTAAGCGAGGCGGCCGCCGGCGCTCGTGAGGTACGTCACCTGGCGCTCGTCGCCGACGAGCGT
>DASQIF010000077.1:0-4648 GCA_035631715.1 Candidatus Acidiferrales bacterium
GTCCTGGTTGTTGTACGCGAACTTGTTGTGGCCCTCGAACGGCGCGAGGGTGAAGTACACCCAGTCGCGCGCCGCGGTGCGCAGCGTGCTCATGTCGAAGCTGATGCGCGCCGTGCCGGCCGAGAAGTCGGCCATCGCCGGCGGGGTCATGTATATCGCGCCGTAACCGGTGAGTCCGTTGACCGTCATCAGATGGTTGTTGCAGATGAAGACCTGATCGCTGTCGTGCGCGATGGGATGGGTGTTCGCGCCCGCATAGGGAAAGCCGGGCGCGCCGCACATCGCGCCGTGCTGCGCGACCTGCACCGCGGTGCCCGCCTGACGGCTATCAAGGCCGGTCGTCGTGATGTCCCAGCCGTGCGGATTGGCGTACGGCTCTGGCGCTCCCGGCGCGCCGTCGAAGGTCTCGAGGAAGACGCCTGGGGCGCTCGCCGCGCTCGCCCCGACGACGGCGTCGCCGAGCGCGATCGCGTTGTCGGAGGCGCGCGCTCGTACGCTCGCCGGTCCGCCGAGCAGGGTCGATGCGGCGACGAGCAAGACGAACGCGATGAACAGCGCAAGCCGACGGGGGGATCGAGACACCGTACTCCCTAAACGCGCCCAGACCGACCGCGTTAGGCCCGGAAGGCCCCGCGCCCATCTCACACCCATCTCAGGGCGAGTTTATGGACCGTTCGTTGACCCGCCCGTCGTGCTCGCACGTCCGACTCAACCCAGATTCAACCTCCGAGTAACAGGCAGACGGGTCGGGGTGGCCGACCATGTCGCTCGTGGGGTCATCCGTCGAGCAACGCGCCGTCGTGACCGGCGGAGCGGGCTTCATCGGCAGCCATCTTGTCGATGCGCTGCTGGACCGCGGCGCCCGCGAAGTCATCGTAGTCGACAACCTGGTACGTGGCCGCCTCGCCAACCTCGACGCCGCTCGTTGCGATCGACTGCGGGTCATCGAGGCGGACATCCGCGACCGCGATGCCCTCGCCGAGGCGATGCGCGGCGCTGACATCGTCTACCACCTCGCCGCGCAGTCGACGGTCATGGGTGCCGCGCAAGACGTGGATTACACGTTCACCACGAATGTGGTCGGCACGTACAACGTCCTCAGGGTCGCGCACGACGAGCGCGTCAAGCGCGTCGTCTTCACGTCGTCACGCGAGGTGTATGGGGAGCCACTCTGTCTGCCGGTCGACGAGGGACATCCGCTCATGTCGATCAACAGCTACGGCGCCAGCAAGGTATCCGGCGAGGCGCTGTGCCGCGCGTTCACACGCGAGTCCGAGCTCGAGACCGTCGTGCTGCGTCTGGCCAATGTCTTCGGGCCGCGCGACTACGGTCGCGTGATCCCGCACTGGATCGAGCAGGCGCGCGCCGGACGGGAGCTCGTCGTGTATGGCGGAGAGCAGGTCATCGACTTCATATGGGTGGGACACGTGGTCGAGGCGATCATCCGCACCGCGACGAGCGATCGGACACTGCCTCCGATCAACGTCGCCAGCGGCACGGGAACACGGATCCTTGATCTCGCGCGCCGGATCAGTCAGGTCGTGGGCCACGCGAACCCGGTGAGGATCGAGCCGCGCCGCACGATCGAGGTCGCCCGCTTCATCGGCAATGTCGAACGAATGACGCAGCTCTTGGGCATGGCGCCTCCGACAGATCCGCTCGCGAATCTTCCGCAAATGGTGCGTCCGCTCGCCGCCACGGCCGCGTAATGCGCCCGCGCGCGCTGCTCGCGATCGGCGCCGACACCCGGCGCGATGATCCAGCCGGGCCGCGTCGGGACTTCACCGTGCTCGCGCATGTTCTGCAGGCGTCCGTCGTCGACCGTCAGGACGTCGACCGATCGGTCAGCGCACGGCTCATCCGTCGAGTGCTCGGTCTCGGTCCCGCGCTCGCCTGGATCGCGTTCGCCCGCTCGCGCCGCTTCGACATCGTCGTCACCGACGGCGAGCACAGCGGGATCCCGCTCGCGCTCCTCCTCCGACTCTCGCGATCGCGGGTGAGACACGTGACGATCGGTCACCGGCTGAGTTCGGCGAAGAAGCGCGTGTTCTTCACGTTGCTCCACCTCGACTCGCGCATGGACCGCATCCTGTTGCACGCACGCGAGCAGGAGCGTCATGCCCGCGAGGAGCTCGGCATCGCGCCGACCCGTCTCGCCGTCGTTCCCTATCAGGTCGATTCCCAATACTGGTGTCCGGACGCGACCGTCACGGAGGAGGTCCTGATCGCGAGCGCGGGCCTCGAGCACCGCGACTACGGCACGCTGATCGACGCAGCGCGCGGGATCAACGCGCGGTTCGTGATCGGTGCGGCGAGCCACTGGTCTCGGCATTCGTTCGCCGCGGGCCCCCTTCCGCCGAACGTCGAGGTCGGCCAGTTCGACTACGCGGCGCTGCGCGACCTCTACCGGCGGGCGGCGATCGTCGTCGTCCCTTTGGCGGACGTCGACAACCAGGCTGGCGTGACGGCGATCCTCGAAGCGATGGCGACGGGCAAGGCGGTCATCGTGACGCAGTCGGTCGGCCAGACCGACGTCGTCGAGGACCGCCGTCGCGAGTCCCGTGGCCGGCCGCGACCCACGAGCCTCATGCGGTCGCTCGCGACGGCGCGCGGTCTGGAGCTTCTGCCGAACGGCTTCTACGTGGCGCCCGGCGACGCCGCGGAGCTCCGCGCCGCGATCCAGTATCTCCTCGATCACCCTGACGAGCGGTCGCGGCTCGGACGCGCCGGCCGCCGCCTCGTCGAGGAGCTGTGCACCGTGGACGCGTTCGGCGCGCGCATAAGCGAGCTCATCGGGGAGGTCTTTGATGACGCCTCGCGGGAGCCCGCCGCCCTGCGCATCGAGCGGACCGATGCCTGACCGCGTCGCGATCGGCGCGACGGTCCTGCTCGCGCCGGTCGCGTTCGGCCTCGCGGCCATCGCGACCTACCTGCTCGTGTTGACCGCGGCGGCTTTCGTCTCTCGCAGCACTCCCCCGCCCGCTTCCACGCGGAAGCGGATGTTCGCCGTCGTCGTCCCCGCGCACGACGAGGCGCGCGTCATCGCCCGCGTGCTCGACAGCCTCGCACGGCAGACCTACCCACGCGAGCGATACGACGTCGTGGTCGTCGCCGACAACTGCACAGACAGCACGGCGCTGATCGCGCGTGAGCATGGCGCGATCGTGCACGAGCGCCATGACGAGGCACGAGCGAAGGGACACGCCTTGCGATGGATCCTGCAGCGCCTCGCTGCGGAGCGGAAATACGACGCCTACGCGGTGTTCGATGCTGACTCGTTCGTGGCCCCCGACTTTCTCGAGCGGACGAACGCACGTCTGGATGCCGGCAGTCGTGTGATCCAGGGGCACTACCGCGTGTTGAATGCCGGAGCGTCGGACCTGAGCGCGGTGCGCGAGGCCGCGCTCGGCTCGCTGCATCTCGTGCGTCCCCGTGGCCGCGCCGCCCTCGGTCTGAGCGCTGGACTGAAGGGAAACGGCATGGTGTTCGACGCCGCGACGCTCGAGCGGCACGGCTGGCCGAGCACGGGCCTCGCCGAGGACGTCGAGATGCATCTGGGCTTCGTCGCCGAAGGTGTTCGTACCGACTTCGCCCCCGAGGCGGTCGTGCGCGCCGACATGCCGACGACCTTCGCTGAAGCCGCGAGTCAGAACCTTCGATGGGAGGCGGGCCGGCTCGCGAGCCTCGGTGGCGGCGCCGTCGCGCTCCTTTCGGAAGGCATCCGACTGCGTGACCCCATGCGGATAGACGCGGCCGCGGAGCAGCTCATCCCGCCCATGTCCGTGGCCCTCGCCGCAAGCGCCGCGGTCACGGTCGCGTCGCTCGCGACGGGCGCCGCCCTGCCGGCCGCTCTCGCCGGATACGCGTGCGTCGCGATGGGCGTGCATGTTCTGAGCGGGCTCGTGGCCACCGGGGCGCCGCCGCGCTCGTATCTCACGCTGGCGAAGGCCCTGCCGTACGTGGCGTGGAAGATCGGGATCTATGTGCGAGCGATGGCGCTGCCGCGCGCGACAGAGTGGATCCGGACGACGCGCCCCGATACATCGTGGCCGGACAAGAACATGTAGTACTTGCGTCCTGGGTCCTAACAGATAAGCGTCGGCTAGCCCGAACGACCTACAGCCGATTCCCCGAGCGAGTGTTTACATGACGGCCCATGCGAATAGCGCTGTCGATCGCCATAAGTTGTGTGCTGACCGCGGGCATCGTCGGCGTCGCCGCAGCCGCGGGGTTCTTCCTCGAGACCTTTGATGGCGCACCTGCCACGCCGCTCAGCTACTCGAACCCACACAGCTGGGACATCGTCCTCACCGGACTCGACACGCGCGAGAACGGCAGCGCGGTCCAGGTAGCTCAGCATGGGCCGAACTGCGACAGGCCGGGGTTCCCGTACACGGCAGCGAACACGCACCCGATCTCGAGCGTCGCGGACCAGGTGTTCATCTGCAACAACCACGTCATGACCGCGAACGGGATCGTGGGTTATGGCGCGATATACATGACCCCACCGGCGATGGCCGACTTCTCGGCCGGCACGGCGCGCATCAGCTTCGACATGAGCACGCTGCGCACCGCGGCGCGCGACTGGGTGTACTTCACCCTCGCGCCGTTCGAGGGCCACAACAAGTTCGCGTACAACAACCAGGAC
>DASQIF010000078.1:0-7239 GCA_035631715.1 Candidatus Acidiferrales bacterium
GGCACGACGAAGGTCGTGCTGAACGCGCCGTTGCCGTCGGTCGTGACGGAAGCCAGCGGTTGCTGGATCGTCTTCGCGTCGCGGCCGAGGTACTTGCTCTTGTCATCCGAGAGCTTCCAGGTCACCTTGCCGGTGAGCCACGTCAGGTCGTACTGCGTGTTCGCCTTCATGCCCGTCGCCGTCGCGGTGACCTTCGTGTCCCATGCGCCGTGCGCCGGGCTCACGTCGAACTTGCCGATCACCTCGAGGGGCTGGACGGATGCGGATGGGGCAGCGGATCCGACGGCCGCCGTCGCGGTCGCGGCGGGCTTGGCTGTCGCAGCGACGTCGCTGCTCCGTGTGGGAGCGGTGCTCGTGCTGCTGCATGCGCCGAGAAAGAGCGCCGCTACGATCGCGACGACGACGCGTCTCATTTCCTTTACCTCGTTCCGGCCTTCACGATCGTCAGTTGGGCCGCCGGCACCTTGAACTGATCGAAGGTTCCGACCGCGCCATCCTTGTTCGTGGCCTTGATCTGGTAGGCGAAGAGTCCCGTGGGGTAGTCCTTCGGCACGCTGAAGCCGGCCGTCCAGAAGAAGTCGGCTGGAGCCTCTTTGGTGCCGCCGTGGCCGCCGTACTTGAAGGCGCTCTTCGTCCCATCCGGGAGGATGAGGTCGAAGGACGCGAGACCCTTGTCATCGAGCGCCTTGCTCGTGACCGGGTCGATCACCCTGTAGCGCCATACGATGCGCGAGCTCTGCGGGAAGCGGCTCTGCTGGACGCAGGAGAGGAACGTCTTCTCCTCGTCGGTGAGTCCCTCGGGGCTGCGGACCGTGTCGCCTTGCAGGATGAGGAATGTGGCCTTCTGCGGAGCGGCCGTCGCTTGCGTTGTCGCGACGGGCGCAGGGGCCACCGTCGCGGATGTCGCCGTCTCGCCGGTGCCGCCTCCACACGAGGCAAGCGCGCCGACGACGAAGGCCGTTGATGCGGTGGTCGCGAGGATGCGGCGCAGGATCATGCGGGTTCCCCCTTCTGAGGTGTTTCGTTCGCGCGGGCGAGGACGCCTCGCGCGGTTCCGATCAATGAGAAGGCGATGAGCGCCCAGACCGACAGCACCAGGGCGCCCGCCGCGAACGGGACGTAGCGGCTGAACGCCGCGAGCGGCTGCGGGTCGACCTTGTACGTCGGTGCGGCGACCGCGGCCTCGAGGTCCGTGACGCCGAGCGACGGCGCAAGGGTGCCCTGGCCCGCGAAGCGCGCGACGATCTTGTGCGTGCCGGTGCTCGCCGGCAGGTAGTAGATGAGCCCGCTGCCCTGGCCGTCGGTGACCGCGGTGCCGATGAGCTCCTCGCGCTGCCCGAACAGATCGACGACGTCGTAGAAGCGGATCGTCGCCTCGCTCACCGGCTTGCCCGCGGGGCTCGTGACCTTCACCGAGAGCGAGTAGCCGAGCTCGATCTTGTCCGCCCGCGCCGTCGTGATCGCGACCGTCGAACCACCCGCCGGCGGCACGATCGGCTCGGGTGCCGCCGGTGCGGCGCCGGCGTCGTGGACGTGCGCGTCGGCGACCGGAGCGCCGCCGATCGAGGCGGTGTTCGGGACCTGGAGGCGCACGCCACCGGGGAGGGCGCCGCCGCCCGCGAGGATGAACGCGAGCGTCGCGATGAGCGCGCCGGCGAACGGGATGATCTTGTTCATCAGTCATCGCCTCCCGCGAAGGTAGGGATGAGGACGCCGCTCGGCGCGGGCACACCCTCAACCTCTTCCATCTCGTGGACCGACATCACCGGGAAGAAGCGGAAGAAGATGATCAGGATGAGCGGGATCGCGGCCGCGGAGCCGAGCGTGATCGTGATCTCGACCCAGCTCGGCGCGTAGCGGCCCCAGTCCCACGGCATGACCGGCTCGGCCATGCCCGGGACGACGATGAGGAACCGCTTCAGCCACATGCCACCGATCACCAGGAGCGATGCGCCACATGCGCGCGCGATCACGTACCGGCCCGGCAGCGCCGCCAGCAGAAGCGGGAAGATGAGCCCGATGATCGTGAAGCCCCAGAAGGCTGGCGCGTAACTGCCGATGAAGATCGACTCGAGGAGCGGCGCGGTGGCCTCGTCGAGCAGGTACCCCTCGGTGAGGTATTCGCTCACCATGAAGTACAGGTAGCCGACCCCGAGCGCGATCATCAGGTAGGTCAGGTAGCGGAAGTGCTTCGCGGTGATGAACTCCTGCAGGCCGTACACCTTGCGGAACGCGGCGACCACGAGGATCACCGCGGCGACGCCCGAGAGCATCGCGGCGAGGACGAAGAGAGGCGCGAAGATCGTGCTGTGCCAGCCGCCGCGCGCGGTGACGGCGAAGAGCCACGCGAGCACCGAGTGCACCGAGACCGCGAGCGGAATGATGAGCACGGCCATGATGCCGATGCCGCGCTGGAGCGAATGCTCCTGCGCCGGCGTGCCCTTCCAGCCGAGCGCGAGGACCTGGTAGACGCGCTGCAGCCGGCTCATGCGCAGCGAGTCGCGCGTCTGCGCGAGGTCGGGGATGAGCGGCAGGTAGAGGAACACGAGGGAAGCCAGCATGTACGTGCTGATCGCGACGACGTCCCACACGACCGGCGACCCGACCTGCGCGTACATGAGGATGTTCAGGAAGCGGTCCGGGCGGCCCATGTCGATGATCGGGTAGACCGCGCCGACGAGCAGCGCCGCGACGGCGGTGGCCTCGGCGATGCGCGTGAGCGGCGCGCGCCACTTGGCGTTGGTGAGACGGAGGATCGCGCTCGTCATCGCGCCGCCGTAACTCATGCCGATGAAGAAGACGCAGTTGATGATGTAGAAACCCCACGACACCTTCTGGTTGAGACCGGTCACCCAGAGGCCGCGCTGGATCTGATAGATCCACGCGTAGATGCCCGCGGCGACCATCGTCCCGAGGACGGCGACCGAGATCCAGAACTTGCGGTCGCCCTTGCCGATGGGCCACATGGCGCGCTCGACGTAGCGGTCGTGCTGCCGTCTTTCCATCAGTAGTCCAGCAGCTGGCCGTGACCCGCGATGTACCAGACGCGCGGGCCGGTGCCGAGCTCTTCCTTGTAGCGGAACGCGTCGTTCTCCTTGAGGAACGTCGAGAGGCGGACCGTCTGGTCGCCGTTCGTGGCGACGTCCTCCACAAGGTCACCGATGTAGATGGCCTTCATGCCGCAGGCCTCGACGCACGCGGGCAGCTGTCCGTCCGTGGTGCGGTGCACGCAGAACATGCATTTGCCGACGGTGCCCTTCTGCTGCGGGACCGGGAACTCCGGTGTGGGCTTGCCGAAGGGGTTCGCGTACTGCGGCGGATCGACGTAGTTGAAGTAACGCGCGCCGTACGGGCAGGCCGCCATGCACATGCGGCAGCCGATGCAGCGGTCCTGGTCCACCAGCACGACCCCGTCGCTCTCGCGGTAGGTCGCGGCGACCGGGCAGACCTTGAGGCACGGCGCGTTCTCGCACTGGAAGCAAGGTCGCGGCATGAAGAACTGCGCGCCGGTCTTGTCCGTGACCTCGAAGACCTTGATCCACTCGAAGTTCTGCGGGAGGTGGTGCGTGTCCTGGCAGGCTTCCGTGCACTTCTTGCAGCCGTCGCACTTGCGGAGGTCGATGACCATCGCCCACTGGCGCTGCTTGGAGGGCGTCGTGGCGCCGTTCGCTGAGAACGCCATGGGCGCCCAGCCCGCCGCCAGCGCGGTCCCGCCGACTCCGCCGAGGGTCCCAAGCAGCCGCCTGCGGGTGAGGGCTCCTGCCACCGATTTCCTCCAGCTGGGCCGGCTAAGCCGGCCCTCAGGTGACGCGACTGTCCCGCTGAGCCCCACCTGAGAGAAGGACCGAAGGACTCTCAACTACGGTCCGAGAGGCCGCTTCGCCGCAGTCCATTCGCGGACAGCATCCGCACCATGGCAGGGCAGTTCGGAGCCCGCATCCTGATCGTCGACGACGACGAAGGCGTGACCGGAGTGGTGAAGCGCGCGCTCGATCGCGACGCGTACATCACGGCGGTGGCGCACGGAGTCGAAGAGGCGCGGGCCCAGCTCGAGGAGTTCCGGCCCGACGCCGTCGTCCTCGACATCATGATGCCGGGCGTCGATGGGCTGACCCTATGCCGCGAGCTCCGCACCGAGCGACCCGACATCGGGATCCTCATGGTCACCGCGAAGGACGCCGCGTTCGATCAGATCACCGGCCTCGACGCGGGTGCAGACGATTACCTGGTGAAGCCGTTCAGCCTGCAGGTCCTCGAGGCGCATCTGCGCGCCGTGCTGCGCCGCCGTCAGCCGACGCCGGAGATCCTCGTCGCGGGCGATCTCGAGCTCGATACCGCGACGCGTCGCGCGAAGCGCGCCGGACGGGACATCGAGCTCACCGCCACGGAGTTCCGTCTCCTCGCGCAGCTCATGCGCGAATCGGGCAAGCCGATCCCGAAGCACGAGCTCACGCAGCGCGTCTGGGGCTACGACTTCGAGGGCAACGACAACGTGCTCGAGGTCTACATCGGCTATCTGCGCAACAAGCTCGAAGCGCAGGGCGAGCCGCGGCTCATCCAGACGCTTCGCGGTATCGGCTACGCGCTTCGCGTTCCAGCCATGGCATGACCCTCCGCCGGCGCCTCGCCGCCTGGTACGGCGCCGTGCTCGCGCTGGTCCTCGCCGTCGCGCTCTGGCTCGCGTACGACCTTCACACCGAGGCGCACGATTCCGACGTCGACGTCGCGCTCGCCGCGATGGTGTCGCGCGCACAGACTGAGATCGACGTGCAGCTGCGGGACGGCGTGCCGATGGGAGCGCTGGACCTGTCCGGTGTGCACGCCGCGATCGACGAGCCCTACGCGGTGTGGTTCGTCGCCGACGGGCGCGCGGTCGCGTCCGCCGGACTGGTCAGCGACCTCGCGTTCACCGATGCCGCCGTCACCGAGCTTCCCGCCGGATCGCACACTCAGTGGACCGTTGACGGCCGCGTCCGTTCGAGCGTGCTGCCGATCGGCATCGGTTCGATCGTCGCGTCGGCCGACCTCGCGGTGATCGATGCGGCCAACGGCGAGCTGCGGACGGCGTTCGTCATCCTCGGCCTCATGGCGGTCGGCATCGGGGTCGCGGTCTTCTCGGTCGTCGCCGGCGTCGCGCTGCGACCCGTTGCGACGCTCACCGAGACCGCGAGCGAGATCGCGGAGACGCGCGACTTCACGCGGCGTGTCGGGATCCACGGCGATCCGCACGACGAGCTCGTCGCGCTCGCGAGCACGTTCGACGACATGCTCGTGTCGCTCGACGGCGCGTACCGGCAGCAGCAGCGGTTCCTCGGCGACGTGTCGCACGAGCTGCGCACGCCGCTCACGACGATCCGCGGGAGCGCCGAGCTCCTCGAGCGTGGCGCGCTCTCGCCCGACGAGGCGCACGTCGCGGCGACGCGTATCGCGCGCGAGGCGGCGCGCGTGTCGCGCCTGGTCGGCGAGCTGCTCACGCTCGCGCGCGCCGAGGCCGCCGAGGCCTTCGCGCCGCGCCCGCTGCACCTGGATGAGGTCGTCATGGAGGCGTTCGAGGAGCTGCGAGTCGTCGCCGGCCCGCGGCTCCGCGTCCGATGGATCGAGCCCGCACAAGTGAGCGGCGAGCGCGACCGCCTGAAGCAGCTCGTCATCGCGCTCGTCGACAACGCGCTGAGCTACACGCCGGAGCCGGGCGGTGTCGACATCTCGTTGAGCGACGATGGACGCGACGCGGTCCTCCGCGTCGAGGATGAAGGCATCGGCATCGACGAGGCCGACCTGCCCCGCGTCTTCGACCGCTTCTACCGCGGGGCCGCGGCGCGGCGCGTCAACGGCGGGGGCAGCGGGCTCGGGCTCGCGATCACCAAGTGGATCGTCGAACGCCACGGCGGCACGATCAGGCTGCAGCGCGCCGAGTCGCGCGGCACGCTTGCTACGGTGCGTCTACCGCTGCTCCAACAGCCAGCAGCGCCGGCTCGAGAAGGGGAGCCAGCCGCCGCGCCATCGTCGCGGTGAGGTGGTGGTCGTCGCGGTACACGACCGTGTCATCGATGAGCGCGGGGCAGCTGTCCTCGTCGCACAGCCACAGAGTCGGATCGACCAGCACCGCGCCCAGCAGCGCCGCAGCACGGGCGTCACGCGCGAGGTGCAGGGTCAGCGCGTAGCCGCGAGACGTGCCGCATCCCGCCGCGGTCGCATCGCGGCGCGAGAGGCAGGCGGGCACGTCCTGCGACATGAGCGGCGTATCGGCGATCACGACCGCCGGCGCGCCGAGCGACGCGACCAGTCGCGCCATGTCCGAAGCCTGCCGGGCGGGATCGCTGTCGCGGTCGTCGACCGGGTGCACCCAGCGGCTCGAGCTGACGACGACGAGATCGGGATGGAGCCGGCGGACCGCGTCCACGACGTTCGCACGCCACCGCTCGCATTCGGTGTACTCGCGCTCGAGGTGGATCGAGACGATGCGCGTGTCCTCGAAGATGCACGAGTCCTTGGTGAAGGGGACCAAACGCCAGCCGCGGGCGCGCGCGATGAGCTCGAGCGCAGGTGACCACTGCGCGGCGTGCGAGTCGCCGACCAGCGCGATCGTCCTCGTCCCAGACGGGTCGCCGAGATCGCAGTGGGGCGGACGATCCCCGGCGAGCGAGAGGCCGCACCCACGCTCGTTGAGCGCGTCGGTGTCCCTTCGCGCGTCGGCAGCGCTCGTCCCCGGCGCGCGCGTCGCCGATGGGGTCGGGTTCGGAGATGCGCTTCGCGCCGGCATCTCAGTCGGGGCGAGCGACGGCAGCGCGAAGGGCCGCCTGTCGCTGTCGGGAAGAGCGAGTGTCGGCACCGGTGCGCTCTCCTCGAGGCTCGACGCGGCTGATACCGAGACGAGCTGCGCCGTGACGAGCACGAGCGCGGTCGCGCCGATCGCGAGCGCGAGCGGACGGCGCCCGACGAACACGACGCGACGCCCCAGGAACGGCTCCTCGATCGCGGCGCGGCTCGCGGCCGCCAACCCGAGCGATAACGCGAGCAGCGCCACGCGCTCGGGGAGCGACAGCGGGCCGAGGACCGACGTGCCGAGCACGATGACGGGCCAGTGGTAGAGATAGAGCGAGTAGCTCACGTGGCCAAGCCAGCGCAGCGGGGCGGCCGAGAGCATCCCTAGCGCGCCGCGCGTGCCGCACGCGGCGACGAGCGCGACGCCGATGGTCGGCACCAGTGCCGCGATGCCTGGGTACGCGGTCGACGCCTGCA
>DASQIF010000079.1:0-14939 GCA_035631715.1 Candidatus Acidiferrales bacterium
CGGCGAGAACGCGGCGTGCCTCTAGAGCGAGTCTTGCGCTCGCCGGCTCAGGTTCGCCACTCGATCGCACATCAAGTGCCGGCGTGAGCACCGACGAGCGAGAGGGGCACGCCGCGATTCGATGCCCGTGTGGTGGGCGCCGGCCGAGACGGCGCTCCCAGATTCGGCGTCACCCGAGCGAGGGATAACGGCACAGACAAGCAAGGCGTTAGACGGTCGTGGTGGGGAGAGCCAAGCTAAACGACTTCGACCAATTGATCGAGCAGGTCGCTCGCGGTGAGCGGAGGCTCGACTCGATCAAGGACACCAAGCTGCGCGAGGCCATCCGCGTGGCGCTCCGCATCCACGAGAACGCTCCTGCCGAGCCCGATGACTACGCGCGGCTCCGGATGCGCGCGCGGGTCCTGTCGCGGCTCGAGCCGCGCGGGCCGAGCCTGGCGGACAACGCGTGGATCGCCCTCGAGCTCCTCGGGCGGCCCGCGCCGCTTATCGTGCGCGGCGTCGCGCTCGCCGCGCTGCTCGCCGTGGCCGGAATGGGCGCCACGGTCGTCGCGGCCGACTCGCTTCCCGACGACCTCCTCTACCCGTTGAAGGTCGCGTCCGAGGCCGTGCGTCTCACGCTCGCCGACGTGCCAGACGATCGCGCGAGCGTGGAGCTCTCGATCGCGGAGCACCGCCTGGCGGAGGCCGAGAAGCTTGCGGTGAGCGGCCGCACCAGCGACGCGCTCGTCGCATCGGCGATGTACTCGCAGCACGTCGCGTCGGCGGCCGCGGAGCTCGTGCCGAACGACAGCTCCACCGTGGCGCAGCAGCTGGAGTCGACGTTCGCGCAGCAGCGCGATCGCGCGCAGCAGCTCGCGACGACGCTCTCCGCGACGACGAAGAGCGCCGCGGCCGCGCAGATCCTCGCGACGATCGCAAAGCCCAGTGTCGCGCCGGGCGTGACCGTCGCCGAACGCGTGGCCGTCACCGCCGCGGGCGTGGCCGAGGACCTCGAGGCCGTCGCCGAGCACGACGCCGCCGCGGCCACGACGCAGAACGCGGCAGCGTCGCTCGTCGCGTCGAGCCCCACGAGCGCGACGTCGCCGACGCCGCCGCGCACGGTGCGGACGCAGCAGCCCGCGCCGACGCATCAGATCGCGGGCCGTTCGAGCGCGCTGTCGCAGGCCGAGAAGAAGGCGAGCGACGTGCTGAAGGTCGTTCGCAGGGCCGCCGACGAGGCGAGAGCCGCGGCCGACAAGATCAAGAACCACAAGTAACCTGTCGCGCATGACCGCGGAGCGGCGCGCGGATATCGCGTTCTTCACCGCGATCGCCTTCGGCATCCTCTTCATCGTGCTCGGCGGGCCGCTGGGACGGCGGCTCGAGATGGTCCACTTCAACGACTTCTCCGGCGTGTGGTCCGGACCGAGCACGTATCTGCAGGGCGTGAGCCCCTACGACCCGACGCGCTACCCCGACGTCGCGGTGAGCCTGGGCACGAAGACGCCCGACGCCCTCGTGTACGACTACATGCCCTGGGTGATGTTCGGCATGCTTCCCTTCGCGCTCGTGCCGCTCGAGGTCGCGGGGTGGATCTGGATGCTCATCGGCATGACCGCGGCGACGTTCGCGCTCCGCGGACTGCTGCGCGCCTACCTGCCCGGCATGGCGCCCGCGCACTTCGCGCTCGGTCTCGCGCTCTTCGCAGGACAGCCCGGCTTTCACGCGGTGATCCTCGGGCAGTGGAGCCCGCTGCTCATGTCCGCGGTCGCGGCGGTCGTCCTCGCGCTGCGCGCCGGACACGCGCGGCTCGCCGCGCTGCCGACGCTGCTGTTCCTCGCGAAGCCGCAGCTCTTCGTGTTCACGGCGCTCGGCTTCGCGTACGGCGCGCTGCGGCGCCCGGTCTTCCGCCGCTACGTGGTGTTCGCGACGATCGTCGCGCTCGTCATCGTCGCCGTGAGCTGGATCGCGATGGGGGACTGGTTCCCGGCGTGGCTCACGGACATCCCCGGTCGCCGCACCGCGCGTTCGGCGGTGCTGCAGTCCGCACTCAACGAGCTCATCGGGCCCGCGGGACGTGCGCTCGCGGCCATCCTGATCCTCGTGGGCGCGTGGATCGCGTCGCGGTTCCGTCCGGGGAGCGACGCCTCGCTCGCGGCATGGACGAGCCTCTCGAGCGCGGGCGCGATCTACAGCTGGTCATACGACCAGGTGCTGCTCTTCGTCCCGATCGTCCTCACCGCCGGCGTGCTGGCGCGCGAGTCGCCACGCACTGCGATGCGCTTCGCGCTGATCTGGGCCGGCGTGCTGCTCATCGTGTCCCCGGCGCTCTACGCGTTCGCGGTCTTGCGCCACGACGAGACCTTCACCTGCGTCATACCCGATGCGGCGTTCGTCGCGATCGTGGCCCTGCTGTGGCGCCGTCGCGGTATCCCCGATACCGCGGAGCAGAGCGCGCCGCAGGCCGAACGACTCGTCGCGGCAAGCCCTGCGTGACGGGGCTCGACCGGCTGCTGCAGCGCATGCGTGAGCGCGTCGCGCTGCCCCACATCCCGCGCGGCGCGCGTCTTCTCGACGTGGGGTGCGCCGACGGCACGCTCCTGCGCGCGGCCGCGACGCGGATACGCGAGGGCATCGGCATCGACCCCGACGCGCCGGTGGGTGACGCGCGTCTCCAGCGTGGGCGTTTCCCGGACGACCTGCGCGTGACGGGGACCTTCGACGCCATCACCATGCTCGCGGTCTTCGAACACGTCCCCGAGAGCGAGCGCGCCCGGGTCGTCGAGGCCTGCCGGCATCTCCTCCGGCCGGGTGGACGCGTGATCCTCACCGTCCCATCGCCCGCGGTCGACCGCATCGTCGACGTGCTACGCGCGCTCCGGCTCGTGCACGGGATGGACATCGAAGCGCACCACGGCTACGACCCGCGCGAGACGCCGCGCCACTTCCGCGGCTTTCGCGTGCTCACGCATCACCCGTTCGAGCTTGGGCTGAACCACCTGTACGTCCTCGAATTGCCGGCGGCTTAGGAGACCGCGCGCCGGAGCAGGTCCAGCGCGGCCAGGTGCGCGCGCCGGCGACCCTCGGCCGGGCTCGCGAAGCGGATCGTGCTCGGCGTGCGTTTCTCCGGCGTCGTCACGACCATCTCCACGCTGCCGTCGCCACGTGGAACGACGAGCCGCACCTCCGCGTCGGGCATGGCCCGCGCGAGCGACTCCGCGTCCGCGTCGACCAGGACCGTGCCGCCGGCGAACCAGCGCGTCGCGTCGGGTGCGTCGGCGAGCGTGCGCGCGACATCGCCGCAGGAGAGCGACTCCGCCGTACCGAGTCGCCACCCGCGCCGCACGAGGCCGCGCCCGATCACCAGACCGAGCGTCTCGTCGTCCACACCCCAGACGTACTGCCCGAGCCGCTCGCGGATCGTCCGCTCCATCGCGGCGATCCGCATCTCCGCGGTCGCTGCGTCGGCCGCCTTGTCGGTCACGCGCACGTGCACGCCGTCGTTCTTCGCGTACGTCGCGACGGTCGGCGCGGTCGAGTGCACCAGCTCGCCGAGCGACTCCTCCACCGCGGACTCGCCGATGCCGAGCATCTTCAGCGTGCGCGAGCGCAGCACGCCGCCGTGCGTGAGCGACGGCTCGACGTGCGCCTCCCACATGTACGTCATCTCCCGCGGGACACCGGGCATCGCGACGACGCGCTTTCCGTCCTTGCGCACGTCCCACCCCGGCGCGGTGCCGTTCGGATTCGGGATCGCGCGTGCCGACGGGATGAGCCAGGCCTGCTTGCGGTTGCGCTCCGGCATGCGGGTCCCGCGTCCTTCGAACCACGCGCGGAGCTCCGACTCGAGCCGCGCGTCGACCGCAGGCTGCTCGTGGAGCGCGGCCGCGATCGCCTCGCGCGTGAGGTCGTCCTCGGTCGGCCCCAGGCCGCCGGTGCAAACGACGAGGTCGGACCGGCTGAGCGCCCGCTCGATCGTCTGGACGGCTCGCGTCAAGTTGTCGCCGACGGTAGAGATAAAGAGGAGATCGATCCCGAGACCGGCCAGGCGCTGGGCGAGGTACTGCGCGTTCGTGTCAACGATCTGCCCGAGGAGGAGCTCGGTACCTATAGACAGGATCTCGGCGCGCACCGTTACCTCCTGGCATAGAAAGTGCTGGGTCGCTTGGCGACAACTTAAGAAATCCCAACCCTTCCCTTCCTCACCACGAGACCCCGCCCCAAAGGCGGGGTTTTGTGGTTCTAGGGGCCGGGAGGGCTAGGGTACGATGCCGACACCCCACCGGAGGTTGCGATGGCGACCGGCTATTGCGTCAAGTGCAAGGCCTCGCGTGAGATCAAGGACGCCAAGCAGATCACGATGAAGAACGGGCGTCCGGCGACGCAGGGCTCCTGTCCGGTGTGCGGCACGAAGATCTTCAAGATCGGCGCGGCCTAACCCGGCTTCGCCCTCCAGCGCTTCGCCGTTGCAAGCACCAAACCTGCTGCGGGCGTTCGTGGAGGTGCTCGATGAAAGTCCGCGATCTGATGACATCCGATCCCGCGACCGTCGGACCCGACGACGTCGTTTCGCAGGCGGCCACGCTCATGCGCGAAGAGGACTGCGGCTCGTTGCCCGTGGTGAAGGACGCGACGCTCGTGGGCATCGTGACCGACCGCGACATCGCGGTACGCTCGGTCGCCGCGGGGGCGGATCCGAAGCGCCAACACGTCTCCGAGATCATGAGCGCTGATCCGATCACCATCGCACCCGACAGCGACGCCGACGAAGCCGCACGGATGATGGCCGAGTTCCAGGTACGACGGCTTCCGGTCGTCGAGGACGGTCATCTTCTCGGCATCGTCGTGACCGCGCAGCTCGCGCGGCGCGAGAGCGCCGGAACGATGGGCTCGACGATCAAGGAGATCAGTGAACCCGCGAGCGGTCGCGCTTCACATGCGCGCGGCTGACTCGATACCATTGGGTGGGCCAGTAGCTCAGCGGTAGAGCAGGGGACTCTTAATCCCTTGGTCGTGGGTTCGAATCCCTCCTGGCTCACCCGAAAAGCACGAATGAGATCGCCCGGACGGCTTGCGGGCCGTTCCGGGCGATCCTTTATGTAGCAACGGAATGTGGCAACGCCGCGCGCCACCCCACAACGGGGTCAGTCGCGGTAGGTGACCCGGATCGGCGCGAAAGCAAGGTGCTGCCGACCAGCTCCGGTGAGCGGTTGATCCGCGAGATCGCGAAGGCCTTTGAAGTAGCGCGAACAGAGCCGAGAGAGTGCTTCGAGATGTTTCTTCATGGGTGCACTCTCTCTCGCGGCCGACGCGCCCGCATCGCCTGTGCGCGTGAACGGCCTCCGCCGAGAGTCATCCCCCGTCCAACAGGGGAGGACCAACGGGCGTAGCGAAGGCACGCACTTACATCGAAGCTTTGCCGAGGCGGCCGTCAGCTCCCGTCGCTTGCTCGCGACACATGATGGCCACCGAACGCGCCTCGACGGTGGGTCGGGGTGAAAAGCAACAGCCCCGGCGCCTCCGCTCCGGGGCTGTTGTCGTCTTGCGCGGATGTCGCCCATCGTTAGTGCGGCACTCACTCACTCGCACGGGGTAGGTACCTCCGAAGGCGGAGCGGGGGATGACGCCCAGGGTCTATCCCGCGCGGTCGGTCGCTCAGTAGCCTCTTGCTCATGAAGCGCATTCAGCGCCTTGTGTCGCGCGGGTCCGACCGCCAGCTCGCGGTCGGCGCGACCTTCATATTCATCGCGTTCGGACTCGAGCTGTTCGCGCCCGCTGGCTGGCAGCGCTCTAGCGTCGCCGCGCTCGGTGCGCTCGGCTACTCACTCGGCGCGGTCGGTCGCGTGGGCCAGGCGATCCGGGCCGCACATCACCGCGAGCGCCTGCCCTGGCTGTTCATCGGCGCCGGCCTCACGATGTGGATCGTCGGCATGCTCGCGCGCTCGGCTTACCTGATCGCCGACGCGCGTCTCGACAGCCCGAGCTTCTCCGACGCGGCCGCGATCGCGGCAGCGGTGTTCTTCGGGTGCGGCTTCGTCGCGTTCCTGCGGGGCCATCGTCTCGCGGTGTACGCGCTGCTGCTCGACTCCGCCGCGGTGATCCTCGTCATGGTCGCCGCGATCGCGTTCACGGTGCAGGACGTCTTCCTCATCGAGATGGATACCGATCCCGCGGGCGCGACGACCGTCCTGCTCTACACGATCCTGTACTCGGCCGCGACGGCGGCCGCGTTCTCGGCGCTGCTCGCGGCGCCGATCGACGAGCCGCGACGCGCCAACGTCTGGCTCCTCGTCGGCGTCGGTCTCGTCGCCGTCGCCTACACCACGTCGCTGCCGCAGTACCTCCACAGCACGTTCACGTCGGGCACGCTCGTCGATCCGCTCTGGATGGCCGGGATGCTCGCCATCAGTGTCGGCGCGACGTCCTCGATCGAGGACCGGGGCCTGCACCGCGCCGGTCGCACCTCGAACACCATCCGTCAGTTCGCACGCATGGCTCTCACCGCCGGCGTCGCGATCCTGACCGCCACGCTGATCGTCGTGTCCGAGAACCGCAACACCGAGGCGATCGTGATCCGTTCCGCCGCCCTCCTCACGCTCGTCCTCGCCGCGCGGGCCGGCCTCGCGCTGTACGCGAACTTCCGGCAGAGCGAGATCGAGGGGCGGCGCGCCCGCCAGTTCGAGGCGCTCTACGAGGTCGGCCTTGCCGCCTCCGGCGAGCGCTCCTTCGACGATCTGCTGAAGCTCGTCGTCGAGCAGGTCACCACCCTCTCGCGCACGCACGGCGCGATGCTCTCCCTCGCCGAGCCGGACCGTCGCTTCGTCATCCGTGCGCTCCACAAGGGCGGGATCCCCGAGCTTCGCGACTCCATCGGCGAGCCGCTCGGCGGCATCTCGCGCGCCGCGCTCGAGACGCGCGATCTCGTCGTGGCCGAGCGCTACAGCGAGAACCCGGCGAGCACACCGCGCCTGCACGACGTCATCAAGTCCGCCATCGCGATCCCGCTCGTGGCGCACGGCGAGGTGATCGGCACGCTCGCGGCGTACTCCAAGATCCCCCGCCGCTTCTCGGCCGACACGCGCCGCCTGGTGCGTCTTTACGCCGCGCAGGCCGGCATCGCCATCGCGAACGCGCAGCTGCTCGCCGAGACGCACCGTCTGGCGCGCGACGACGACCTCACCAACGTGATGAACCGCCGCAGCCTCATGGAGCGGCTCGAGGGCGAGCTGCACGCGGCCACGCGCCACGGCGACATCCTGGCCGTCGTGCTCTGCGACGTCGACGGGCTGAAGTCAGTGAACGACACCGCCGGCCACCTCGCCGGCAACGAGATCCTGGTGAAGGTGGCGACGGTGATGCACGAGACGGTGCGCGCCGAGGATGTCGTCGCGCGCTTCGGCGGCGACGAATTCGTGATCCTGCTGCCGCGCACCGGCCTTCTTCCCGCGCAGGCGCTGGTCGGACGCATGGCGGCGCGGCTGCGTGAGGAGACGTACCACTGGGCGGGCGCCGAGCACCTCGTGCCGCGCGTCTCGTTCGGCATCGCCTGGTTCCCCGAGGACGGGCGCACTGCCGACGCGCTCCTCGCGGTCGCGGACGAGCGCATGTACCTCGACAAGTCGCGCCACCGCGAGGCGCGCGACGCCGCAGCCGAAGCCGACTAGCCGTTACCCTTGTCCTCGCAGCGTCTGCGGGGGAGGGTCTTTCTAAGTGCCCAAGTGTCCTGAATGCGATGCCGACGTGACCGTCGGCTCCGATGCCGTGAAGGGTGAGATCGTGTCGTGCCCCGACTGCGGCGCGGAGCTCGAGGTCACCTCCATATCGCCGGTCACGCTCGCGCTCGCACCCGAGGCCGAAGAAGACTGGGGTGAGTAACCCCACCGTCGGGGTGCTCCTCTCGCGTGTGCGCGTCGAGGAGAAGCTGCTCCTCCAGGAGCTCGCGTCGCGCGGTGTGGACACCAAGGTCATCGACGACCGCGAGCTCGTGCTGCCCACCGAGCGCAAGCCCGACCTCGGCGTCGACGTGGTGATGGAGCGCTGCATCCAGCACGGCACCGCCCTATACGCGCTCTCGGTCCTCGATGGCTGGTGCATCCCCACGGTGAACACATACGAGACCGCCGAGGTGTGCGGGAACAAGCTGCTCACGACGATGCGCCTCGTCCGCGACGGTGTGCCGACGCCCGCCACGCGCATCGCGTTCACACCGGAGTCGGCGCTCCAGGCGGTGGAGCAGATCGGCTATCCCGCGGTCATGAAGCCGCTCATCGGGTCGTGGGGCCGCCTCGTCTCGAAGGTGAACGACCGCGAGAGCGCCGAGGCGATCGTCGAGCACAAGGATGTGCTCGGGAACTACCTGCATTCGATCTACTACGTGCAGGAGTACGTGAAGAAGCCCGGACGTGACATCCGCGCGTTCGTCGTCGGCGGCGAGACGATCTGCGCGATCTATCGCTACAGCGATCACTGGATCACGAACACCGCCCGCGGCGGGAAGGCCGAGAACTGCCCGGTGACGCCCGAGCTCGGCGAGCTCTGCGTGAAGGCCGCGAAAGCGGTCGGCGGCGGCGTCCTCGCCATCGATGTGCTGGAGCGCGACGGCGAGCTGCTCGTGAACGAGGTGAACTACACGATGGAGTTCCGCAATTCCATCGACACGACCGGCGTGAACATCCCGGCCAAGATGATCGATTACGTCCTCGACGTCGCCCGCCGCGCGCCGCGCGCGAGGTGAAGGTCGGGATCATCGGCGCCGGCGGGTACGCCGGCGGCGAGCTGCTGCGCATCCTCCTCGGACACCCGAAGGTCACGGAGATCGTCGCGGGCAGCGAATCGCTCGCGGGCAAGCCGGTCACCACGTCGCACCCGAACCTGCGCAAGCGCTCCGATCTGATGTTCGTGCCGTACGGCGACGTGACGGCGTGCGACGTCCTATTCCTCAGCCTGCCCAACGGCACGCACCGCGCGAACGAGTTCGTCGGCCGCGGCGAACTCGTCATCGACCTCTCCAGCGATCTGCGGCTGCGCGACGCCGCCGCCTATCAGCGCTGGTACGGCGACGAGCACCCGCACCCCGACATGCTGGGCCGCTGGGTGTACGGCATACCCGAGCTGCACCGCGACGACATCAAGGGCTCGCACAGGATCACCGGCGCGGGATGCAACGCGACGGCGACGATCCTCGCGCTCCTCCCGCTCTTCGTCGCCGACGTCGTCGATCGCGAGAAGCCCATCGTCGTCGAGTGCAAGGTCGGATCGAGCGAGGGCGGGCGCGAGCCGTCCGAGGACTCGCACCATCCCGAGCGCGTCGGCGTCGTGCGCTCGTTCAGGCCGGTCGGCCATCGGCACACCGCGGAGGCCGAGCAGGAGCTCGCGCTTCGCGGCCGGACGCCGCAGATCGACCTCTCGGTCACGAGCGTGGAGCTCGTGCGCGGCGCGCTCGCGACGGCGCACGTCTACACGAAGGAGCGGCTCGAGGACAAGGACCTCTGGAAGATCTACCGCCAGCAGTACGCGGCGGAGCCGTTCGTGCGCATCGTGAAGGAGCGCGGCGGGATCTTCCGCTACCCGGAGCCGAAGCTCCTGTCAGGCTCGAACTTCGCGGACGTCGGGTTCGCGGCGGACACGCGCGGTCATCGCGTCGTCGCGCTGTGCGCGATCGACAACCTCGTGAAGGGCGCGGCGGGCAACGGCGTGCAGGCGATGAACATCGCGCTCGGCTTCGAGGAGACCGCGGGCCTGGAGTTCGTCGGCCTGCACCCTTAGATCCGCCCGCGACAGTTCGCGGCGCCGCAGCGGCAGCGCAGGCCGCCCTCGTGGTACGACTCGCCGTAGTCCAGGAGGAGCTCCTCGCCGGCCTTGATCGGCCGCAGCGCGAACAACAGCGGATGACCGTGCTGCACGCGCATGAAGACGTTGGGGTCGCACGAGTGGTTGATGTACGCGGTGGCGTCGCCGCGATGGTTCAGGTCGATCGCCGTGCGCTCGTCGACGTCGGAGATGCGTATGCGGCGGCGACCGCGCATCCGGCGACGCGCCTCGGCGTGACTGATGCGCTCGCCCATGAGCTCTCCGATGCGCCGGCGCCGCGCGATCGCCTTCGCGGTGAAGCAGCCGCGCCCCTCGACGCGCGACTTGGCCACGTAGAGATCGGCGTTCGCGATCATCGCGTCGGAAGCACCACGCGACCCGACGAGGACGCGACGGCGCGCTCGGCGGCCCCGCGCGCGCTTCCGGCCCGCGCCAGCACGAGCACGCTGCCGCCGAACCCGCCACCGGTGATGCGCGCGCCGAAGACGTCCGGGTCGTGCTGCGCCGCGTCCACGATTCGGTCGATCGCCGGCAGCGAGACCGCGAAGTCGTAACGCAGCGACGCGTGTGACGCGTTGAGCAGCCGGCCCAGCTCGGCGGCGTCGCCGCGTTCTATCGCGTCGACCGCCGCAGTGACGCGCGCGTTCTCGCTCAGGACGTGGCGCACGCGGCGCGCGAGCACGTCGGGCAGGCCGATCCCCGGCATGTCGCGGATGTCGCGCAGCGACGCGACGCCAAGCAGTCGGGCCGCCTCCTCGCACTCCGCGCGGCGCTCGTTGTACGCGCCGCTCGCGTGATCGTGCGCGATCCCGGAGTCGATCACGGCGATGTCGGCGTCGAGCTCATCGAGCGCGATCTGCCGCGTCGCGCCGTCGCGGGCGTCGATGAAGAGCGCGTCGCCCTCGCGGCCCAGGCTGCAGACGAGCTGATCCATCGTGCCGACGCGCGCGCCGACGAACTCCACCTCCGAGGCGTGCGCGGCCGCCGCGATCTCCCGGTCGTCGATGGCGAGCCCGAAGGCTTCGCGCAGCGCGCGGGCCGTCGCCACCGCGAGCGCGGCGCTGGACGCGAGGCCGGCGCCGATCGGGACGTCCGATCGCACTAGCGCGTCGAACCCGCGTAGCTCGTGGCCGCGCCGCGCGAGCGCGTCGGCGACGCCGACGATGTGATCCGACCAGTCGTGGCGCGGCGCGCGTCCGTCGAACGGCGCCTCGACCGGTGACGCGCCCGGCGCGTCGCTCCGGAGCGAGAGGACGCGGTCGGTGCGCGTGCGTATCGCGACGACGGTGCGCTGCTCGATGAGCATGGGGAGGACCAGCCCGTCGTTGTAGTCGGTGTGCTCACCGATGAGGTTCACCCGGCCGTGCGCGGAACCGTCGCCATCCACCTGCGTCGATGCTACCGACGCGGGCGGCGGTCGTACTAGGTCGTCGCGAGGTTGAGCGCGCCGAAGGCGAGCGACACGTCGATCTCCAGGAGCGGGTGAACGCCGTCGGCCGCGGGCTGCGTCAGATACTCGTCGCCGCGGACAGTGAACGTTCCGGTGGCGCGACGTGCGGCCGCGAAGGCCTTCGCCCTCACCGTCGCCGCAGTGGCCGAGGGCACCGTGATGTCGACCGAGCCGAGACCGGAGTCGATCCGCACCCTGGCGTCCCGTCGCAGCGCGCCCCCGAAGTCGAACGTGCACGCGGCCATGCCGCCGCCGAAGCGGAGCGTCGCGAAGTTCGCGTTGGCGAGCCGGCGGGCCGTGATCGCGCCCGCACCCGCGGAGATGTCGATGAGCGAGAGCGTCCCCGGGTTCGGCGCGCTCCAGTCGAGGTCGAAGCGGCCCGCGCCGACCTTGACGACGACTCGCGACAGCGGGAGCCCGCCAAGATCGAACACGTTCTCGCTCGCGCCTGCGCGCACCTCGAGCGCGAACGGCCGGCTCTTTCCGAAGGACAGCTCCAGGCGGGGCATCGCCGCGCCCGAGAACAGAGTGGGCTCGAAGCGCTGCGTGATCGCGGTGCGGTCGCCGGAGGTCACCTCGAGCGGCAGCACGCCCGATGGATCGTCATACGTCCCCGTCACCCAGAGGTCCTCATCGGTCGTGCCGAAGCGGACCCGGCACGGTCCGGTGGTGAGGATGAGCTCGGGCTCGGCGCTTCCGGGGTACGGCAGCTGGATCTTCTGCGTCGTTATCGTCGCGGCCATCGTCGTCCTCGCTTTCGTGACCAGTGTGGTCGCGCGCTCGCTCGGCGAACGCCCGGTCCACCGACGTTCGACTGTGCGGTGCCACCTGACATCGCACCGTGCCTTTCACTACCCTTCGTGCGATGCCACTGCGGGCGGTGATCAAGGCCGGAGGCTCGAAGGGCGTGTCGCGCGACGCGGTCGCCGATCTCGTCGCCCAGGTGGCCCGGCAGGACGAGATCGTGCTCGTGCACGGCGCCTCGGCCGAGACCGACCGCCTAGCACAAGCGCTCGACGTCCCGCAGGAGCAGATCACCTCGCCGTCCGGCCACGTGAGCCGGCGCACTGACCGGCGCACCCTCGAGATCTTCGCCATGGCCGCCCTCGGCGTGGAGAACTTCGCCTACGTCGAGAAGCTGCAGCAGCGTGGCGTCGACGCCATCGGCCTCTCCGGCATCTCCGGCCGCCTACTCGTGGCGAAGAAGAAGGACGTCCGGTCGGTGAAGGACGGGAAGACATTGATCCTGCGCGACGACTACACCGGCACGGTGGAGGCGGTGAACCTGCCGCTGCTGACGCAGTTCATCGGTCCGGGCCGCGTGCCGGTGATCGCACCGCTCGCGCTCTCGACGGACAACGAGGCGCTCAACGTGGACGGAGACCGAGTCGCCGCGCGGATCGCCGTTGCGATCGACGCGGACGCGCTGCTCATCCTCACGAACGTGCCCGGCCTGCTGCGCGACGTAGACGACCCCTCGTCGCTCGTCGCGGAGACGACGCTCGAGGAGGCCGAGACGCTCGCGCAGGGCCGAATGAAGAAGAAGATCCTCGCCGCGCGCGAGGCGATCGAGGCCGGTGTGGATGAGGTCGTCATCCGCTCGGCGACCGGTGACCCGAACGTGCGTACGGTGATCCGCGCGTGACCATCGAGTCGAAGACGTCCATGGTGCGCGAGGACGCGCACACCTCCGGGCTCTATCAAAAGCGCCCGGTGGTCATCGTCCGCGGCGAGGGCGCGGCGCTGTACGACGAGAACGGCCGCGAGTACATCGACTGCGTCGGCGGGCAGGGCATCGCCTCGCTCGGGCATGGCAATCGCGCGGTGGCCGACGCGATCGCGGCGCAGGCACGGACGCTCGCTTCCTGCACGGAGCTCTTCTACAACGACCGGCGCGCCGAGCTGTACGACACGCTCGCGCAGGTCCTGCCGCCGGAGCTCGACCGTTTCTTTCTTTGCAACAGCGGCGCGGAGGCGGTCGAGGGCGCGCTCAAGTTCGCCCGCATGGCGACCGGGCGCCCGAAGATCGTCGCGACCATGCGCGGCTTCCACGGCAAGACGATGGGCGCGCTCGCTGCGACGTGGGGGCCGGAGTACCGCGAGGCGCTCGGCGGCGAAGGGCTCTTCCCGGGCGCGAGGCACATCCCGTTCAACAAGCCTGAGGCGCTCGACGCCGCGATCACCGGCGACACCGCGGCGTTCGTCGTGGAGCTCGTGCAGGGCGAGGGCGGCGTGCGGCCGGCGACGCGCGAGTTCATCGCCGAGGCAGCGCGTCTCTGCCGCGAGCGCGGCGCCCTGCTGGTGATCGACGAGGTCCAGACCGGCTTCTGCCGGACCGGGACGATGTTCGCGCTCGAGCAGTACGGCGTCGTGCCCGACCTGTTGTGCCTCGCGAAGGCCATCGCCGGCGGTGTGCCGATGGGGGCCGTCGCGTTCTCGCGCGCGGTGGGGGATCTCCCGAAGCGTTCGCACTCGACGACCTTCGGCGGCAATCCGCTCGCGTGCGCCGCGGCCGTCGCTGCGATCGGCGAGATGCGGCGTCTGGATCTCGCGACCGCCGCGCGCGAACGCGGTGCCCAGCTGATCGACGGCCTGCGGGCGATCAAGAGCGACACGATCCGCGAGGTCCGCGGCCTTGGCTTGCTTGTCGGCATCGAGCTCAAGGAGAACGCAGGCCCGACGATCAAGGCGCTGCAGGACGGCGGCGTGCTCACCCTTGGTGCGGGTCCGACGGTGGTGCGCTATCTCCCGCCGCTCGTCATCAGCGCCACGCAGATCGAGCGCGTCGTTGCCGCCACGGCGAACGTGCTCGCCTAGACTCGGACACATGGCGACCGCACCCGCGCTTCCCGGCGGATTCGAGCTTCCGCTCGAGCCGCGCCTCCCGCGACTCGGCTCCGTCGACGCCGTGGGCCTCGAGGCGCGCGCCGCGATGCTCGCGTCGCGCTCGATCAAGAAGGCCTCGAAGGTGCTCGCGCTCGACCTCGCGATCCGCGCGATGGACCTCACGACCCTCGAGGGCGCGGACACGCCGGGGAAGGTCGCGGCGCTCGCCTCGAAGGGCATCCGACCCGACCCGAGCGACCCGAGCATCCCGTCAGTCGCGGCGATCTGCGTGTATCCGAACCTCGTCCAGACGGCGCTCGAGCGCACGAAGGGCACGGGTGTGAAGGTCGCGTCGGTCGCGACCGCGTTCCCCTCGGGCCAGTCCTCGATCGAGGTGAAGCTCGAGGAGACGCGCGAGGTCGTCGCGATGGGCGCGCACGAGGTTGACATGGTCATCGACCGCGGCGCGTTCCTCTCCGGCCGCTACGCGCAGGTCTATGACGAGATCGTCCGGGTGAAAGAGGTGTGTGGCACGAAGGCGCACCTCAAGGTGATCCTCGAGACCGGCGAGCTCGGCACCTATGACAACGTGCGTCGTGCGTCGCTCCTCGCGATCGCCGGCGGCGCGGACTTCATCAAGACCTCGACCGGCAAGGCCGCGACGAACGCGACGCTGCCGGTCGCGCTGTGCATGCTCGAGACGATCCGCGACGTGTACGAGGAGACCGGGCGCGTCGTCGGCATGAAGGTCGCGGGCGGCGTGCGACAGGCCAAGCAGGCCGTGCAGTACCTCGTGCAGGTGCACGAGACCCTCGGCACGGCGTGGCTCACGCCCGATCGCTACCGCATCGGCGCGTCGACGCTGCTGAAC
>DASQIF010000080.1:0-5141 GCA_035631715.1 Candidatus Acidiferrales bacterium
AGTTTCCCCAAAGGGCTGCCCTTGACCACGGAGCCGCTCGCTCTACCACTGAGCTACCAGGGATCGCGCCGTCGATTCTAACGTAGCCCATGTGACCACCGCATCCGTGGTGATCGAGCGCGAACACGCGATCGACGTCGCGTATCGCGCGCTGTGGATCGCCGTCGCATTCGATCTCCTCGCGTTCGGCATCGGCTTCAACTGGGATCGCATGTGGCACGCGACGCATCCGTTCGAGGACTTCTTCTCGCCGCCACACCTGTTCATCTACACCATGCACTTCTGCGCGACCATCACGCTCGCGTACGTTGCGTTCACGCCGGCACTGCGCGGCCTCTTCGGTCCGACCTTCCGGCTGTTCCCGCTCCCCTTCCCCGTGCCCGGCCCCATCGCGATCGCCGGCGGCGGCTTCGTCATCACGGCGCTCGCCGGAATGTTCGACGCGATCTGGCACACGGCGTTCGGGCTCGATGAGACGGGCTGGTCGTTCCCGCACTCGATGCTCGGCTCGGGCATCTTCGTCGCGTTCGTCGGCATCGCGGCGTGTCGCTGGGCGATCCGCGCGGAGCGTCCGATCGGCTGGGGCAGCGACGTCGTCTTCGGCTTCCTGCTCATCGCGACCGCTGCGGAGCGTTTCACCGGACCGCTCGGCACGAACATCTCGCCGGCGACCATCGAATTCGTGCGCAACATCCCCGTCCTGGCGGCCGAGCCGGCGTTCCAGCACACCGCGCGTATCGAACTCGCGTACAACGTCGACCGTCTCAACCCGCTGTACGTTCCGCTTGCGTCGCTCTCCGTCGGCATGGCCATCGCGCTGACCCGCAGCTTCGTCCAGCGGCTTCCGATCTTCTTCCTCCTCACGGCCGCGAGCACGTACTTCACGAAGTTCGTGCCGACGGTGATCCCCGGAGCCGTCTTCGCGATGAACGGCGCCCGCCGTCCATCGACCGCGACGACACTCATCAGCGGCGCCGCCTTCGCCATCGCCGCGGCGATCATCTGGAAGGGCACGCCGGGCGGCGTGGTCCTAGGAACGCTGCTCTTCGCCGCCGGCGCGTGGATCGGTTACCGCGTGTGGGACGTGGTCGAGACGCCGACCCGGCGCGCCTTCCTTGCGTTCGTCATCCTCTTCGGCATCGCGTACCCCGCGCTGACCGGGGTCGTCGACCTCTGGCTGCGCGCGCACGTGCCCTGACGCGAACCACGTCCGGCGATCCGCACGTCATGTCGCCCTAGTGGCTAGCATGCGGCGCGGGCCGGGACGGTTCGAATCGAAGGGAGTAAGCGATGCCGCTGTTCATGGATGTCCACAAGAAGGCGCCCGACGGGACGAAGGCGAAGGACGTTGCCAACGCGCACATGGCTGACGTGCGCACCCAGGAAAAGTACGGCGTGAAGTACATCAACTACTGGTTCGACGAGAAGGAAGGCAAGATCTTCTGCCTCGTCGATGCGCCCGACGCCGAGGCCGCGAAGCGCGTCCACAAGGAAGCCCACGGCCTCGTCGCAGACGAGATCCACCCGGTGGTGCAGGGCTAGCCGTTCCGCCGCGCGACTGGCGCCCAGCGTTCCGCGCGATCCCGCCCGCGCTCGAGAGGACGCTGCCCGCGGAGCTCGGCGCCTTCCACTGGGCGGCGTCCTCGTGGATGGCGAAGGCCTGGTACGGCAACCGCGACATCCACTACGAGATCTGGGTGCGAGCGAGCGCGAAGGTCGTCGAGCTCGGCCTGCACTTCGAGGCCGACGGGCTCACGAACGCGCGTCTCATCGGCGCTTTCCGCGGACGGGCCCGCGAGGTGAAGCGCGGCCTCGGTGCGGACGCGCGCATCGAGGAGTGGGACAAGGGCTGGGCACGCGTGTGGGAGCCGTTCCCGTTCGACGCGCCGGACCTCCAGGAGCGCGTCCGCGCCCGGTTCTGCGAGTACGTGCGCGTGCTCGAGCCGATCCTGCGCGACGAGCTGCCGAGTGACCTCGAGTGGAAGGAGGCGCCGAAACGGCGCCCGAAGGCTATTTCGTCCCGAGCGTCGCGATGAGGACGATGATGAGGACGGAGATGGCGAAGATGGGGAGCGCGAGCAGGGCGTAGACGCGGTGCTCTTCGATCCGCGGCTGCTCGTGGATCTTGTGCGCGTCCTCGCCCATGGCGGGCCCGTGCTCACTCATCGCGCGTAACTCTAGCGCCGCGTCGCGCGAAGGACGAACGCAGGGCGGACGCGTCCGACGCCAAGGCGTTTGCCCCAGCTCGAGCGCGCCGCCGCGACGTCGTCGGCGGTGGCGGGACGAACGACGAGGTCATCGAATTCGGCGTCGCGGTACGCCTCGCAAAGTGTGGCGGCCGCGGGCATGGCGCCGTGTCCGTCGCGATCGGTGAGCGACACGATGGCCCGCAGCGTCGCGCCCGGACGCGAGATCGCCGCCATCGCGCCGAGCACGTCCGCGTGCCGACCGAGCAGCGCCTCGAGCAGCGCGCCCCATGGGAGCGTCACCGTGACCTCGTCGGCGAGAGGGCCGAGATCGGCGCACTGCTCGACGGCGTTCGCGATGAGCGCGATGTTCGGCAGCGGTCGTCGCGTCAGGCTGCGAGCGGCGTCGCGGAGCGACTCGCGCGACGGCTCGATGGCGACGGCGAACACGTCCGGTCGCGATCGGGCGAGCCAGAGCGAGTGGTGCGCGTCGCCCGCGCCGACGTCCACGTGGACGCGGGCATATGGGGCGACGCGGCGTCGGAACTAACCGACGTCTACGTCGAGGAGCTGTCTGCCGACGAGCTCATGCACGAGACGATGCTAGCGCTCGCGTGCGGCCTGCACCGCCTCGTTCGCGTTCTGCACCAGACGCTGTGCGCCGGCGAGGGCGCGCGGCACGTCGAAGCGGCGGTCGAAATTGCCGAGATTCTCGGCCGCCTCGAGCGCTTCCTCGAGCGCCGATTCCGCGAGGCGCAGCGCCGAGCCGAGCCGCTCGAGCTCGCCAGCGTCGATCTCTGACATGCGCGCATCATGACATCCGTGAGGCTTTCCGCGGCCGTGCGGCCCATCCGGCATGTCGCCCAGATCCGCGAGTACGCGGACGAGCCCGTTCCCGACGCGGTCGTCGCCGAGCTGCTCGAGCTGGCTCGTTGGACAGGCAGCTCGCGGAACCGTCAGCCCTGGCACTTCATCGTCGTGCGCGATCGCGACCACCTCCGGCAGATCGCGGCGCTCCGCCCGAACATCAGCTGGGTGGCGGGCGCGCCCGCGGGCATCGCGCTCGTGTTCGACGGCACGGGCAACGACTACGACGAGGGACGGCTCGCCGAGCGACTCCTCACCGGCGCCACGCTGCTGGGGCTCGGCGGCGGTGTGGCGTTCTACGGCGACGACACGCACGAGGCGAGCGCGAAGCGCCTCCTGGGGATCCCGGCGGACAAGGCCGCCCACGAGATCGTCACGATCGGACACCCGCGCTCGAAGAAGGATCCGCGGCCGACGGGACCGTCACGCGGCCGAAAGCCGCTCGCCGAGCTCGTGTCGTACGAGCGCTGGGGTCAGCCGAAGAAATGAAGAAGGGGCGCCTTGCGGCGCCCCTTCGTCTACTCGAGGTAGTCCTTGAGCTTTCGACTGCGCGACGGATGGCGCAGCTTGCGCAGCGCCTTCGCCTCGATCTGACGGATGCGTTCGCGCGTGACGTTGAACTCGCGGCCGACCTCTTCGAGGGTGCGGGTGCGACCGTCCTCGAGGCCGAACCGTAGCTGGAGCACGCGACGCTCGCGGAGCGTGAGCCCCTCGAGGACGCTCTCCACCTGTTCCTTGAGCAGCTTGTGGCTCGCCGCGTCCGACGGCGCGAGGGCCTGCGTGTCGGGGATGAAGTCGCCGAGGTGGCTGTCCTCCTCCTCGCCGATCGGCGTCTCAAGTGAGACGGGCTCCTGCGAGACCTTCACGATCTCGCGGACCTTGTCCGGCGTGATGAGCATGCGCTCGGCGATCTCCTCCGCGGTCGCCTCGCGCCCGAGCTCCTGAAGGAGCCCGCGTGAGACGCGGATGAGCTTGTTGATCGTCTCGACCATGTGGACCGGGATGCGGATGGTCCGCGCCTGGTCGGCGATGGCGCGCGTGATCGCCTGGCGGATCCACCACGTCGCGTAGGTCGAGAACTTGTAGCCCTTGCGGTAGTCGAACTTCTCGACCGCGCGGATGAGGCCGATGTTCCCTTCCTGGATGAGATCGAGGAAGGACATGCCGCGGCCGATGTACTTCTTCGCGATCGACACGACCAAACGGAGGTTCGCCTCGGTCAGGTTGTGACGCGCGTCGTCGCCCTTCTGGATGAGCTCGTCCGCGAGACGGCGGAGTCCGCGCTGCTCGTCGGGGTCCGCCACCACGAGCATGTCGAGGTGCTTCACGAGGACGTCGCGGATCTCCTGGCCGAGCATGACGAGCTCGCCGAGGCGCTCCGCGCCTTCGGCCGGGCCGTGGATCTTCGCGTACTGGGGCAGGATGCGGAACGCGAGGCGCTCCGGGTCGCGGCGCGCCGCGTCGATGAGCCCCACGGTCTCGTCGATCAGGATCTTCGCCTCGGTCGAGATCTCCTTGCTGTTCGCCTCCGCCTTCAGCGGGTCGCGCAGCTTCAGGAGCCGGTTCGTGAGGCGGCGCAGCTCCTTGCCGCCCTCCTCGTGGTCGAGGGTGTAGCGGAGTGACTTGATCGTGAAGCGCGTCGCCTCGTCGACGTATTCCTTGGGACGACCGACGGCCATGCGCTTCTTGACCTCGACCCCGAGCTCGTACAGGTGCACCGCCGACAGCGCCGGCGACACGAGGGCCTGCTCGCCCAGCTCGATGGACTTCGCGAGGTTGACCTCCTCCTCGGCCGTGAGGAGTGGGACCTTGCCGATCTCCTTGAGGTACATGCGGACCGGGTCGTCGACGCTGATGAGGTCCGATGCGAGGACCGCCGAGATGGCGTCCTCGCGCTGCAGCTCCTCGGCCTCTTCCTCTTCCTCTTTGACCTGGGCCCAGTTCGGGCCGCGCTCGGCCTCGAGGATCTCGACGTTGTTGTCGTCGAGCGTGAGGAGCAGCTCCTCGATCTCGGTCGGCTCCGCGTCCGGGATCGCCCGGACAACGTCCTCCTGCGTGACGTAGCCCTGCTGACGTCCCTTCGCGAGG
>DASQIF010000081.1:0-5735 GCA_035631715.1 Candidatus Acidiferrales bacterium
GAGGTGCCGAGGACGCGGAACGCCGCGTAGTAACTGTCCTTATGCGTACCCCACCACTCTTCGAGCGAGCAGAACTCGGGACGCTTGAAACCACCGCGGTACATCGCGAGCGAGCTCAGGATGCGTGCGGTGCGTCCGTTCCCATCGCGGAACGGATGAATTGCTGCGAAGGCGACGTGTACCCACGCCGCCTGCAACGCAGGATGAGATCGATCCGCATTCATGTGGTCGCACATCTCGTCGACAAGTGCGGAAACGTT
This sequence comes from Candidatus Acidiferrales bacterium, assembly GCA_035631715.1. Taxonomy (GTDB): domain Bacteria; phylum Chloroflexota; class Limnocylindria; order P2-11E; family P2-11E; genus CF-39. Next base: position 261 of record DASQIF010000081.1, read on the forward strand.
GTCCTGTGGTGGGGTATAGATCAGATCTCCAGTCGCCTGGTCCGTGACGAATCGCGCACCGCCGTACCGTCCGCCGTCGCGAGCGCCGGCGAGCACGCGATGGTGGATCGCCTTCAGCAGCTCGGAGGACCAGCGGAACACACGGTCGTCGGCACGACTTTGCACATATCGCATCGCCTCGCGATATCCCTGGACCAGACCGGCGTCCTGCGGTGAGACGCGGCGCGGTAGGTCGCCGGCGAGGATGCGGCGCACCTCCTCGACGGTCACGGCGACGCCCTCGAGCTCGACCGATGCCTGGACGGCGGATGCCTCGAGATCGCGCCGCAGCTGGCCCTCCCAGTCCAACGCGAGCGGTCCGCGCGCGTCGAGGGTGTCGCGCAGCTCATCGAGCTCGTGCAGCGTGGGTGTGAGGGCCGCTGCGTTGAAAGGGAGCATTGAATAATTATGACTTTCAGACGTCATAAAGTCATAATGGTTTGTGCCCCCAATCGTGGTCGTGGTTGACGAACGCCGCTCCTCTTCCTACGTTCTAGAACAAACGTTCTAACAACCTCTGGCGCCACAAGGGGAGCAACTCGTGGGAGCTACGGCATTGGCGGACGCCATCGCGCGCATCGAGTCCCGCTACGGGACGCGCGCGGTGGTGCGCGGCGACGTCGCCGAGAGGACGGACGGCGAGCGGCGCATCGAAGCTCGCACCTCGCTTGATCAGGTCACCGGCGGCGGCATCCGCGCGGGCGAGCCGCTCGCGTTCATCGGGCCGGCGACAGCGGGCAAGCTCGCGCTCGCGCTCTCCGTGGCGGCCGCAGCCCAGCGTGAAGGCGGCATGGCGGCGTGGATCGATGCCTCCGCCTCGCTCGACCCGCTTGCCGCTCTTCACGCGGGCATCGACCTCGATCGTCTCGTCGTCGTCCGTCCGACGAGCGCGGACGAGGTGCTCCTCGCCGGATCCGCGGTGCTCCGGAGCGAGGGCTTCCGCCTCGTGGTCGTCGACCTCGGTCCCTCGTTCGCATCGTCCTGCCGCATGGACGACCTCGCGCCGCTCCTTCCGGTCGTGCGCGGCTCGCCCGCGGCGCTGCTCGTCGTCGCCGAGGAGCGCGGTCGCCGAGTCGCGCTCCCGACGGTGCGCGTCGAGAAGGTCGCGTGGCAGCTGCGCTTCGGCCGCACCGTGGGATGGTCGTTCGCCGCGGGCACACCTGCCTCGTCGGAGCGCGCGCTCTTCTGCATCGGCGCGCTCGACGCGGCGCCGCGCGACCTTGGCACGCGCAGCGCACTCGCCGGATCGCTCGAGCCTGCGCTGGAGCGCGTCTCGTGATCGCCGCCGTGGTCGTGCGCAGCGCGAGCGACGCGCTGCATTCGCGCGCGCTCGCGACGCTCCGCGCGCTGCTGCCACACGTCGGTGTCGTCGCGCCGGGCGTGTACGCCTGCGATCTCGCGGGCACCGAGCGCGTGCTCGGCGCACCGTCGCGCGTCGCGCGCCGGATCATCGAACGTCTCTCGCGCGTCGGCGCGCCCGCATCGGTGGCCGTCGCGACCACCGCCTTCGCGGCGCGCGTCGCCGCGGAGCGCACCGCCGACGGTGATGTGCGCCTCGTCCCGGAGCCGCGCGAGTATCTCGCGCCGTTGCCGATCGAGGTGCTGCCCATCGAGCCGAAGCTCGTCGACGACCTCGGCCTCCTAGGCCTTCGAAGCGTCGGGGACTTCGCCGCGCTGCCGCGCGGCGCCGTCTTCGATCGCTTCGGCCGTGGCGCGGCGCGGGCCCATGCGCTCGCGCGCGCCGAGGACGAGGAGCGCGTGCGCGCGGATCCACCGCCGCGACGCATCCGCGCGCGGCGCGTGTGGGAGGACGCGCTCGTATCGCGCGAGCAGCTCGTGTTCGCGCTGCGCACCGCGCTCGAGGAGATCGCCGCCGCGCTCGCGGCCGACGGACTCGCCGCGCTGCGCATCGCGGTGCGCCTCGAGCGCGAGGACGCGGAGCCGCTGCGCCTCGAGCGCGCGATCCTGCCGCCCACGCGCGACGCCGCGGCGCTCCTGCGCTCGGTGCGGTGGGCGCTCGAGGAGCGCGCGCATCTCGGACGTGTGATGGCCTGCGCCATCGACGTGCGCGAGGTCGAGCCCGCGCGCGGCCGGCAGATCGGGCTGTTCGCGGCGGACGGCGCGCGCTGGGAGGAGGCGATCGCGAGCGCGCGCTACTTGCGCGAGCGTCTCGGCGCGGGTCGCGTGCTGCGCGCACGTGTCATCGACGCCGACGCGCGACTACCTGAGCGCGCCGCTGAATGGAAAGAGGTCATCTCGTGATGGGGGAGCAGAACGATGACGAGGCTGTTCGCTGATCCGCTGCCCGCAAAGCTGGTGTGGGACGAGGGCGAGCTCACGCTGCTGCACGTCGGCGGTCGCCACTTCGCGGTGGTCGAGGTGATGCGCCGCTGGCGGGTCGAGGCCGAATGGTGGAAGGGCGGGCCGATGCGCGAGTACCTCACGCTCCGTACCGCGGACGGCATGGTCTGCGACGTCTACACCGACCGCGGCACGGGCGCGAGCTGGCTGCAGCGCGTGATGGATTAGTTACGCGACGGCTTGGATCAATGCCCGCGCCTGCTCGACGGTCAGCTCCTGGCCGTGGATGGTCTTCGCGTGATCGCGCGCCATGCGAACGATCTCGTTCTCATCCCGGCTGCGCACCTCGAAGCCGCACGGGCAGCGAAGGCTCTTCAGGTCGGTCATCGACCCGAGTCTTACCACTGGTTCCAGTCGGAGTCCACCCAGACCTTCACCTCGGGCGCGCCCTCGAACAGCTTGCCGAAGAACTCCTGGATCTGCGGGGAGGCGGCGAACTTCTGGAGGCCCTCGAGCGTGGACCAGGTGTCGATGCCGAGGAACGCCTTGGGGTCCTGTGGGTCGAGGTAGATCGTGTGCGTCAGATCGCCGGCCTGCTTGGCCATGTCCTTCGTCGCACGAGTGGTGTCGTCGTGAAGCTTCTTGGCCTCGGCGGGCGTGCCGCGAAGTCGCGCGCGGACGGTGACCGTGTATCTCATGTCGCACCTCCTGTGGTGATGGGCCGATCGTGCGCGCCGCACCTTGTGGTTTCCTTGTGGCGTGCGCGTGCTCATCTGCGGCCGGATCTCGATCGAGCACGAGGGCGGCGTCGTCGCCGAGTCCGCATTCCCGGGGCGCCTTGGCCGGCGGCTTTGGGCCTATCTCGTGTTGCAGCGCCGCCGTCCGGTCTCGCGTGGTGAGCTCGTCGACGCGCTCTGGGGCGACGCGTCGCCGGAGGCGGCCGACGCGAGCCTGAATGCCCTTGTCAGCCGTGTGCGGACCGCGATCGCGCCGCTCGCCGTGGACCGCGCCGAGCTGCGTGCCGCGACCGGGACGTACTCGCTGCACCTCGCGGCGGACGCGTTCGTCGACCGCGAGCGTGCGTGGAGCGCGATCAACCACGTGCAGGCGCTCCAGCGCGAAGGGCGTCTTGCGGATGCGTGGGCTGAGGCGATCATCGCGAATGAGATAGCGGCGCGCGGATTCCTGGCGGGTGAGGACGCGCCGTGGATCGAAGCGGAGCGTCGTACGCTTCGCGACATCGAGCTGCAGGCGCTCGACGCCGTGTGCGAGGCGGAGCTCGCCCAGCGCCGGCCGCTGGAGGCGGAGCGCGTGGCGCGGCGGCTGATCACCGTTGACCCGCTACGCGAATCGGGCTATCGGCACCTCATGCGCGCGGCCAGAGACGCCGGGAACGCCGCGCAGGCCGTCGCGATCATGGAGGAGTGCCGCGCCGCGCTCGCCGCAGTGTCGGCGCGCCCTTCGGCCGTGACGGAACGGCTCTTCCGCGAGCTCCTCCACTAGGACCGTCGTACCGCTCGCGTAACCGGAAGAGCGCCCGGCCCGTTTCACCCGCGAATGCGCCGCATCGCTCTGCTCGTCTGTGCGCTCGTCGCGACACTTGGGCTCGTGCCCGCCGTCGCCGATGCGACGCAGCTCGTGGCGATGTATCCGGTCGGCGCCGCGCCGTTCGGCGTTGCCGCCGATCCGACCGACGGACGCGTGTACGTCGCGGACAACGGTGCGCAAGCGGCGGACGGCACCGGTCGCGTCTCCGTCGTGGACCCATCGACCGGCGCGACGACGACACTTGTCACCACGACGGTCGCGGGCCTCGTCGCCGTCGACGCGGCCGCGCGGCGGCTCTACGCATCGAACGCGAATGCGAGTGGCACGATCGTCTCCCTCGACGTCTTCGACCTCACGAGCGCCTCGCGCATCGCGAGCCTTCCTGTCGGAGGGCACGGCGTCGCGCTCGACACGACGCGCTCGCGCGCGTACGTCGCAGGTGGGCGAACGCTGACCGCGGTCGACACGACGACGTTCGCGACGACCACGACGTTCGCGCCGTCGGGCGAATCGTGGTTCGGCGTCGCGACTGACTCCGGGCTCGGCAGGGTCTACGTCACGAACATCGGCTTCGGCCGGCCGTCGCTCGTCGTGCTCGACGCGGCGAGCCTCGCAGTCCTCGACGACATCGCGCTGCCGGTGAGCCCGCGATTTGCGCTGGCCGTCGACGCCGTGGCGCACGTCGTCTACCTGGCCGGTTCCGATCTGGCGGGCCCGCCGTTCGCGAACTCGGCGGTCTTCGCGCTCGACGGCGCGTCCGGCACGATCCTTCGCTCGTCGTCGCTGCCGGGCTTCCCCGGCGGGCTCATTCGCTTCGCCGCGTCGCACCGGCTGTACGTGACCGAGATGGACCGCTCGACGCTCGTGGAGCTCGACGAGACCACGCTCGCGCCGACCTCGCCTGCGCTCGCGCTCCCATGGTCGCCGGCGCTGCTCGACCTCGCAAGCGATGCGCGGATCTACGTCGCCGGCAACTCAGCGAACGTGCTCGGCGCGGTCGCGCAGCACGTGAACACCGCGCCGGTCATCGACAGCCTCTCCCTGTCGCCGGCATCTCCGCGCACGAACGACGTCGTCACCGCGAGCGTCGCGGCGCACGATCCCGACGGCGACGTGCTCACGTACACCTACGCGTGGCAGCGCAACGGCGTCACCATCGCGGGCGCGACCGGTCCGTCGCTCGACCTGTCGGTGGCGGGGAACGGCGACAAGGGCGACACCATCACGGTCCGCGTGACCGTCTCGGATGGCCAGGCGACGACGAACGCGACCGCCTCGGTCACGGTCGCGAACACGCCGCCCACGGTGACGGTGTCGCTCAGCACGGCCACACCGGGCAAGCGCGACACCGTCGTCGCGACCGCGACCGGCGCGGACGCGGACAGCGACGCGCTCATTTACTCCTACACCTGGCGTCTCGGCGGCGTCCTGCAGCCGAACACGACGAGCTCCTTCGACCTCCGGAAGGTCGAGGCCGAGTACGGCACCGTCCTGACGGTGACGGTCGTCGCGAGTGACGGCACCGTGCAGGCCTCGGCGAGCGCGAGCGCGACCGTCACCCGACCAAGCCACTAGCCGCGCTCGGAC
>DASQIF010000082.1:0-1583 GCA_035631715.1 Candidatus Acidiferrales bacterium
GTCGGGCACCGGGATGACCGCGTCCGCCTCGGCCGGGTGCTCGTCGGCGAGGATCTCGCCCATGCGTTCGCGCGTCGCGTAGACGGAAACGCCGCCGAGGTTGCTCGCGGCGGACGCGAGGTACACGTGCTCGAAGATGCAGAGGCCGCGGCGGTCGGCGGCCAGATCGGCGAGGGTCACCGGCCCGCGGTCGTCGATGCGCAGCACCTCGCCCGGCGCGACGTCGCGGATGAACGTCGCCCCGATGGTGTCGAGCGCGCAGGTCTCGCTCGCGACGAGCCACGCGTCGCCGCGCCGGCCGAGACAGAGCGGCCGCACACCGAGCGGGTCGCGCACCGCGTACAACGCGGTCGGCGTGAGCATGACCAGCGACCACGCGCCGGCGAGCGTCGGCATCGTGTGCGTGATCCGCTCGTCCCACGACGCGCCGGGCGCGTGCGCGATCGCCTGCGCGACGACCTCGGTGTCCGAGGAGGTCGCGAACGGAACGCCCTCGGCCGCGAGATCGTCGCGCATCTCGCGCGCGTTGATGCAGTTGCCGTTGTGGCCGATGGCGAGCTCGCCGAGCGCCTCGTCACGGACCACCATCGGCTGCGCGTTCTGGATCTTCGACGAGCCGGTCGTCGAATACCGGGTGTGGCCCATGGCGGCGCGGCCGCCGAGGATCGCGAGGTCGGGCTCGCTGAAGACCTGACCCACCAGGCCCATGCGGCGCACGACGCGCAGGTCGCGACCGTCGGTCGCCGCGAGACCCGCCGACTCCTGCCCGCGGTGCTGCAGCGCGTACAGCGAGAAGAACATGAGGCGCGCGGCCTCCGCCGGATCGTTCCGCGCCTGCGCGGTCGGGCTCCAGATGCCGCAGATCCCGCACATACCTTTAGGACTCCCGCCCGAGCGCGCGCGCGAGGCCGTGGCCGTGCGCCTGCGCGAGCGACGCGAGCGGCATGCCGAGGACCGGCGCGACCTCGAGCAGGTCACCGCCCATCGTGCCGAGCGTCCACGTCGGGACGTCGTGCTCCGTCGCGAGCGCGCGGAGCGCGTCCGGTCGATCGGTGACGAGGACGATGCCCGAGGGCGCCTCCCCGAAGAGCGCGACGCCGAGCCCACCCTCCGCGCGGTCGTGCGCGGCGCGGATCAGGCCGCGCTCGTGCGCGGCGAGGACGAACCGCTGTAGGCGCGCCTCGAGCGCGAGGTCGATCGCGACGGGCCCATCGTGCACCCCATTCAGCGCGCCGTAGGCCGATGTCCCGAGGCGCACGTTCGCGCTACCCGCGAGGAGCACCGCGTCACCGGGCCGGCCCGACGTCACCGGGATCCGGCGCGAGACCTCCGCAAGATGCCCGACCGCGCCGATCACCGCGGTCGGCCAGATGTCGGCGCCCTTCGTCGCGTTGTAGAGGCTGACGTTGCCGGAGACGACGGGCACGCCGAGCGCGTCGCAGGCCGCCTTGATGCCGGCGACGGTGCGCTCGAGCTGCCACGCGCCGAGCGGGCGCTCGGGGTTGCCGAGGTTGAGGCAATCGGTGATCGCGAGCGGTGTCGCGCCCGCGCACACGACGTTGCGGAGCGCCTCGGCCACCGCG
>DASQIF010000083.1:0-1937 GCA_035631715.1 Candidatus Acidiferrales bacterium
CGCGAGCCGGCCCGTATAGACGGCGACGAACTCGCTCCCCAAGCCAAGTCGTTTGCGCAGTTCCTTGCGCTCACGCGGTGTCGCGGGTGCGAAGTGATCGACGTCGATGCCGTTCGGCAACACCATCCGGCGCGCGGGCTCGATGCCCAGACGCCCGAACTCGTCGTCGATCTGGTCGTTGACGGAGACGACCAGCCGTGCCCGGCGACGGATGTTCTCGAGCAGCCGGCGGCCGGCGATCGTGCGCAAGTTGCGCTGCACGTCGCCGATCGGTCCGGTTGCATGGGCGAACACGACGACGGGTGCTCCCGACAAGCGACCCGCCGCGAGCGCGACGCGAGCGGTGGACAGCACCTCGTCGGCGTGGATGACGTCCGGTCGGATGCGCAGCACGTGCCAGAGGCACTGTGCGGACCAGACGAGAGATCCCAGCGGTCGCTCGACACGCGACCTCAGCGCACCCGTCGCGGTGACGCTCGAGTGCACCGGGAGCGCGACCAGACGGCGCACGCGCACGCCGTCGAGCGCTTCGGTTCGCGGTGCACCCGGGAACGCGCGAGTGAACACGTGCGGCTCGATCCCGAGCCGCGCCAGCCTTGGCGTCGTCGATGAGCGTTGGCTCTCGATGCCGCCGATGCGTGGCTTGTAGCCGTGGGTGAGGACCGCCACGACGAGGGAACGCGGAGTTGCACGCTGCTCGGTGGCCATGCGGTAGACGCGCGCCATGTCGGCGGCCCAGCGTTCCTCGCCGTACTCCTCGCGCGCCCGCTGCGCGAGCTTCGCGGATTGTTCGACGCGCCAATCGCTCGACTCGAGCGCGCGCGTCATCGCCGCCGCAAGCGCGGCGGGTTCGCCCGGCGGCACGAGCGCACCGGCGGTGCCGAGCGCGCGTGGGACGTCTCCGACGCGGGTCGCGACGACCGGAACCCCGGCGGCCATCGCCTCGAGGAGGGCGAAGGGAAGCGCTTCCGAATAGGACGACATGACAAAGAGATCCGCAGCGGCGAGCAGTGCGGGCACGTCGGATCGTTCGCCGAGGAGCCGCACACGGCGCTCGAGCCCGGCGCCACGAGCCTGCAGCTCGAGCGCTTCGCGCATGCTCCCGTCACCTGCGATGGCAAGCACGGCTTGCGGCGCCCGTGAAGCGACGGCGCCGAACGCGGTGATCATGTCGTCGAAGCCCTTGACCGGCTCCACGCGGCCCACGGACAGCACCAGGGGACCGGCAAAGTCGCCGAGCAGCTCGGCGCGTTTGGCCTGCCGTACGTCCGCGGCGACCGGTTCGGGGACGGCGATCGGGTTGCTGACGATGTCGATCGGCACGCGTCCGAACCGTCGACGGTTGACCTCCGCCACGGATGTTCCGACCGCGACGATGCGTGTCGCTCGCCGTCTCAAGACGAGCGACTCGACGAGCTCACGCTCGCGCTCGAAGGTTCGCTCCAACCGAGCCGTCTGGTGGAGCGTCGCGACCACGGGGATGCCGGCGTCCTGGCCAGCCAGTGCGCCGACGACGTTCGCATACAGGAGGTGGGTTTGGAGCAGGTCGTAGTCGCCGGTCCTCAGCGCGGACCGGACGCGGCGAAGTCGCTCGGCATCGAGAAATGTCCGCCTTCGCCGCGATGGAAGCCACACGATGTCGACGCCGAGCGCTTCGAGCGCGCCGACCATCGGGGAACGCACCGGCTCGCGGAGCGAAAGCACCGAAAGTTCCACTCCGAGCGGCGTGAGCACGCGGGCTGCGACTTCGACCAGTCGCTCGGCGCCGCCGATACCGAGGTCGTCGACGAGATGTGCGACGCGCATGCGCGGGGCGCTCATGCGGCGATCCGCGACCGGAGACCATCGGCAACCTCGGCAACGAGCGAGCGTTCGAGCGACAGTGCGACCGCGAGGTACGTCAGTGAGCCGATCGCGACGCTGACGAGGAATCGGGC
>DASQIF010000084.1:0-1626 GCA_035631715.1 Candidatus Acidiferrales bacterium
GAGCCGGGCGCCGTGTATCCGGACGAGGCCGTGGCCCGGCTTCTGGCGCGAGGCCGTGCGGGTGAGCGGTGGTCGCTGGTCGCGCTCGACGTGACCGGTCGAGGGGGGATCGGAGGCGTCAACTTCGGGGTCCGACTTCAACGCTCGGGGCCCGGGCTACCCCAACCGTTCAAGCTGAGCGAAGGCAAGGGCGCCCTTGACTGTCCCGACGGGCGCTTCTTGATCTTCTACGCCACGTAGAGCCGAGGCGCTTCGCTCCGGTCTTGTCCCGCGCTGCAAGTCATCGCTGACCTATCGCGTGTGTGAGACAAGACGCTCTACATGCCGGACATGCGCCGGCTCATGACGCGCAAGCCAGGCTGCGTAGAACAGGACGGTGCGCTCGCGCGACAAGCCTCCGCCGGTGACGATCGCCGTCCGCTCCCAGTCCCTAGAGGGCAGCGAGCGCAGGAGCTTCAGTAGCCTCGCGCGCTGACGCGTGAACGCGCGCAGCGAGTCCGAAAACTCGAGGTCGCGGTAGGCCGTGTCCCGGAAGAGCGTTCGCGGATCGATCGCGCGCAGCGTCGGGCGCCGTTCAGCGAGGATCCGCGGGATGAACTCGCCGCGCGCATCAGCGCAGCAGCGCAGGTGCGCCAGGATGTCGACGGCCGTCCACTCGCCGAGGATGCGCTCCTTCTTCAGTCGTGACGCCGGGACAACAGCCGTCGCGGCCGCGATGCGGCGCGGGTGCTCTGCGAGCATCGCGAGCACGTCCTCGCGGCCAAGCTCGACGCGCGCCACTAGCCGCCGGCGACGCGGCGGATGTCGAAGAACGAGACGACGACGAGCAGCGCGACGAGCACGAGGAAGCCGACGGCGTGGATCGCGCCCTCGACCTGCGGCGAGAGGCGTTTGCGGAAGATGCCGCCGACGAGCACGAAGAAGAGCCTGCCGCCGTCCAGGCCCGGGAACGGGATGATGTTCAGCACCGCGAGGTTCACCGACAGCACGCCGACGAGCTTGAGGAACGTCGGGATCCCGAACTGCGCGACCTGCGCGGTGATCTGGAAGATGCCGATCGGCCCGCTCACCGCGGGTCCACCGCCGCCACCACCGCGCGTGGCGACGAGCTGCGAGGGCAGCTGCGCGATCTGACTCACGATGTCGCCCATGAGCGAGAACGCCTGACCCACGGCCTCGGGCAGCGCGACCGACACCGGCCCCTGCACGTCCTCGAGCGTGATGCCGAGCGGGCCTTCGCCCTCCGGCGGCTCGGCGCGCGGGATCGCCTTCACCGGCGCGATCGGGCGGCCGTTCCGATCGATCTGGAGCGTGACCTCGGTCTCGCTGCGCGCCTTCTGCCGCACGTAGTTCACGAGGTCCTGAGACCGCGTGATCTGGCGGCCGTCGATGGAGGCGACGATGTCGTCGGTGAGGATCCCGGCCTTCTCCGCGGGAGAGCCCGGCGCGACGCGCTCGACCCGAACGTCGCCGGTCGGCGCCGTCGTGCCGCTCGCGAACGCGATGGTCAGCACGAGGACCGCGAGCACGATGTTCATCGTCACGCCGGCGACGAGCACGATGGCCTGCGACCACCACGGCTTCGAGGTGAACGCGCCCGGATCGCCCTCGCCCTCCTGACGGATC
>DASQIF010000085.1:0-2409 GCA_035631715.1 Candidatus Acidiferrales bacterium
GTCATCGACGATCGGGCCGAGGCCGTGCGTGAGGCCATCCGCCGCGCGAGACCCGGAGACACGGTCCTCCTTGCCGGCAAGGGACACGAGGGCTCGATCATCGTCGGCGAGGAGAAGCTCCCGTGGGACGAGGCCGGCGCGGCGCGCGACGCGCTGCGCGAGATCGGCTTCGCGGCATGACACGTCCGGTGCGTCTCAGCGACGCCGCCACGAGAGCGCAGACGCGCTCGCTCGCGGCGCACCGTCGCGCACTCGTCGCGCAGCTCCGCGACGAGATCGGCGTGCCGACGACGCCCGCGGGACGCGCCGCGCTCGTCATGCTGATGGGCCTGCCCGGAGTGGGGAAGTCCTACTGCGGAAGGCTCCTCGCGGCGCGCCTCGGCGCGGCGCACGTGGCGACCGACCACTTACGCAGCCGGCTCTTCATCGCGGCGTCGTACGCCGACGACGAGAACGCCGCGGTGTTCGGGATCGCGGAGGCGCTCCTCGACGAGCTGCTCGGCGACGCGCACACCGTCGTCCTCGACGCGACGCACCTCCTCGCGCGTTACCGCGCGCCAGCCGAGCGCGTCGCCGCGGCGCGCGGCGCGCCGGTCCACCACGTCCTCGTCACCTCCGACGACGCGGCGGTCCGCGCTCGCCTGGCGTCGCGCGCGAACGATCGTGCCGACGGCGACCACTCCGACGCCGACGTCAGCGTGTATGAGCGCATGCGCCGCAACGGGTTCGAGCCGCCGATCGCCGGTCACCTCGAGCTGCGCAACGGCGCCGAGCTTGATGCGGACATCGCGCGCGTCGTCGCGGCGGTGCGCGCGTGAGGCCGCGCGACTACCTCTTCGGCGTCATCGGCGTCGCGCTCCTGATCACGTACATCTCGATCGGGAACCGTTTCTCGCCGGTCCTGCTGCCCGGCGGCACGATCCCGCCGACGCCGCCGCGGCCGACGGCCACCGTGTCGGCGCCGCGCATCCCGGGCACGATCGTGTTCACGCTCCGCGGCGACGTGTACACGCTGCGCGACGGCGGCTACATCAACGTGACGAGCGAGGGGCGCAACCTCGCGCCGAGCCTGTCGAGCGACGGCGCCACGCTCGTCTTCGCGCGCACCGAGACCATCGACGGGAAGCGCACCGTGGACGGGCAGACCGCGCCAGCGCTGCTCCACTACACCGACATCGTTAGGAAGCAGCCGACTGGCGGGACCGAGACGCTCGTGCTCACCGGCCTTCGGCAGAAGAGCCCGTCGGGCTTTCACCTCGTCGCGTATCACGACGATCCGGTGCTCTCGCCCGACGGCACGAAGCTGGCGGTCGTCACCGACAACGGCGACGGGGACGGATCGAACCTGGAGATCTACGACGCGAAGGGGACGAACGGGGCCGCACGGCTGCTGAACACGCTCTCCTCGGGCTCCGACCTCGCGGATCCGGCGTGGTCGCCCGATGGCAAGACCATCGCGGTCACGTCGTACACGCTCGGCGTGCCGCGCATCCTGCTCGTGCCGGTCGACGGCAAGGCCGCGACGCCGCAGAAAGTGAGCGCCGACGGTGAGCCGTACCGGCCGCAGTTCTCGCCGGACGGCCGTTTCCTCATCTTCACGCTGCGCGGTCCGCAGGGCGGCAACGACGTCCACGTCGTCGAGGTGAGCACCGGCCGCGACATCGCGCTCACCAGCGACGGCAAGAGCTGGAACGGCGTGTTCAGCCCGGACGCGGCGCATGTCGCCTTCCTCCACGAGCAGAACGGCGTCATCGACCTGTACGCGATGGAGCTCGGCACCGCGCTCACGCAGGCGGTGCCGCCGAAGCCAGCGGTGAAGCTCACGCGCGGGGAGGGGATCGACGGCGAATCGCGTCCCTGGTGGGGCCGGTGAGGTGGGCGATCGTCGACCGTCCGGCGTGGTGGCTGCTCCTCGGCGGCATCGGCGGGCCGCTCCTCTTCATCGTCGTCTTCCTGATCGAAGGTGTCACGCGTCCGGGCTATGACGCGTTCCGCAACATGGTGAGCGACCTTGCGATGAGCGATGAGGGCTGGCAGCAGATCGCGAATTTCATCATCTGCGGGACGTTGTGCCTCGGTCTTGCGGTCGGTCTCAGTCGCGTCTGGCGTTCTGGGCCGGCGTCAGTCTGGGGTCCGCGGCTCGTGGGCGTCTTCGGCATCGGTCTCATCATCGCGGGCGTCTTCGTCACCGACCCGGCGCGCGGCTATCCACCTGGCGCGCCCCTCACCGGGTCGCCGCAGACGCTTCACGGCACGATCCATGGGGTCAACGCGATCCCGACGTTCGCCGCGCTTGCCGCGGCGGCGTTCGTGATCGCGCGTCGCTTTGCCTCACGCGGCGACCGCGCCTGGTCGCGCTACTCGACTTTCGTCGGGTTCGCGATCGTCTCGCTCTTCATCGTCGGGGCC
>DASQIF010000086.1:0-5431 GCA_035631715.1 Candidatus Acidiferrales bacterium
CCCGGTCTGGGTCGCGGTCGGCGGCCACCCCGAGTCAGCGCAGCGCGCCGGGACCCTCGGTCTCCCGATGGCCATCGCGATCATCGGCGGGATGCCCGAGCGTTTCGCGCCCGTCGCGGACATCCATCGCGCCGCGGCGGATGCCGCCGGACACGCGCGCCCCGCGCTCTCGATCAACTCGCACGGCTACATCGCCGAATCATCCGAGCAGGCCGCGGAGGACGCGTTCGGGCCGTTCAAGGTGATGATGGATCGCATCGGCCGCGAGCGCGGTTGGGGACCGATGTCGCGCGCCGACTACGAAGCGCTTCGCATGCTGCGCGGCGCCAACTTCATCGGCTCGCCGGACCAGATCGTCGAGAAGATCCTGTTCCAGCACGGGATCTTCGGGCACGACCGCTTCCTCATGATGATGACCATCGGCTCGATGCCGCACGACAAGGTCATGCGCTCGATCGAGCTGTACGGCACGAAGGTCGCTCCCGCCGTCCGCGCGGCGCTCGGTCAGCCCGCCGTGACACGCAAGAGCCAGGAGACCAGCGCGCGCTCGTAGTCGGGTGAGACCTTCGCGATGTCCTTCACGCCGCCGATCGTCGGCGCGTGCGCCGCTCCGGGGAGGCGGACGATCGTGAGGTCGGAGTTGCCGCTGTCGCGCCACGCGCGGATGCTGGCGTCGATCGGCTGCCACTCGTCGTCCTCGCCATAGAAGAGGAGCACCGGCACCTTCACCTGCGCGAAGACGGGCGCCGGATCGAAGTCCATGTCCGGCCAGGGGCCGAGCGCGCCCGCGTCGGCCGGCAGGTACGCGTGCGCGAAGAACGGCTCGTCCTTGATCGCGTCGATCGCGCGCTGCGCGTCGGAGACCGAGCCGCGTCCGCGCCGGTACTCGTCAACGCGGCGTCGCGCCGCGATCACGCGGTCGGCCGCGCCGTCGCCGAAGCCTGCTTCGCGCACGTGCTTCGCCGTGCCGTAGAGCATCTGCGCGGCGGGCGTGACGCCGACGGATGCGACGAGCACGAGGAACGCGACGTCCGTGCGCGACGCGACCATCGGCGCGATCCAGGCGCCCTGGCTGAAGCCCCATAGTCCGATGCGCGCGGCGTCGATCTCCGGCCGCCGCCGCAGCTCTGTGAGCACGTCGAGCGTGTCGGCGATCTGATCCTCGAACGGCACGTCGTCGCCTCGGCGGTCGAAGCGCGCGACCGCGATGCCGCGCCGTGGGAGGACCTTCGCGAGGTGGCGGAAGAGGTAGTGGTCGCGCGACGCGTCGTCCGCGGGGTGAAGGCCAACGATCGCGGGATGCGGGCCGCGACCTCGAGGCAGGTCGACCGTGCTAGTCGGCAATTCCAGCGGCGCGCTTGGCCTGACCGATCGCCCGGTCGCGGTCCTGCTTCGACAGCACCTTCTTGCGGATGCGGTACGTCTTCGGCGTCACCTCGAGGAGCTCGTCGTCGGCGAGGAACTCGATCGCGTCGTCGAGCGACAGGTCGCGGATGCCGTCGAGCTTCACCGCGATGTCCGAGTTGCTGCTGCGCATGTTGGTGAGGTGCTTGCGCCGCACCACGTTGACCTCGAGGTCGCGGTCGCGGATGTGCTCCCCGCCCACCATGCCCTCATACACGTCGACACCGGGCCCTACGAAAAGCGTGCCGCGCTCCTGCGCCTGGTTGAGCCCGAACGTCGTCGTCGTGCCGTCCTCCCAGGCGATGAGCGAGCCGAACTGGCGCGAGTCGATGTCACCGGCGTAGGGACCGTACCCCGCGAAGAGCGTATTCATCACGCCCTGCCCGCGGGTCGAGGTGAGGAACGCCTGCCGGAAGCCGAGGAGGCCGCGCGTCGGGATCTTGTAGACGCAGTGCGCCGACCCGTCGTCGCGGTACTTCATGTCGAGCAGCTCGCCGCGCCGCCGGCCAGCGAGCTCGACCACCGCGCCAAGCCCCTCCTGCGAGACCTCGATCTCGAGCTGCTCGAAGGGCTCGAGGCGCTCCCCCTTCTCGTAGCGCTCGATAACCTCGGGCCGCGACACCTGCAGCTCGTAGCCCTCGCGACGCAGGTTCTCGATGAGGATCGCGAGGTGCAGCTCGCCACGGCCGCTGACGATGAACGTGTCGGGGCTCTCCGTGTCGGCTACGCGCAGGGCCACGTCGCGCTCGAGCTCGGTGTAGAGGCGCTCGCGCAGCTTGCGGCTCGTCACGTGCTGCCCGTCACGCCCCGCGAACGGGCTGGTATTCACGGCGAAGCTCATCTTCAGCGTGGGCTCCTCGACCTTGATCGGCGGAAGGGGCCGCGGGTCGTCGAAGTCGGCGATGGTCTCGCCGATCGCGATGTCGGCGACGCCGGCCACGGCGACGATGTCGCCGGCCCGCACCTCCTCGACCGGCTCGCGCGCGAGCCCCTGGAACGTGAAGAGGTCGGTGACCTTTGCGCGCGTGACGTTCCCGTCGTGGTCGATACGCGCGACGGTCTGAGCGCGCCGCAGCCGACCGCTCTGCAGCCGTCCGATCGCGATCTTCCCCTTGTAGTCGTCGTAGTTGGTGTTCGACACGAGGAGCTGGGTCGGCGCATCCTCGTCGACATCGGGCGCCGGGATCTCGGCGACGATCGCGTCGAAGAGCGGCTCGAGCGACCCCGAGAGGTGGCGGTGGTCGGTACCGGCGGAGCCGGTGATGGCGTTCGTGTAGATGGTCTCGTACTCGGCCTGCTCGTTCGAGGCGCCGAGGTCCAGGAAGAGATCAAAGGTCTCGTTCAGCACGTGGTGGGGACGCGCCTGCGGCCGGTCGATCTTGTTGATGACGACGATCGCGCGATGGCCGCGGCGGAGCGCCTGCCGCAGCACGAACTTCGTCTGCGGCATCGGGCCATCGACCGCGTCCACCAGCAGCAGCACCCCGTCGACCATGTTCATCACCCGCTCGACCTCGCCGCCGAAGTCGGCATGACCGGGCGTGTCGACGATGTTGATCTTCGTCCCGCGGTACACGATGGCCGTGTTCTTGGCCATGATCGTGATCCCGCGCTCGCGCTCGAGGGCGTTGCTGTCCATCACGCGCTCCGCGACCTGCTGGTTCTCGCGGAAGATGTGGCTCTGCCGGAGCATCCCGTCCACGAGCGTCGTCTTGCCGTGGTCGACGTGCGCGATGATGGCGATGTTGCGGATGTCCTCGCGCTTGGCCACCTAACGGCCGTCCCGGTGGACGCTGAAGACATCGCGCACGTTCTCGAGACGAGCGAGGACGCGCGAGAGCTGCTCGACGCTCGTCACCTGGAGCGTCGCGTTCACCGTGGCCGACTTGTCCGGATTCGCGACCGCCGATAGCGCCACGAGCTGGACCTGGTTCTCGCTGATGACCGCGGCGACGTCGCGCAGGAACCCGTCGCGGTCCCACCCCTGGATGCGGATCGCGACCGGGTAGGTGCGGGCGGTCGACTGCTCCCAGTCGACCTCGACCAGCCGCTCCTTCTCCGAGCTCGACGTGACGTTCGTGCAGTCCGCGCGGTGCACGGTGACGCCGCGCCCGCGCGTGATGTAGCCGACGATCGGATCGCCCGGCACGGGGTTGCAGCAGACCGCGAAGCGCACCAGCAGATCGTCCACGCCCTTCACGCGGACGCCACCGCGCGCGGTCTGCGGCGGCAGCGCCGGCGCCATCTCGGGCAGGACCTGCTGCGCGTCGTCGACGATGCCGAGGCGCATCACCACCTGCGCCGCGGTGACCGCCCCGTACCCGAGCGACGCGAAGAGCGTCTCGACGTCGTGCATGTTCATCGCCTCGGTGACCCGCTGCAGGTCCGGGTCGCTGATGTCGCCGAGCGACCGCTGCGCGAGGCGCTTCAGCTCGCGATCGAGCAGCTCCTTGCCGTGCGCGACGTTCTCCTCGCGCTGCGCGCGCTTGAACCACTGCCTGATCTTCTCGCGCGCGCCGGGGGTCTGGACCATGCCGAGCCAGTCCCGCGACGGGCCGCGCGCGGCCTTGCTCGTGACGATCTCGACGATGTCGCCGGAGGAGAGCCGGTGATCGAGCGGCACGATGAGGCCGTTCACCTTCGCGCCGATGGTGCGGTGGCCGACATCGGTGTGGATGCGGTAGGCGAAGTCGATCGGCGTCGATCCGGCGGGGAGCGCCTTCACCTCGCCCTTGGGCGTGAAGACGAAGACCTCGTCCTGGAAGACGTCGACCTTCAGCGACTCGACGAACTCCTGCGCATCGGCGACGTCGTGCTGCCACTCGAGCAGCTGCCGCACCCACGCGAGCTTCGACTCGTAGCTCTTGTCGGCCTTGCCGCCGCTCTTGCCGCCTTCCTTGTACCGCCAGTGCGCCGCGATGCCGTACTCCGCGAGCTGGTGCATCTCGCTCGTGCGCACCTGGATCTCGAGCGGTTGCCCGCCAGGACCCATGACCGCGGTGTGCAGCGATTGGTAGAGGTTCGCCTTCGGCACCGCGATGTAGTCGTCGAACTGGTTCGGGATCGGCGGCCAGAGGGTGTGCACGACCCCGAGCGCGGCGTAGCACGCCGGGACGTCGTCGACGATGACCCGGATCGCGAGGAGGTCGTAGACCTCGTTGAAGCCGACGCCCTTGCGCCGCATCTTCGACGAGATCGACCAGAGGTGCTTCGCCCGTCCGGAGAGCTCGGCGCGCACGCCGGCCTTCTCGAGCTCGGAGGCGAGCGTCTTCATCGCCTGGTCGATGTAGCGCTCGCGCGTCTGCCGGCGGGCGGCGAGCTGCTCGGCGAGCTCCTTGTACTGCTCGGGCTCGAGGTACTTGAACGCGAGGTCCTCGAGCTCCCATTTGATCTGCCAGATGCCGAGCCGGTGCGCGAGCGGTGCGTAGATCTCCATCGTCTGCAGCGCGATGCGGTGCTGCTTCTCGAGCGGCAGCGGAGCCAGGGTGCGCATGTTGTGCAGCCGGTCGCAGAGCTTGATGACGACGACGCGAAGGTCGTCGGCCATCGCGAGGAACATCTTCCGGATGTTCTCGGCCTGATGCATGTCGCGCGACTGCCCCTGCAGCCGTCCGAGCTTGGTAACGCCCTCGACCAGCCGTCCGATCTCATCGCCGAACTGCTGGCGGATGTCGTCGATCGTCTTCGCGGTGTCCTCCGGGACGTCGTGCAGCAGCGTCGCCGCGCCCGTCGCCGGATCCATGCCGAGCTCGGCGATGAGCATGGCGACCGCCGCGGGATGCGTGATGTACGGCTCGCCCGAGACGCGCTTCTGCCCCGCGTGCGCCTCCTCGGCGTACGCGTAGGCGCGGCGGACGAGCTCCGCGTCGCCGTCGGGGTAGTGGCGGAGCATCTCCTTCACGATCGCCTCGGTGTCGACGTTCCCGTGCGCGCGCGGCCGGAGGCGCTCGGTGATGCCCACGATCCGAGCGGTGATCGGATTCGCCCGCGTCGCGCTCATGCCGGCACCGCTTCCGCGCGCATGCGG
>DASQIF010000087.1:0-9132 GCA_035631715.1 Candidatus Acidiferrales bacterium
GCGGCCGAGACCGCGCTCACCGGGAGCCCGCCCTCCGCCTCCTCGTGGTTCGCGACCGCGCCCATCACCGTCGCGATCTCCTCGAGATCGAAGCCGAGGTCGCCGAGGATGTCCTTGGCGATGAGGGCGCCGGTCTGTCCGTGCTTCTCGCGCGTGACGACGTTGCCGATGTCGTGGAGATACGCCGCGACCGCGGCGACCTCGCAGCGCCGCGGCTCATGGCCGAGCGACTTCAGGATGAAGCGCGCGCCGTCGGCCGCGGTGTTGGCGTGACGCTCGCCATGTTCGGTGTAGCCGATGGCGCCGGTCTGAGCGTTCGCGGAGCGAATGTATGTCTTGACGCGCGCGTCGGCCTTGACCGCATCGAGGGTCGGACCGCCGAGCTTCGCCTCGGCGACGGTCTTGGTCTTCGTCTCGGCGCGATGGACCTTCTTGAGCTCGTCGGGACGCGCCGTGTCGTCGCGCCTCGGCGATGGGACCGCTTCAGCCATCGCGAGCACTTTAGTACGTGGCGGTAACGGCTAGCCCTCGGTGCGGATCTCCTCGAGGTCGAGGTCGCGCACGATCGCGCGCAGGAGGTCGTCGTCGATGACGCCGCGTTCGTGAAGCTCGAACGCCTTCCGCCGCTCGGCCTCGATGAGCTCGCGCCGGATCTGCGTGTGCTCGAGCAGCTCCTGCTCGGCCGCGCCAGCCTCGCTCGTGTTCATGAGCTCGGCGTGGCTCGCGCGGTGCTCGTACTGCGATCGCATCGTCGCGATGAGCGGCTTGTGCGTAGGCCACTCGGCCTCGAGGTCGTCGAGCCGCGCGAGCGCGGCCTCCGCGGTGAGCGCGCGCGCCTTCGTCTCGTTCTGCGCGCCATCGCCGTCTGCCGACAGGCCGAGCAGGCGGATGAGGAAGGGCAGCGTCAGGCCCTGTCCGACGAGCGTGGCCAGTATCGCGACGAACGTGAACAAGAGGATGAGGTCGCGTCCCGGGAAGCTCGACGGGAGCGCGAGCGCGGCGGCGAGCGACACGACGCCGCGCAGGCCGGACCAGGCCACGACGACGACCGCCTGCCACGGCGGATTCGGGTCCACGCGTTTGACCGCCGGAATCAGGCGCGGAAGGTAGGTCGCGGGGAAGACCCACACGAACCGCGCGACGACGAGTGCGACGACGATGACCAGGGCCGCGGTGACCACGCCGCTGTCGAGCGTCACGGCGCGCACGACCTCAGGGAGCTGAAGACCCAGCAGGAAGAACACGATCCCGTTCAGAAGGAAGAGCCAGATCTGCCAGACCGCCGCGGCGACGATGCGCGTGTCGGACTGGAAGTGGCGATTGACATGGGCTCCCCAGAGGCCGCCGACGACCGTGGCGATGATCCCCGAGAGCCCGAACGACTCGGCCGCGATGTAGCACAGGTACGGCGCAACGAGCGTCATCGCGACGACGATGGGCGTATCCGTCGCGCGCGAGATGAAGCGGTCGAAGGCGTACCCCACGACCGTCCCGACCGCGATGCCGCCGGCGACGGCGTAGACGAAGACGAACGACGCGTCGAACAGCGAGAAGGCGCCCGCCGCGGCCGCCGCGATGGCGAACCGGTAGATGACGAGCGCCGTCGCGTCGTTGAGCAGGCTCTCGCCCTCGAGCACGGTGACGATCCGCTTCGGGACGCCGAGCCGCTCGAACACGGCGAGGGCCGCGATCTCGTCGGGCGGCGACACGATCGCGCCGAGGGCGAACGCGCCGGCCCACCCCAGCACCGGCACGAGCGCGTGCGCCACGACGGCGACCACGCCCGCGGTGAACAGCACGAGCCCGAAGGCGAGCAGGACGATCGGACGCAGGTTCTTCTTGAGGTCGCGGATCGAGGTCGAGTACCCACCGGCGAAGACGAGCGGCGGCAGGAAGCCGAAGAACACGAGGTCGGGCGGCAGCGCGAACGTCGGCGCGCCGGGGACGAAGGTGACCAGCAGACCCCCGAGGACCATCACGATCGGCGTCGACGCGCGCAGCCGGCGCGACACCGCGGTCAGGACCACGACCGCCGAGATGAGGAACAGGACGAGGACGATCTCGGCCATGGATGCGCAGACTAGCGAGAGCTAGGGCGCGCGCTTCTCGCCGTATGACTTCTGCAGACGCTCCGCGACCTGCTGCAACCAGCGCAGCTCGGTGAGTCCGGCGCGTGCGACGACCATGCCACGGGTGAACGCGAGCCACGGCTTCAGCGTCCCCGAGACGAGGCCGAGCCAGGTCGCGCCGGTCGCGTCGACCTTGGGCCCCTTCCCCTTCACGTCCGCCGCCTCCGCGTGAAGCGTCCCCTCGCCCGCCGCGAACTCGATCGCTTCGTCGGCATCGGTGAAGCGCAGCAGCGCGCGGCCTTTCGGCACGTCGCGCAGGTTTTCCTGGACGCGCGGGTCGGTCGATGCGGCGCCCAGGATCGCGAGCACGGCATCGCGCGCGTTCACCGGGTTCGGCCCGGTCGACGCGGCCGCGCGGGCGGCCTCGATGGCCTCCTCGAGCGTGCTCATGCGAGCTTCAGATCGCTGCGCACGGTCTGCGGGATCTCCGTGCCGCGATGACGAAGCACGAAGAACGCCGCGGCGCCGATCATCGCGCCGTTGTCGGTGCAGAGCCGCGGCGGCGGCACGACCAGCGGGTGCCCGATGCGCTTGGCGATCTCGGCGCGCAGCGCGCCGTTCGCGGCGACACCGCCGCCGATGAGCACGGTGTCCACGGCGTGCTCGGCCGCGGCGCGCGCCGTCTTCTCGGCGAGCACGTCCACCAGCGCCTTCTGGAACGATGCCGCGACGTCGTTCACCGGCACCGGGCCCTGCGCCTCGAGCGAACGCACAAGGCGCTGCACCGCGGTCTTGAGACCCGAGAACGAGAAGTCGTAGCGATCGGCGACGGTCGCGCGCGGCAGCGGGTACGCGTTCGGGTCGCCGTCCTGCGCGGCCCTCTCGATGAACGGACCGCCGGGGAAGCCGAGCCCGAGGAGCCGCGCGACCTTGTCGAACGCCTCGCCCGCTGCGTCGTCGATCGTGCGTCCGAGCGGCCGGAAGCGACGATGCCCCTCCATGAGCACGAGGTCGCTGTGCGCGCCGCTCACCACGAGCACGATCGCCGGGATCTCCGGCTCGGGCGGCGCGGTCGTGCCCTCATACAGCCAGTTCGCGTACACGTGTCCCTCAAGATGGTTCACGCCGACGAACGGCAGACCCGCTGCGAGGGCGAGGCCGCGTCCGTAGTTGGCCCCCACCAGAAGGCACCCGAGGAGACCCGGGCCGACCGTCGCCGCGACCGCGTCGACCCCGCGCAGCTCGACGCCCGCTTCCGCGAGCGCGGTCTGCGTGATCGCGTCCAGCGCGCGCAGGTGCTCGCGCGCGGCGACCTCGGGGACGATGCCGCCGGTGTCCTGATGCGCGAGCTGCGACGCGACGATGTTCGACACGATGCGGCGCCCGTCGTCGACGACGGCCACGCCGGTCTCGTCGCACGAGGTCTCGATGGAGAGGATCCGCAACTAGGACCGTTCTTCGAGAGAGGCGCGCAGCTTCGCGAGACGTTCGCGGACGGAGCGGTCGCGGAGCCGCTCGGTCCACATGATGATGGCGTCCTCGTTGTTGTCCGAGTAGTAGCGGCGCCGGATGCCCGCGGGACGGAAGCCGTACTTCTCGTAGAGGCGCTGCGCCGCGAGGTTCGAGGCGCGCACCTCGAGCGTGAGCCACTCGGCGCCAAGCTTCTCGGCGCGGTCGAAGAGCGACACGAGCATCCGCTCGCCGATCTTGCGGCGCCGCCAATCGGGGAGCACGGCGAAGGTGGTGATGTGGGCCTCGTCGAGCGAGAGCCAGAGGCCGGCGTAGCCGACGATGTGGTCGCCCTCTTTGGCGACGATGTAGTGCGCGTTCTTGTTCTGGGTCAGCTCGTGCCGGAACGCGTTCGCCGGCCAGGGCACCGGGAACGACGCGCGCTCGACCTCCTGCACGGCATCGATGTCGTCGATGCGCATGTCCTCGATCACGATCGGGTAGAGAGCGACCATTCGAAAAGGTTATGCCCGCTTGGGCAGGCCGAGGGCCGCCTCGTCCGTCGGTGCCGGCGCGAACGGCTGGTCGAAAGACACGCGGATGGCCGGTTGCTTCACGTAGATGGGCTCGATCTCGCCGAGCCTCGTCTGAGGGCGGCTCTCAAGATCCAGCCAGCCGAGCTCCGCGAGGTAGCCGGCGCGGCGCATCCGCGACGCCGGCGAGGCGAAGAGCGCCTTCGGACCGAGGAGGTCGCGCAGCGTCTGCTCGGTCTCGGGATCGATCTCGCCGACGAAGAGCGTGTGCGTCCCGATCTGCTGGCATAGGTCGGGGAGCGTCGCGACGATGTACGGCGAGCGACGCAGCCATTTGCGGTTCCGCTCCTGGTAGAGCGCCGCGTACCACTCGGTCCTGCCGGCCGGGAGGAGCGCGCAGGTGCGCTGCTTCCCCGGCGCATGCGCGTACGCCAGCACGTCGAGCGTCGAGACACCGGCCAGCGACGCGCCCGAGCCTCGCGCGAGACCCTGCGCCGCCGCGATCGCGACGCGCAGACCGGTGAACGAGCCGGGGCCGGTCGCGACGGCGATGCGGTCGACGTCGGCGAGCGTGTGGTGCCCGTGCGCGAGGAGGCGCTCGATCGCCGGGAAGAGCTCGTCGCCGTGACGGCGCTGCGCGTGCCAGGTCTCCTCCGCGAGCACCGCGGCGCCGTCGTAGAGCGCGACGGAGGCCCACGCCGTCGACGTATCAAGCGCTAAGAGAGTCACGGAACTCCTTCAACAGCTGCAGCGATCGTTCTCCGGTCGCGGTCATCACGACGCGGCGCTTGGTGTCGGCGATGTGCTCGAGCTCGATGTCGAGACGATCCGCAGGCAGGGTGTCCCCGGCGCGATCGGGCCACTCGATCACCGTGATGCCGCCGCCCTCGAGCGTCTCCTCCCACCCGGTCGTGCCGAGGTCCTGGCCTTCGAGGCGATAGAGGTCGAGATGGAAGAGCGGCATGCGTCCACCGTAGTGCTCGCGCAGGATGATGAAGGTCGGGCTCGCGACATCGGCCGGATCGAGGCCGAGGCCCGCCGCGACGCCCTTCGCGAGCACGGTCTTCCCCGCCCCGAGCTCGCCTGAGAGCGCGAGCACGTCGCCGGGTCGCGCGAGGCGCGCGAGACGTTCCCCGATGCGCTCGGTGTGGAGCGAGGACTGCGACACCAGGTCGACGCTGTTACGCCGCTCCGCGCTGGCTCTTTTCGAATCTGCGGCGCTCAAGAACGAGGCGAATGGTAAGGCCGAGGAACGAACCGAAGAGCCCGGCCCAGATGAGGAGCCACCAGTTCGACGGGACCGCGCAGAACGGTCCGAGGTCGATGCCGGAACCGCATCCGAGCGACACGGCGAGCGGGATGAAGCCGAGGAGTCCGACCCACGTGCGCCGGCGCCCGAGCTTGCGCTGCCCCTCCGCGTATTCGCGCTGCCGCTTCTCGGCCTCGCGGTCCGCGCGCTTCTTCTTCGCCATCAGCGCGCGGCGCCGACGGGCAGCACGTTCGTCGCCGGCACCGGCCCCGCCTCCGTCGCCACGCCCGACGCGAGGACCTCGCTCGCGAAGCGCACATCGGGTTCGATGGTCACGCGCCCGTCGAGCGCGCGCACGGCGCCCCAGTCCGTGGAGAGCGCCAGCGACGGCGAGGTCGCGGGAATGGCCGCGGCTTCGGACGCCGCGAACACGAAGAGGCGCGCGCTCGCGGTGTGGATCGCGGCGCGCGATCCCGCGAAGACGCGGAGCGGCGAGTAGAGCGACTCAGGGAGCGCCGACGTGCCGAAGCCCGCGAGGCAGAGCACCGTCGGCGCGTCTCCGCGCAGCACCTGACCGTGCGCGCTCACGTCGTCGCCGAAGATGGCCCGCAGGCCGGCGGCCGGGACCGCGCCCGCGACGACCGCGGCGACGCCGCAGGCATGCGCCCGGGCGATGGCCTCGGGCCCGCTGCGACCTCCGCCCACCAGGATGCGGTCGCGCTGGGTGACGTCGATGCGCGACGGGACGATCTCGTCGCTCGGGCCGTCCGCGAGGAGCGCGAGATCCCCGATCGCGTCGGGGCCGTACGCGGCCACACCCTGGAGGCACCACGCCTCGCCGGCCACGACGACCTCGAGATCGGACGTGCTCGTCACGGTCCCGTCGATGACCGCGCGCACGACCCAGCGGTCGACGATGGGCGCGAGCTCGATGTCGCCGTCGGCGCGGATATGCGCGATGCGGCCGTCGAAGGGCGCGGTCACCGCGCGGGCGAAGCGGCGTCCGGTCCGCGCGAGGATCGCGCCGCGCTCGACCTCGGCACCCGGCGCCACCCGCATCACGCGCGCGAGATCCTGCGGCGCGAGCCCCAGTCGCCGCGCGCCCGAGAGGCGCACCGGCGTCCCGTAGATCGTGCCGGTGGCGATCGCGTCACCCGCGAGCACCGCCTCGCCCTCGCCGGCGCGGCGCGACACGCCGATGGGGAGCGGGTGCACGACCGTCGACTCGCCGAAGCGCCAGCCCACTTAGACCGGATCCTGCGGAAGCACGCTGAGCGCGGTCGTCCATCGCGCGAGCGCGGGGAGACGCTCGGCGTCGCGCGCCGGCAGCACCAGCGGCCGTCCGCGCGCGTCGATGATCACGCCGAGCTCGAGCTCGCTCGCGGTGGCCTCGAGCGTTCCGTTGACGCGCAGCTCGACCGCGCCGTGCGTCGGCACGAGGACGAGCGCGCCGCGCGTCACGCGCGTGTCCACCGCGCCGCTCGCATCGGTGACCGTGACGTCGAAGGAACGCCGCGGCGGCATGGCCGCGACGATGGCGACCGGACGCACCGTCGTCAGCACGTCGGCGCTGCCGCGCGAGGCGCGCGCGCCGGCGCGAACGAGTGCGTCACCGTTGTCGCGCACGATGGCGTGCACCGCGGTCGGCGCGAGCGCGTCGAGCACGGTCATCACGCACTGCTGCGGCCGCGGCCAGCCCGCCGGCGTTCCGGTGCACACGATCGTCTTGGCCGCGCGCAGCGGCGCGAGGTCGACGCCGGTCGCCTCGAGCTGGGCCAGCACGTACGCGATGCACTCTCGCGCGATGGCCATCTCGATCGCGAGCGCGAGCGGCGTCCCGGGTACGGCCTGCGGCCAGCGCGCACGATTGAAGACGCGGTCGAGGAGCGCCGGACCATCGACCGCGCGCGGGACCCAGCGGCGGACGCGGTCGAGTCCCGCGCGGGCCACGACGCGGTCGGCGTTCGCCCCGATGCCGACGTGCGCGCTCGCGGCGAACGACGTGCCGTCCGCGGCCGAGAACGCGAGCGTCGTGGCTTCGCTCTCGACGTCGACGAGGACGAGCGAACGCGCGGTCGCGATGGCGAGGGCACGTGCCGCGGCCTCGATCGACTCGTCGCGCAGGTACGCGTCGCCGCTCGGCCGCCGGAGCGCGCGCACTCGGGCCACCAGCGCGTCGCGTCCGTAGTCGGTCGTTCCCGGCGCGACGCCCTGCGGGTCGAAGCCCGCGAGGGCCGCGACCTGCCGCTCGCGCGCGCGATCGGGGGCCGCGACCAGGATCAACGGATGCGCGGCGTCGCCATACGCGAGCCGCACCGCCTCCGCGAGATCATCGCCGCCGCTGCCCGCCGCGATGAGCACGGCGTCGGCACGAGCGTCGCGCAGCGCCGCGGCACGTTCGAGGAGCGACCCTCCGCCCGAGGCCCGTAGCGACAGCACGACGTCAGCGCACGACGCGAGCGCGACCCGGCGCGCCATAGCGAGCTCGGCGTCGTCGCCGGCCAGGAGCGCGAGGCGCACCGGCGTCCCGATCGTGATGGCCGACTGATCCACCTCGACCGGGGCGACGATCCCGGTCGCGCTCGTCACGATGCGATCGGGGTGCGCTTGGCCTCGGTCACGAACGCGTCGAAGATGCGCACCGCGGCCGCGTCGACCTCAGCCGTGCGCTCGGGATGCCACTGGACGCCCACGACCCAGCGGTGCCGGTCCGATTCGAAGGCCTCGACCAGCCCGCCGTGCGTGACCGTCGCGCGCAGGCCCGGCGCGAGCCGATCGGGCGTCACGGCCTGGTGATGGCGCGAGTTCACCTTCATCGGTGCGGTGCCGCTGATCGCCGCGAGCTTCGACGGACCGTTCGCCGAGACCACGTGCGTGATGACCTCGTCGTCCTTCGCCTGATGACCAGGCACGTCCATGGCGAGCCGCCCGCCGAGCGCGACGTTCACGAGCTGGAAGCCGCGGCAGATCCCGAGGATCGGGCGGTCCTCCGCGAGCGCGCGGCGCGCGAGCGAGAGCTCGAGCTCATCACGCTCGGGAATGACGTTCTCGCAGACGCGGTCGCTGTCGACCTCGCCGTAGCGCTCCGGCGCGATGTCGCCGCCGCCGGAGAAGAGCACGCCGTCGATGTCCGCGGGGATCGCGGCGCCCGGCTCGAGAACGACCACGTCCGCGCCGCGCTCGCGCAGCGCCTTCGCGTACCGCTCGCGCGCCGCGAGGTTCTGCGGCGTGCGCGCGGCCGAGACGGTGAGCGCGATCCGGGGGCGGCCCATCGCATTCATGCTAACGAGCGAGCTCGAGCAGTTCGACGAGCACGCCACCGGCGGCGCGCGGGTGCAGGAACGCGACGCGTCCCTCGATGCCGTTCCGCGGGGCGCGGTCGACCAGCTCGACGCCGTCGGCGGCCAGGCGGTCGAGCGTGCCTGAGAGGTCCGTCACCGCGAAGCACAGGTGGTGCATCGCCGCGCGCCCGCGCTCGGCCACGAAGCGCGCGACGCCTGAGTCGGCGTCGGTCGGCTCGAGCAGCTCGACGCGCGACTCGCCGTTGGTCGCGAATACCGCGCGGATGCGCTGGTCGGGAAGATCGTGGACCGCGCCGACGGTGTAGCCCAGGCGGTCGCGATAGAAAGGAATGGCCTCGGCCAACGACGGGACCGCGATGCCGACGTGATGGAGCGGGCCGGCCGCGATTCCGTTCACCGCGCGCGCGGCTCGTACGTGCCGAAGACGGCCCGCAGGTCCGCGCAGATCTCCCCCAGCGTCACGGCCGCGCGGACCGCCGCCACGATGGGCGGGACCAGGTTCGCGGTGCCGCGCGCGGCGGTCACCAGGT
>DASQIF010000088.1:0-9791 GCA_035631715.1 Candidatus Acidiferrales bacterium
CGCGCAGCGCCGGCAGCGCGCTCTCCAGCTCGCGGACCTCCAGCCGTTCGTGCGCGAGCCGATGCGTCTCATGGCCGCGCTCGCCGGGGCGCAGGAGACGCCGTACCAGCGGGCGCTGGAGCACCCACCGGCCGCCGACGAGCTCGTCGCGTTCGTCGTGCGTGAGTCGCTCCCAGCAGTGATGGACGCGAGCATGAGCGCGGGAACGGAGCTGCTGCGCGAGAGCGTGTTGCTCCGCTTCCACGAGGGCGATCTCCAGACGATGGTGCGGACCTGGCTCGAGGGCGGTGCGCTCGCCGACACCGACGCGTTCATCGCGCGCGCCGCGATCGCGCCGGTGCTCGAGGCCGCGCCCGACGCCGCGCGGTCGCTGCGCGGTGACGTCGCCGACGAGCGACGCTGCCCGCTGTGCGGCGGGCTGCCGCAGCTCGCGGTCTTCCGCGAGACCGGCGAGACCCTCGTGACCGGCCCCCGGCAGCTCGTGTGCGCGCGCTGCGCGACGGAGTGGGCATACCCGCGCATGACCTGCGTGTCGTGCCGCGAGACGGAGGGCGCGAAGATGCCGATCCTGGCCGACGAGACGAAGCTGCCGCACCTGCGCGTCGACGCGTGCGACACCTGCCGCTCCTACCTCGTGACCGTCGACGTGCGCCGTGACCCGCGCGCCGTCCCGCTCGTGGACGAGATCGCGGCGCTCCCGCTCGACCTGCTCGCCACGGAGCGCGGTTACACGAAGATCTCGCGCAACGTGATGGGGTTCTAAGTGGCCACCATCGAGGCCCGGCCGGTCGGGTTCTTCACCGACACGTCGATCTGCATCGGCTGCAAGGCCTGCGAGGTCGCGTGCAAGGAGTGGAACCAGCTCGAGGGCAACCCGCCGAAGTTCCTCGCCGATTCGTTCGACAACACCGGTCAGCTCGACGCGCAGAACTGGCGGCACGTGCAGTTCATCGAGACGATCCCGGCGGCCGCGACGAACGGCGGCGGCGCGCCGGTGATCAACATGCCGACGCAGCAGGGCGGTCAGGCCTGGCTGATGCTGAGCGACGTCTGCAAGCACTGCCAGCAGGCCTCGTGTCTCGAGGTCTGTCCGACGAACGCGATCGTGCGCACGGAGTTCGACACGGTGCTCATCCAGCAGGACGTCTGCAACGGCTGCCGCGACTGCATCTCCGCATGCCCCTACGGCGTGATCGGCTTCAACGAGAAGACCGGCACGGCGCAGAAGTGCACGCTCTGCTACGACCGCCTGCAGAACGGGATGCAGCCCGCCTGCGCGAAGGCGTGCCCGACGGAGTCGATCAAGTTCGGCTACCTCGACGACCTGCACAAGGTCGCCGACGATCGCCTCGCGAATATCCAGAAGGCCGGCTACACCAGCGCGCAGCTCTACGGCCGCGACGCCTCGGTGTACGGCGGCCTCAACGCGTTCTTCCTGCTCATGGACAAGCCCGAGACCTACGGCCTGCCGAACAAGGAGAACGCGACGCTGCCCAGCCGCAACAACCTGCCGGGGTACCTCGGCGGCGCGGTCACCGCGGTCGCCGGCCTCGTCGCGGGCGTGCTCGCGTTCCGCAGCCAGCGCATGAGCGGTCAGGCGGAGAAACGCTGATGCCGGGCGCCGAACACTTCGCCGCGCCGCCGAACTGGGAGTGGTGGATCCTCGCGTACTTCTTCTTCGGTGGGATCGCCGGTGGCAGCTACGCGATCGGGACGCTCATTCGCCTCGCCGGCACGCCTGCCGATCAGCGCGCGGCGCGCATCGCCTTCATCGCGTCGTTCATCGCGCTCATTCCGTGTCCGCTCTTCCTCATCGCGGACCTCGGGACGCCGCTCCGGTTCACGAACATGCTGCTCAACGCGAGCGAGGGCGGCCTGTCCTTCAAGTACTGGTCGCCGATGTCCGTCGGCTCGTGGGCGCTGCTCGGCTTCGGCCTGTTCTCGTTCGTGTCCTTCCTCGTCGCGGTGTTCGCTCCGCTCGGCGCGTTCGCGCGCGGCGCGGTCGGCGCGGTGTGGAACGTGATCGGCACCGGGCTCGGCTTCTTCGTGGCCGGATACACCGGCGTGCTCCTCGCCGTCTCGAACCAGCCGGTCTGGTCCGACGCCGGCTGGGTGCTGGGCGGGCTGTTCCTCGCGTCGGCGCTCACCGGGGCGGCGGCGCTCCTCCTGCTCGTGGCGCGCTCGCGCCGCGAGGTGGAGGCGGGCACGACCCTGCGCATCGAGGCGGCCGACCGCAACTTCGCGCTGCTCGAGGCGATCCTCTTCGTGCTGTTCCTCGTGTCGGTGGCCATCGCGGGCTCGATCACCAAGCTGTTCGGCCTGTACCTGCTGCTGTGGGTCGTGGTCGTCATCGGGCTCGCGTCGCCGTTCCTCATGCCACGCCTCGCGCGCACGTGGCCGCCGGTCGCGGGTCCGGTCGTCGCGCTGCTTGGCGTGCTCGCTCTCCGCGCCCTCGTGATCTTCGCGGCGCAGGCGTAGCCCGAACACACGGCGACGCCCACCCCGCGTGCGAGGTGGGCGTCGGGCGCAGATGGAAGGGGTCAGCGGGTCAGCGCGAGCTTGATGGCGCTGGCGCCCGAGAGCACGCGCACCGTTCCCGAGGCGCGGTCGATCTCGAGGTCCAGCTTGTCGCTCTCGCCGGCGCGGAGCTGCGAGCGGTCCGCGACGACCGCCTTCACGTACACCGCGGTCGGGTCCTCGCGGACGTCGACGACGCGCATCGTGCGCGTCAGACCGGGGAGCGCCACGTCGCTGAGCGCGGCCGGCGCGCCCGCGAACACGGTCCGCGTCAGAGCGCCGGTCTTCTTCGCGGGATCGATGTGACCCTCGAGCACGTATGAGGCGTACGCCGGAAGCGGAGCGGCCGGGATTCCCGTCACGGCGTGGATCGCGATGACGTCCTTGGATCCGCCGATCCAGCGCGCCCCGAACGGAAGCGCGGTCGCCGCGCCGGCGACGCCGGCGACCCCGGCGGTCTTCAGGAGCGAGCGGCGGTTGAGCGTTCTCATTTCTTTCTCCTATTAGTGCGGCGTTCCCAGGTATGGGAAGGCGCCGAGGTAGTCGCTGTGCGGGCCGACGTGGTCGCTGATCGTTGAGCTCCCGGTGAGCAGCTGCAGCTCCGCGTCGATGACGTCGTCCTGGAGCCGGCGGCCGTTCAGGAAGCCCCCCGCGTTGCGGTAGTCGTAGGTGAGGATGTCCGGAAGGAGCACGCTCACGAGCCCCGCGGCCGTCGCGGCGTCCCGGTTGAACGGAGCCCCGGTGAGCACGGCGATGAACTTGTCGCGGAAGAGCGCGACGTCGCTGGTGGGGTCGATCGCGTTGAAGACGTTCTTGTCGTTCCCGTGGTTGAACACGGTGTTGATCGCCGGGCGTCCCATGCGGTCCTTCTGGACCCAGGAGCCCTTGTCGCCCTTCACCAGCACGCGCGCCCACACGCCGACCGTCGGGTCCGCGCCGAGCAGCTGTGCCTTCGGCGCCGACAGCACGATGCTGAAGACGTTCTTGTCGATGAAGAAGTCCGATCCCGGATCGGTGAAGTCGAGGGGATGGGCGTGCGGGGGCAGTCCGAGGAATGCGGCGAGATCGAAGAAGAACGAGTCGCTCCGGATCCCCGCGAAGAACTTGTAGCCGTCCGACGACGTGATCCGGGGCTGCGAGGTCTTCTCGAGCGTGACGCCCGCGTCGTCGATGATCTCGTCCTCGTCGCCCTCCCCACCGCTGCGGGTGACCGACGCCTGCTGTGTGCCGTTCCTCAGCGGCGAGAAGCGGATGGTGTAGGTGATGTCGGCGCGTGCGTCGCCGTTCGTGTCGACCTTGATCTCGTAGCGCGCCTCGTGGTTGAAGGAGGCGGCGAGGGTCGGCGCGAGCGGATTGACGCTGAGGACGAGGACCGCGCGACCGGCGTCGTCCGGGGCCTCGAACGCGTAGACGTCGGTGATGTCGATGCTCGCGTCCATGTTGGGCGACATCAGCCCAGGGGCATCCAGATGGTCCGCCATGGTTCCCTCCCGTAGTGACCGGAGATGACCGGCCCTGACACGGCGCACTACGCAAACTCGAGGGCGATCGGATTACCGGGGCTAGACCTATCCTCGCTCGCGTATGAAGCCGACCGAGCGCCTGGAAAAGATGCGGCGCAAGGCCGCGCTCGGTGGCGGCGAGGCGCGCATCCAGCAGCAGCACGCGAAGGGCAAGCTCACGGCGCGCGAGCGCGTCGAGCTGCTGCTCGACGAAGGGTCGTTCACCGAGCTCGACGCCTTCGTGATGGCGCGTCCCAGCGAGCTCGTCGCGGACGACGAACGGGCCATGGGCGACGGCGTCGTCACCGGCTTCGGCCATGTCGACGGACGCGTCGTCTACGTGTTCTCGCAGGATTTCACCGTCTTCGGTGGGTCGCTGGCCGAGGCGCACGCCGCGAAGATCTGCAAGGTCATGGACCTCGCCGTGAAGGGCGGCGCGCCGATCATCGGGCTCAACGACTCCGGTGGCGCGCGCATCCAGGAGGGCGTCGTGTCGCTCGGCGGCTACGCCGACATCTTCCTGCGCAACGTTCTCGCCTCCGGCGTGGTGCCGCAGATCTCCGCGATCCTCGGCCCCTGCGCCGGAGGAGCGGTCTACTCGCCGGCCATCACCGACTTCGTCGCGATGGTGCGCGACACCTCCTACATGTTCGTGACCGGCCCGAACGTGGTGAAGACGGTGACGCACGAGGACGTCACGTTCGAGGAGCTCGGCGGCGCGGAGGTGCACGCGCGCACGAGCGGCGTCGCGCACTTCGTCGCCGACGACGAGGCGTCGTGCCTCGCGCTCGTGCGGCGCCTCGTCGGCTACCTGCCGGCGAACAACCTCGACGCGGCGCCGATGGTCGCGACCGACGACCCGATCGATCGCGCCGACGCGGAGCTCGACGACGTCGTGCCCGAGGTGACGACGAAGCCGTATGACATGCTCGACGTCATCCGCCGCGTCGTGGACGACGGCGCGATGCTGCAGGTCCACGAGGGCTGGGCGCAGAACATCATCTGCGCGCTCGCGCGGCTCGACGGGCGGAGCGTCGGCGTCGTCGCGCAGCAGCCGATGGTCCTGGCGGGCGTGCTCGACATCAACGCGTCGACGAAGGCGGCGCGGTTCGTCCGCTTCTGCGACGCCTTCAACATCCCGCTCGTGACGTTCGTGGACGTGCCCGGGTTCCTTCCCGGCACGGCCCAGGAGCACGGCGGCATCATCCGCAACGGCGCGAAGCTCCTGTACGCCTACGCCGAGGCGACGGTGCCGAAGCTCACGGTGATCACGCGCAAGGCCTACGGCGGCGCGTACGACGTCATGTCGAGCAAGCACATCCGCGGCGACTACAACGTGGCCTGGCCGACCGCCGAGATCGCGGTCATGGGGCCCGAGGGCGCGGTGAACATCCTGTATCGCGAGGAGCTCGAGAAGGCGCGGAACGCCGATGCGCGGCGCAAGGAGCTTGTTGCCGAGTACGTCGAGCGGCATGCCAACCCGTACGTCGCGGCCTCGCGCGGCTACATCGACGACATCATCGAGCCGCACGAGACGCGTCCGCGCCTCGTCGCGGCGCTACGCTCTCTGTCGGGGAAACGGGACCAGAATCCACGGCGCAAGCACGGGAACATCCCGCTATGAGCGAAGGAGCCAGCTGATGTACGGGACGATCGCGCGGCTCAAGGTGCAGAAGGCAAAGGTCCGAGAGTTCTTCGCGCTCGGCAAGGAATGGGACGATCGGGAGCGAAAGCGCGCGATCGGCTTCCTCGGTGCGGACCTGCTCTGGGAGGACCAGGACGAGGGCAGCGCCTGCCTCATCGTCCGGTTCATCGACCGCGAGTCGTATCTCGCGAACGCGAACTCGGCGGAGCAGGACAAGTTCTACCGCCGTATGCGCGAGTGCCTCACGAACGACCCGGAGTGGATCGACGGCGAGTACGGGCGCTGGGACGACGCGCACGCGCGCCCACCGAAGTGGGCGACCGCAGAGCCGCGCTGATCTGAAGCCACCCTTCCGCAAGGTCCTCGTCGCGAACCGCGGCGAGATCGCGCTCCGCGTCATCCGCACCTGCCGCGAGCTGGGCGTCGCGACCGTCGCCGTCTACAGCGACGCGGACCGCGACGCGCTGCACACGCGCCTCGCGGATGAGGCGTATCCCATCGGGCCGGCGGCGCCGCGCGAGAGCTACCTCGCGATCGAGAAGCTCGTCGAGGTCGCGCGCCGCGCGGGATGCGACGCGGTGCATCCGGGGTACGGCTTCCTTTCCGAGAACGCGGACTTCGCCGAGGCGGTGGCCGCCGCCCGGATCGCGTTCATCGGTCCGCCGGCGAACGTGCAGCGGCTCCTGGGCGAGAAGACGCGCGCGCGACGCCTCGCGCGCGACGCCGGCGTGCCGGTGGCCGACGGGACGGTCGAGTCGCTGCGCGGCCTCGAGGAGGCGCGCGTCGTCGCGGGCCGCGTCGGCTACCCGGTGATGCTGAAGGCCGCGGCTGGCGGTGGCGGCAAGGGCGTGCGCGCGGTGCGCACGTCCGCCGACCTCGAGTCGGCGTGGCGCATGTCCTCGGGCGAGGCGCAGAGCGCGTTCGGCTCGCCGGCCCTGTTCATCGAGAAGCTCATCGAGGGAGCGCGCCACGTCGAGATGCAGATCCTCGCCGACGAGCGCGGGAGCGTGGTCTGGCTCGGCGAGCGCGACTGTTCGGTCCAGCGGCGGCACCAGAAGCTCATCGAGGAGACGCCCGGTCCGAGCGTCGACGCGCGGCTGCGCGCGCGGCTGGGCGAGGCGGCGGTCACCGTCGCGCGCGCCGCGGGATACCGCAACGCGGGCACGGTGGAGTTCCTGGTCGGCGTCGATCGCACCATCGCGTTCCTCGAGGTCAACACGCGGCTGCAGGTCGAGCACCCCGTGACCGAGGCGGTGACCGGCCTCGACCTCGTCGCGCTGCAGCTGCGCATCGCCGCCGGCGAGCCGCTGCCGTTCACGCAGAGCGATGTCCAGCGTCGCGGTGCCGCGATCGAGCTGCGCGTCACGGCGGAGGACGCGGCGGCCGGCTTCGTGCCGACGAGCGGCGTCGTCGATCTGCTGCGCCTGCCGTCGGGACCGGGGGTGCGGGTCGACCACGCGCTCTTCGAAGGGATGCGCGTCCCCACGGAGTACGACCCGCTCCTCGCGAAGGTGATCGTGTGGGGCCGCGACCGCGCCGAGGCCGTCGCGCGCGCGCGCCGCGCCGTGCGCGAGACGATCGTCGCCGGTCTTCCGACGAGCCTCTCCTTCCACGCGCGCACGCTCGACGAGCCCGACTTCGTCGCCGGCCGGTACGACACCGGCTACGTCGCGGCGCACTGGCCGCCGCGCACGCCGCCGGAGCTCGGCGCCGGCGCGGCGCTCGCGGCCGCCGTCACCGCGGTGCTCGCGACGCGCGCGCGATCGCTCGCCGCGCCGGCGCCGGGGACGCTGACGTCGTGGGCGCGCGCCGGCCGCGAGGACGCGCTGCGATGAGATACGAGGTGCGCGTCGCGGATCGCGAACATCGCGTCGACATCGAGAGCGACGGCCGTTTCCTGGTCGACGGAGAGGCCGTCGCCGCGGACATCGACGAGACCGTGCGGCGCCG
The DNA here is from genome assembly GCA_035631715.1 of Candidatus Acidiferrales bacterium. Taxonomy (GTDB): domain Bacteria; phylum Chloroflexota; class Limnocylindria; order P2-11E; family P2-11E; genus CF-39. The sequence continues at coordinate 7,615 of DASQIF010000088.1, forward strand.
CCAATGGCGCGTGCGGATCGAAGGCCGCGCGCACGAGGTGACCGTGCTCACCCGCGAGCCGCTCCGGCTCTCGATCGACGGGACCGAGGTCATCGCCTCCGCCGTCGACGAACGCAGCGCGCTCGCGCAGCGGGGCACGCGCCAGGCGGCCGGCGGCCGCCACGAGGTGCGCGCGCCGATGCCCGGGCTGCTGAAGTCGGTCCACGTCGCGGAGGGCGACGTCGTCGAGCGCGACGCCGCGCTCGTGACGCTCGAAGCCATGAAAATGGAGAACGAGCTTCGGGCGCCGGCGCGCGGTCGCGTCGTCAAGCTCGCCGCGCGCGCGGGTGAGAAGGTCGAGGGAGGGGCGGTCTTGGCGATCGTCATGGAAGCCGAGTGAGGAAGCACCGCAGGCTGATCGTCGCCGGCGCCGTGCTGCTGCTCGTCGTCGCGACGGTCGCGACGGCGTTCGGCCTCGCGTTCATCCGGCCGCAGCCCACCATCGACGGCGACGAGCGGCTCCTCGGTCTTCACGAGCGCGCCGAGATCCTGCGCGACACCTTCGGCGTGCCACACATCTTCGCGGCCGACGAGCACGACGCGCTGTTCCTTCAGGGCTACGTCACGGCGCAGGACCGTCTCTGGCAGATGGACCTGTACCGGCGCGTCGGCGAAGGCCGGCTCTCCGAGGTGCTCGGCGAGCCGGGCCTCGAGAGCGACAAGTTCGCGCGCACCATCGGCTTCGCGCGCGCGGCCGAGCGCGATCAGGGGGTCGCGTCGCCGGCCGCTCTCGACGACCTGCAGTGGTTCGCCGATGGCGTGAACAAGTTCATCGAGCAGCACGGCGACGCGCTGCCGGTCGAGTTCCTGATCCTCGGCTACAAGCCCGATCCCTGGCGGCCCATCGACAGCCTGGTCATCGCCAAGCTGCAGGTCTACGACGCGGCCGGGAACTACAACCAGGAGCTCCTGCGCGCCGGGATCGTGGAGCGGCTCGGGAGCGACGTGCTCTCGACGCTCATGCCCGACGCGAGCGGCGTCGTCGCGTTCGATCCGGTCGCGTGGGCCGCGGTCGCGCCGCTCTTGAACACCGGCGCCGACGTTCCGGGCGATGCCGCTGTTCGCGATCTCACCGCAGGTTCGGGCGAGGGACTGGGGTCGAACTGCTGGGCGCTCGCCGGCTCGCGCACGAAGAGCGGCAAGCCGCTCCTCGCGGGCGATCCGCACCTCGGAATCCGCAACCCGTCGATCTGGTACGAGCTCGCGGTCAGCTATCCGGACCTGAACCTCATCGGCTTCTCCTTCCCGGGGATCCCCGGCGTCGTGATCGGGCACAACGATCACGTCGCATGGAGCTTCACCTACGCCTACGCGGACACGCAGGATCTCTTCGTCGAGCGGCCCGATCCGACGGACCTGCATCGCTTCGAGTTCCAGGGCCGCTTCGAGGCGGCCACCTTCTATCGCGAGTCGATCACGGTGAAGGGGCGCAGCGACCCCGTCCTCCTCGACGTCGCCGTCACCCGGCACGGCCCGATCATGACGCCGGTCATCACCGGTCAGAAGGCGCAGCTCGCGCTGCGCTGGACCGCGCTCGACCCATCGAAGGCCTTCGACGCGATCCGCGGGATGAACCGCGCGAAGACGCTCGACGATTTCCGGAATGCCGCGGCGGACTTCACCGGCGCCGCGCTCTCCGCGTGCTACGCGGACACCGCCGGGCACATCGCGTACGTCCTCGGCGGCCGCCTTCCCGATCGACCGGGCAACGGCGCGGCGCCGGTCGCCGGCTGGACCGGCACCAACGAGTGGCGCGGACTCCTGCCCGCGAGCGCGTCTCGCCCGGTGACGGCGGTGTCGCCCAGCTCGGTGAACCACTGGCTCCCCTTGTCGGGCATGAGCTGATACAGCGCGACGATGACCCGACCGCTTCCGAGGTAGTCGTCGTAGAGACTGTCCCCGAGCTTGTCGGCGAACGTGAGCCGCGCCATCTGCACGAGCCAGTCCTCGTAGATCGCCGCGCCGGCGGAGTCGATGCCGAGCGCGCCGTCCCAAGCGCCGGTGATCTTCTGCACCTGCTGGCCGAGTGCGGTCACCGGACGCGCCGACGCGAGCGCGTCGCGGAAGCGCTGGACCGGGATGGAGGTGTAGTCGTTCTGCAGGCGCCCCATCGCCGTGACGTCCGCGCCGCGCAGCGG
>DASQIF010000089.1:0-2072 GCA_035631715.1 Candidatus Acidiferrales bacterium
CGCGACACGACGCGCAGCGCCGGGATCTTGTACGGGCCGAAGCAGCGGTTCGCGGTCTTCGAGTTCACCAGCGGGCTGTTGTCGGTGTACGCGCCCGAGTTGAGGACGATCTCGAACTCGCGCGCGAGGATCATCCCGTCCTTGTCGAACGCGGTGCGCGACTTCACGTGCGACGAGTCCGAGCGCGTCGTGAGCATGGCCTCCTCGACGCTCACGACGAGCTTCACCGGACGGCCGACGATGTGCGCGGCCATCGCGCAGGCGCCCTCGATCTTCGTGTACGACTTCGTGCCGTACCCGCCGCCGACGTACGGCGCCGACACGCGCACCCGTGCGAGGGGCAGCGCGAACATCCGCGCGAGGTCGCGCCGGACCATGTACACGTGCTGCGCCGTCGAATAGACGACGAGGTCGCCCTGGTCGAAGAACGCGAGCGCGTTGTACGGCTCCATCGCGTAGCCGTAGAGCATCGGGTAGCGGTACTCGCCGTCGACGACCAGGTGCGCCTTCGCGAACGCCGCGTCGACGTCGCCCCACTCGACGCGCGAGATCGCGCAGATGTTGCCGACGACCTCGGCCTCGCCCTGGTCCATGCCCTCGTCGCCGACGCGCTCGCCGCGCGTCTCGTGCAGGATCGGCGCGGCGGGCCGCAGCGCCTCGTCGGCGTCGATGACCGACGGGAGGTCGTCGTACGCGACGTCGACGAGGTCGGCGCCCTCTTCGGCCGCGAGACGCGTCTCGGCGACGACGACCGCGACCGGCTCGCCCTGATACCGTACGCGCTCGATCGCGAGCACGGGATGGTCGAGCACGACGTGGCCGTAGTACGGCGTGTATCCGCGCTTCACCAGGTCGTCGCCGGTGACGACCTTCAGCACGCCGGGGTGGCCTTCGGCGGCGTCGCGGTCGATGCCGACGATCCGCGCGTGGGGGCGAGTCGCTCGGACCATCACCGCGTGGGCCATGCCCGGAGCGGTGAGGTCGACCGTGAAGCGCGCGGCGCCGGTGACCTTCGCGATGCCGTCGGCGCGCTTGGCCTCGGTGCCGACGACGCGGCGCTCCTCGCTCACGCGCGTGCCTTTCCCGCCGCCTGGAGCACGGCCTCGACGATCGTCTGGTAGCCGGTGCAGCGGCAGATGTTGCCTTCCATCCAGTGGCGCACGTCGTCGGCCTTCGGCGCGGGTCGCTCGTCGAGCAGCGACTTGGCCGCGACGATCATGCCGGGCGTGCAGTAGCCGCACTGGAACGCGAAGTTGTCGATGAACGCCTGCTGGAGCGGATGGAGCACGTCCCCGGCCGCGAGGCCCTCGATCGTGACGACATCGCGTCCGTCCGCCTCGAGCGCGAGCGACGTGCACGCGCTGACCGGGCGGCCGCCCAGGAGCATCGTGCACGAGCCGCAGACCTCCATGTCGCACGAGACCTTCGCGCCCACAAAGCCCATGCCGCGCACCATGTCGATGAGCGTGTACTGATCCTCGATGCGGGCGCTGCGCTCGCCGCCGTTCAGACGGAAGGCGATGGTGCGTTCGGCCATCAGGCGGCCTCGGCCAGCGCGGCCAGCGCGCGGCGCGCGAATACGCCCACGAGGTGCCGCTTGTACTCGGCGTCCCCGGCGAGATCCGCAACGGGATCGACCACGGCGCGGGCCGCGGTCGCGAGCGCGTCGGCGGTCGCGGGGTCACGCAGCGCCGCGCCGGAGAGCGCCTTCGTGTTGACGCGGCGCGGCTTCTCGTCGGCCGCGCCCACGACGACCGCGGGGGCGTCGCCGAAACGGCCGCCCTGCACCGCGCCGACGATCGCGACGCCGACGCTGGGCCGCTCGAGGATCTGGAACTTCACGTACGCGGCGCGCCGTCCCGCGTCCGGCACGGGGACCTCGATCGCGGTGACGATCTCGTCCGGCCCGAGCGAGGTCTGGTACATGCCGACCACGAACTCGTCCACCGGGATGGCGCGGCGGCCCTTACTGCCCTCGACGATCACGCGCGCGCCCAGCGCCATCAGCAGCGCGGGCGGATCGGCGTGGGGCTCGGCGAAGGCGAGGTTGCCGGCGAGCGTGCCGGCCGCGC
>DASQIF010000090.1:0-7048 GCA_035631715.1 Candidatus Acidiferrales bacterium
ACGCACCGGCTCGTCGCAGATCTCGCTGAGCGCCCGCTCGATCTCCCCTTGCACCGTCGGCGCGTTCGGTTGGACCTGGAACCCCGCATACGCGGTCCCGTCGTACGCGACGCGCGCTCGCCAGTGCCGGATCGCGGCCGCTACGCCTCCTTCGAGGACGACGTCGCGGTGGTCTTCTTGCGCGTCGTCTTCTTCGCGGCCGTGCTCTTCTTCTTCGCCGCCGGCTTCTCGTCTTCCTTCGGCTCGGCGCTCGCGCCGCGGCGGAACGGCAGACGGCGCCGGCGCGTCGCGGGCTTCTCCTCGGCGGCGGCCGCGCGCTTGGTCTCGTCCACACCGGGCATGAGCTCGATGAGCGCGAGGGGCGCCGAGTCGCCGACGCGGCGGGCCAGACGCGTGGTGCGCGTGTAGCCCGAGACGCGGTCGGGGTAGCGGTTCGCGAGGTCGGTGAAGAGCTTGTCGACGATCACCGATTCCGGCAGCCACCCCAGCGCCTTGCGGCGGGAATCGAGCGAGCCGTCCTTGCCGAGGTTGATCATCTTGTCGACGAGGCCGCGCACCGTCTTGGCCTTGGCCTCGGTCGTCTTCACGCGCTCATAGCGCAGCACCGACAGCGTGAGGTTGCGGAGCATCCCCATGCGCATCGCGGTGCTGCGGCCGAACTTGCGTTCGTGGGTCTGATGCGGCAACCCTTACTCCTCGCTCGGCTCTTCTTCGTCGATCTCGGGCTCGAGCTCGGGCTCCTCGGTCGCGGATTCGTCCCGGACCGGGGCCTCGATGAGACCGCGCGCCGCGAGGCGCTCCTTGATCTCGTCGAGCGACTTCTTGCCGAAGTTGCGCATGCGAAGCAGCTCCTCGTCGGGCGTCTGGAGCAGCTGGCCGACCTTGGTGATGCCGTGGCGCTTCAGCGAGTTGAACGCGCGCTGCGGCAGGTCGAGGTCCTCGATCGGCATGTCGGCGATGGCCGACGGCAGGCTCGAGCCGTTGCTCGGCATCGGCTGCGCGATCGCGGCCTGTGAACGGGTGAGCCCCGCGAACAGCGAGAACTGGTCGACGAGGATCTTCGAACCCTGCGCGACCGCCTCGTCCGGCGTGGTCGTGCCGTCGGTCCAGACCTCGAGCACGAGCCGGTCGTAGTTCGTGACCTGGCCGACGCGGGTCTGCTCGACCGAGAAGTTCACCTTGCGCACCGGGCTGAAGAGCGCGTCGATCGGGATGACCCCGATCGGCAGGCCCTCACGGCGCTCGGCCGAGTGGAAGCCCTTGCCCTTCTCGACGGTGAGCTCCATCCAGAGCGAGGCCTCGGGCTCGAGGGTGGCGATCGCCGACTCGGGGTTCACGAGCTCGATCTCGCTGGTGGTGGCGATGTCCGCCGCGGTGGCGACGCCGGGGCCCTCCTTCTCGAGGGTGAGCGTGACCGGCTCGGTCGCGAACGAGCGGAGGCGGATGTTCTTCAGGTTGAGGACGATCTGCACGACGTCCTCTTTCACGCCGGGGATGGTCGAGAACTCGTGCGCGACGCCGCGCACACGCGCCGACGTGATCGCCGCGCCCTCGAGGGACGACAGGAGCACGCGACGCAGGGAATTGCCGAGGGTGGTGCCGTATCCGGGCGGGAGCGGCTCGCACGCGAATTTCGCGTAGCGCTCGTCGCCTTCAATGCGCTCGATCTTGGGGTACTCGAGTTCAACGAGTGTCATACGTGGGTTCTCCTTGCCGACTTAGCGTGAATAGTGTTCGACGATGAGCTGGGTGTTCACCTGCGCCTCGATCTGATCGCGCGTCGGCAGCGCGAGGATGCGCGCCGTGAATGCCTCGGGATCGGTCTCGAGCCAGGCCGGACGGGTCTGGGTCTTCGCCCAGTTGACCGCCTCCTTGAAGTAGTTGGAGGCGCGGCTGGACTCCTTCACCGTGACGGTGTCGCCGACGTTCACTTCGTACGACGGCGCCTTCGCGGTGCGGCCGTTCACCTGGATGTGCCCGTGGGCCACGAGCTGACGCGCCTGCGAGCGCGACTTCGCGAAGCCCGCGCGGTAGACGGTGTTGTCGAGGCGGCGCTCCAGGTTCTGGAGGAGCGTCTCGCCCGTCGCGCCGTGCACCTCGGACGCGCGCTCGAACGTGCCGGCCATCTGGCGCTCCAGCACGCCGTAGATGCGGCGGGCCTTCTGCTTCTCACGAAGCTGGAGCGCGAAGTCGGAGACCTTGCGGCGCCGCTGCTGGTGCATGCCCGGAGGCGATGACCGCTTCTCGAACGTGCACTTGGTGAGGCACTTCTCGCCCTTGAGGAAGAGCTTCATACCTTCGCGGCGGCACAGGCGGCAGACCGGACCGGTGTATCTCGCCATCTAGACCCTCCGCCGCTTGGGAGGGCGGCATCCGTTATGTGGGATCGGCGTGACGTCGGTGATCGCGGTGACCGCGAGGCCCGTGGCCTCAAGCGCGCGGATCGCGGCCTCGCGCCCGGCGCCCGGACCGCGCACGAAGACCTCGAGGGTCTTCATGCCGGCGTCCATCGCCTTGCGCGCGGCGTTCTCGGCGGCGACCTGTGCGGCGTAGGGCGTGCTCTTGCGCGAGCCCTTCCAACCGGCGGCGCCGGCGGACGACCACGCGATGACGTTCCCCGCCGGGTCGGCGATCGACACGATGGTGTTATTGAAGGACGCCTTCACGTGCGCGGTGCCACGCGGGACGAGGCGACGCTCGCGCTTCTTGCGCGGCGCGGCCTGCGCTTCTCCGGCGGCGTTCGCCGCAGGGGCCGCGCCTTCCTTCTGTCCTCTGGGCGCAGCCGGAGCCGCACCTTCCCGCTTGTCCTTCGTAACGTCCTTTGCGTCCTTCGCCATTAGGTCTTCGACACCGCCTTCTTCTTACCCGCGACCGTCTTGCGCGGACCCTTCCGCGTGCGCGCGTTCGTGCGCGTGCGCTGGCCACGGACCGGCAGGCCCTTGCGGTGACGGATGCCGCGGTAGCTGCCGATCTCCTGAAGACGCTTGATGTTCATCGCGACCTCGCGCCGCAGATCACCCTCGACCGTGAAGCCGCGGTCGATGACCTCGCGGATCTTCGCGACCTGGGGCTCGGTGAGATCGCGCACCCGCACACCGCCATCGACGCGCGCCTGCTCCAGGACCTCGCGCGCCGTGGTGGCGCCGATCCCGAAGATGTACCGCAGCGATACGTCCACGCGCTTCTCGCGCGGAATGTCGACGCCGGCGATGCGTGCCATCTCTGCTCCTTACCCCTGCCGCTGCTTGTGCTTCGGCTCGGAGCAGATCACGAGGATCGTGCCCTCACGCCGGATGATCTTGCACTTGTCGCAGCGCTTTTTGACTGATGCCCTGACTTTCACGTGCTAGTACCGGACCCTTCGTGTGATGCGACCCCGCTTGAGGTCATATGGACTGAGCTCGACCAGGACCTTGTCCCCGGGCACGACGCGAATGAAGTTCATCCGCATCTTTCCCGAGATGTGCGCGAGGACCGAGTGCCCGTTCTGGAGTTCGACTTTGAACATGGCGTTGGGGAGGGCCTCGGAGACCGTGCCCTCCACCTCGATCACGTCCTTGTTCTTGTTCTGAGGCTTGCTACTCGCCAATACTTCTCCAGACGCAGGCTGACCCGCGGTCACCGCACACGGGAACCAAAATTGTACCCAAAGCGCCCACGACCGTCCACGTTTTCGGGCATTTCATGCGGCGGCCACCGCGTCCTGGCCCTTCGGGAGGGTCAGCACCACCGGCCCCTTGGCCGTGCACCAGACGGAATGCTCGAAATGGGCGGACAGGCTGCCGTCCGCGGTGACGACCGTCCAGCCGTCCTGAAGGGTCCTTGTCTCGGGGCCGCCGATGTTCACCATCGGCTCGAGCGCCACGCAGAGCCCCTCCTTTATCTGGAGGCCGCGGTCCGCGGGGCCGTAGTTCGGGACCTGCGGGTCCTCGTGCATGGCGCGGCCGATCCCGTGGCCGACGTAGTTGCGGACGACGTTGTAGCCCTGCGACTCGGCCCAGCGCTGGACCGCGGCGCCGATGTCCCCCAGGCGGTTGCCGACCTTCGCCTGCGCGATCGCGCGGCGGAGCGCCTCCTCCGTGGTCGCGATGAGCTTCTGCGCCTCCGGACTGATGCTCCCCACCCCGACGGTGATCGCGCCGTCGGCGTGCCAGCCGTCGACGATCGCGCCCGCGTCGATGCCGATGATGTCGCCGTCCTTCAGCTTCCGCTTGCCCGGGATGCCGTGGACGATCTGCTCGTTCACGCTGGTGCAGATCGTCGCGGGGTACCCGTGGTAGCCGAGGAACGAGCTCGTCGCGCGGTTCTTCTTCAACACGTCGGCGGCGATGCGGTCGAGCTCGCCGGTCGTGACGCCGGGGCGCGCCGCGGCGCGGCATTGCGCCAGCATCTCGGCCACGATCGCGCCGGCCTCGCGCATCTTCGCCGTCTCGTCGGGCGTGCGGAGGGTGATCATTCCGTCGCCCCGTCCGCCAGCGCGGCCTTGCGCAGACGCGTCGCGACCTCGTCGATCGGCCCGTGGCCGTGGACGTGGCGCAGCTTCTCGCGGTAGAAGTCGGTGACCGGCTTGGTCTGCGTCTCGTACGCGTCGAAGCGCTTGCCGATCACCTCGGGCGTGTCGTCGGGGCGGTTCTCCTCGCGCGCGCGCTTCGACAGCCGCGCGACGATCTCGTCGCGGTCGACCTCGAGCAGGATCACGCCGGAGACGCTGCGGTCGAACTCCGCGAGGAGCGCGTCGAGCGCCTTCGCCTGCGCGACCGTTCGCGGGAAGCCGTCGAACACGATGCGGGTGTGCTTCGGGATCTCGCGGAGCCGGCCGCGGACCATCTCGACCGTCACGTCATCGGGTACGTACGCGCCCTTCGCGAGGATGCCTTCGACCTTCTTCCCGAGGTCAGTCTGCTTCGCGATGTGGGCGCGGAAGAGGTCGCCCGTCGAGAGCTGCACCCAGCCCTCGGACTCCACGAGACGCTTCGCCTGCGTGCCCTTGCCGGACCCGGGCGGCCCCATGAAGATCAGATCCCCGCGGGAGCTCACCTAGCGGATGAACCCCTCGTAGGACCGCTGGAGCAGCTGGGCCTCGAGCTGCTTCATCGTCTCGACGACGACGCCGACGACGATGAGGATGCTCGTGCCGCCGAGGCGCAGCGTCTGGACACCGGTGAAGTCGCCGATGAGCGTCGGCATGACCGCGACGATCCCGAGGAAGAGCGCCCCCGCGATGGTGATGCGCGTCACGACGCGCTGCAGGAAGTCCGCGGTGGGTCGGCCCGGACGGATGCCCGGGATGAAGCCGCCGTACCGCTTGATGTTGTCGGCCACGTCGTTCGGGATGAACGTGAACGCGGTGTAGAAGAACGTGAACACGACGACGAGCACGAAGTACAGGCTGTTGTAGAGCAGCGTGTTCTGGAACGCGGCCACGATCCCGGTCGAGAGGTTCTTCAGCCAGTCGGTGTCCGAGTTCGTGAAGTACTGCGCGACCTGGCTCGGCAGCAGCAGGATCGAGATGGCGAAGATGATCGGGATGACGCCGGCGCTGTTCACGCGCAGCGGGATGAACGTCGAGCCGCCCGAGTACATCCGCGTGCCGCGCACGCGCTTGGCGTACTGCACCGGGATGCGGCGCTGACCCTCCTGGATGAAGATGATCGCCGCGATCACGAGGATCGCGATGACCAGGATCGCGCCGAGCGCCACAAAGTTCGTCTGCACCTCGAGGGTCTGCGACACGGTGGTCGGCAGACGCCCGACGATGCCGGCGAAGATGATGAACGAGATGCCGTTGCCGATGCCGCGCTCGCTGATGAGCTCGCCGAGCCACATGAGGATGAGCGTCCCCGAGACGAGCGAGGCGAGGATCGCGAGCGTGAGGCCGAGGTTCGACGGGCCGAACTCCGGGAGCACGCCCGAGCGCTCCATGAAGACCGCGACGCCGATGCCCTGCAGCAGCGCGAGCGGCACGGTGAGGACGCGGGTGTACTGGTTGATCTTGTTGCGCCCGTACTCGCCCTCTTTGGAGAGGTTCTCGAGCGCGGGGATGGTCTGGTTCAGCAGGGTCATGATGATCGAGGCGTTGATGTAGGGGTTCACCCCGAGCGCGACGACGGAGAGCTTCGCGAGGCCGCCGCCGGAGAACAGGTCGAGCAGGTTGAGCAGCTGGCTCGAACCGAGGACGTTCTGCAGCTGGGCCTGGTCGACGCCCGGCAGCGGCACGTGCGCGAGGAAGCGGAAGACGACGAGCATGCCGAGCGTGAACAGGATCTTGTTGCGCAGATCGGGCGTGCGGAACGCCTCGATGAGCGCGTTGAACATCCCCATCGGCTAAGCGATCAAGACGATGGTGCCGCCGGCCTTCTCGATCTTCTGGCGGGCGGTCGCCGACGCGGCGTGCGCGTGCACCTCGAGCTTGCTCGTGATCTCGCCGTCGCCGAGCACCTTGATCTTCTGGCCGGCGCGGACGAGGCCCTTCGCCTTCAGCGTGTCGGGCGTGACCTTGCCGCTCTCGACGTAGGTCGAGAGCTGCGCCACATTCAGCGCGACGAACTCGGTGCGGAAGCGGTTCTTGAAGCCGCGCATCTTCGGGATGCGCATGTGGATCGGCGTCTGGCCGCCTTCGAACCAGCCCGGGATGCCCGGGCCGTTGCGCGCCTTCTGGCCCTTCGTGCCGCGGCCCGCGGTCTTGCCCTGGCCGGCGGAGATGCCGCGGCCGAGGCGGCGGACCTTCTTTCGGGCGCCCTTCGGCGCCGCCATCAAGTGCTGTCTCATTTCTTCTTCATGCCTGCCTTATCTCCGTCTTCCGCCGGAGTGACGGTCACCAGGTGCGCGATCTTGCGCAGTTGACCGCGGAGCGTCGGCGAGTCGTCGCGCTCGACGACGTTGCCCGGGCGGCGCAGGCCGACCGAGGCGAGCGTCTCGCGCTGCTTCTCCTTCTCGCCGATGGCGCTCTTGTGCATGCGGATCACCAGCTTGCTCACGCGTTCACCAGCTCTTCCGCGGGCTTGGCGGTCTTGCGACCGATGTCCACGCCGCGCGTCTGCGTGACCTC
>DASQIF010000091.1:0-17000 GCA_035631715.1 Candidatus Acidiferrales bacterium
CGCGTCGTCGGCATGAAGGTCGCGGGCGGCGTGCGACAGGCCAAGCAGGCCGTGCAGTACCTCGTGCAGGTGCACGAGACCCTCGGCACGGCGTGGCTCACGCCCGATCGCTACCGCATCGGCGCGTCGACGCTGCTGAACGACGTGCTCATGCAGCTGCGCAAGGAGCGGACCGGCCGCTACCAGAACCCGGATTACTTCACCATTGACTGACGCGACGAAGACGCCCGCGAAACGGGCCGATCGTGCACCGATCCCGGCCTCGTGGGAGTACGCGCCCGCTCCCGAGGCCAAGGACATCGTGAAGATCGCGGACCGCTACGGGCTCTTCATCGGCGGGAAGTTCGTCGAGCCGCTCTCCAAGCAGCGCTACACCACGATCGACCCTTCGCGCGAGGAGCCGCTCTCGGAGATCGCGCAGGCCGGCAAGGCCGACGTCGCGAAGGCGGTTTCCGCCGCGCGGACCGCGTACCGCACGTGGGCGAAGACGAAGCCTTCCGAGCGCGCGAAGTATCTCTTCCGGATCGCGCGCATCCTGCAGGAGCGCTCCCGCGAGTTCGCAGTGCTCGAGTCGCGCAACGGTGGCAAGCCGATCCGTGAGTCGCGCGACGTCGACCTGCCGCTCGCGGCGGCGCACTTTTTCTACTACGCGGGCTGGGCCGACAAGCTCGAGTACGCGTTCCCGAATCGGAAGCCGCGTCCGATCGGCGTCGCGGGCCAGATCATCCCCTGGAACTTCCCGCTGCTCATGCTCGCGTGGAAGATCGCGCCGGCGCTCGCGGCCGGGAACACCGTCGTGCTCAAGCCGGCCGAGACCACACCGCTCACCGCGCTCCTCTTCTGCGACGTGCTGCAGCAGGCCGAGCTGCCGCCGGGGGCGGTGAACATCCTCACCGGCGACGGGCGCACCGGCGCCGAGCTCGTCTCGCATCCGAACGTCGACAAGATCGCGTTCACCGGCTCGACCGAGGTCGGCAAGGCGATCCAGCGCGCCGTCGCCGGCACCGGAAAGCGGCTCACCCTCGAGCTCGGCGGGAAGGCCGCGAACATCGTCTTCGACGACGCGCCGCTCGATCAGGCCGTCGAGGGCATCGTGAACGGCATCTACTTCAACCAGGGTCACGTCTGCTGCGCGGGGTCGCGCCTCTTCGTCCAGGAGTCGATCTATGACGCGGTGATCTCGAAGCTGAAGCGGCGGATGTCCACGCTGCGCGTCGGCGACCCGCTGGATAAGAACACCGACGTCGGCGCGATCAACTCGAAGATGCAGCTCGACAAGATCAAGAGCCTGGTCGAGTCGGGCGTCGAGGAGGGCGCGGAGATCTACCAGCCGCCTTGCGTGCTGCCGGAGCGCGGCTACTGGTTCGCGCCGACGGTGTTCACCAACGTCGCGCAGTCGTACCGCATCGCCCAGGAGGAGATCTTCGGACCGGTGCTGTCGGTGCTCACCTTCCGCACGCCTGACGAGGCGGTCGAGAAGGCCAACAACACGCCGTATGGACTGTCCGCGGGCGTGTGGACCGAGAAGGGGTCGCGCATCCTGTCGATGGCGACGAAGCTCCGCGCCGGCGTCGTGTGGGCGAACACCTACAACCGCTTCGATCCGGCGTCGCCGTTCGGCGGGTACAAGGAATCCGGATTCGGCCGGGAGGGCGGGCGTCACGGCCTCGAGCCGTACCTCGCGTTCGACGAAGCATGAGCCCGCGACTCGCCGTCAAGAAGACCTACAAGCTCTACATCGGCGGCGCGTTCCCGCGCTCCGAGTCGGGACGCACGCTCGTCGTCGAGGGCGCGAACATCGCGCGCGGATCGCGCAAGGATCTGCGCGACGCGGTGCGCATCGCGCGCGCCGCGGGCGCCGGATGGGCCGGCGCGACGGCGTACAACCGCGGTCAGGTCATCTACCGCCTCGCGGAGATGATGGAGGACCGTCGCGCCGCGCTCGCCGCGGTGTGCAAGGGCATGAGCGAGGTCGACCGCGCCATCGACCGCGTGGTCTGGTACGCGGGATGGGCCGACAAGCTCGCGCAGGTCATCGGGTCCGCGAACTCGGTCGCCGGCCCGTACTTCAACTTCACCGTCCCCGAGCCGACCGGCGTCGTCGGGATCATCGCCCCCGCGGAGCCCGCGCTGCTGGGCCTCGTCTCACGTATGACGCCCGCGCTCGTCGGCGGCAACACCGTCGTCGTGATCGCATCGGACGCGCACCCGCTCGCGGCGATCGAGCTCGCGGAGTGCGTCGCGACGGCGGACGTCCCGTCCGGCGTGGTCAACATCCTCACCGGCCAGCGTTCGGAGCTCGGACCGTGGCTCGCGTCGCACATGGACGTGGCCGCCCTCGATCTCTCCGGCGCGGACGGCGACGCCGCGGAGCTCGAGCGCACCGCGGCTGAGAACGTGAAGCGCGTCGTGCGCGGTGGGGTCGACCGGCAGAGCCCGTACGAGATCTCCGCGCTCATGGAGCTGAAGACCGTCTGGCATCCGATAGGGATGTGAGCGCGGCCGACGACCTAGATCTCGTCCGCGGGCTCGTCGAGATCCCCAGCGTCTCCCGACAAGAGGGCGACGCCGTCGAGTGGCTCGTCGCGCGCATGTCCGAACGCGGGTTTCGCGCGTCGGTCGACGACGCGGGGAACGCGGTCGGCGAGATCGGCGAGGGTCCACGACACGTCGTGCTGCTCGGTCACATCGACACGGTGCCGGGCGAGATCCCGGGCCGTTTCGAGGACGACGAGCGCGTCGGCCGTGGCGCGGTCGACGCGAAGGGGCCGCTCGCCGCGATGGTCGCAGCCGCGACGCACGCGGTGCCCGGCGTGCGCGTGACGGTCGTCGGCGCGGTCGAAGAAGAGTCGCCGACGAGCAAAGGCGCGCGCTATCGCGCGACGCTGCCGGCTCCGGATTGGTGCGTCATCGGCGAGCCGTCAGGGTGGGAGGGCGTCACCGTCGGATACAAGGGGCGGCTTGGGCTGCGCATCGCGCTGGCGCGCGACGCGCGTCACGGCTCCGCGCCCGGACCGACGTGCACCGAGGAGGCGCTCGCGCTCTGGGAGCGCGTGCGCGAGGCCGCGACACGGCGCACGCCGGGAGCGGAGGGATTCGCGGCGCTCGACTGCCGGCTCGAGGGTGTGACCGGCGGGACGACCGACGGCCTCACCGAGCGCGCCGAGCTACGCGTTGGCTACCGCGTGCCGCCCGGCATCGCGACGGATGGGCTCGAGCAGGAGGTTCGCGCGATCGTCAAGGCGCATCCCGGGACGACCAACGTCGTGGTCGAGCACATCGGGGCCGAGGAGCCCGCGCGCACGTCCCGCACGACGTCGCTCGCTCGCGCGTTCGTCGCCGCGATCGGTGGGGCCGGTGGCAAGAGCGTGTTCAAAGTGAAGAGCGGAACGTCGGACATGAACATCCTTGCCCCGGCCTGGGGCTGCCCGATGGTGGCGTACGGACCGGGCGACTCGCGTTACGACCACACACCCATGGAGCGCCTCGCGCTCGCCGACTACACACGCGCCATCGCGGTGCTTCGCGGCGTGCTCAAGAAGGGAGCGGGACCCTAGAATCGCGCAACCCGCGTGACGGGTTGGAGGGAAGGGCTACGTGCTGAGACGCCTCCTCGCGAAGCGTCAGGCGCGACAGCGCGCCGTCCTTAGTGCCATCGCCGCGATCGCCGTCGTCCTCACCGCCATCCTCTACATCACCGAGACGCTCGACACGACCCTCCAGACTGCGGTGTACGACCGCGCGCTCACGAACTCGCCCGCCGTCGTGCGCAACCAGATCACCATCGTCGCGCTCGACGACCCGACCCTGAAGCAGTACGGCGTGTACCCGCTGCCGCGTCTCGCGTACGCCGATCTGCTGAAGGCGCTGAAGCCCCTCGCGCCGACGGTCGTGGCGTTCGACATCTCCTTCTACGACCGCTCGCCCCTGCCGGCGGAGGACGCCGCGCTCGCCGCCGCGATCAAGGACTCGGGCAACGTGGTGCTCGCGATGCAGGGCGTCGGCGAATTGGACGTCTCCGGGCATCGCACCAAGTACAGCGCGCTGCAGATGCCGATCCCCGAGCTCGCGAGCGCCGCGGCCGCGCTGGGCGCGGTCAACATCCGTCAGGATCCGGATCACGTGGTGCGCGACAGCCAGCTCGTCATCGAGGGCCCCGACGGCGCGCAGTACTACGGACTGCCGCTCGTCGCGGCGGCCCGGCATCTGCGCGGCGACCTCACCAAGTCGCGCATCGAAGACGACCGCTTCATCCTCCCGACGCCCACGGCCGAGCGCGCCATGCCGATCAACCGTGGCGGCGGGATGCCGATCTACTTCGCGGCGACGCCCGCGACGCCGACCTACCGCCAACCGACGCCGTGCTCCGTGAGCGGCGAGTTCTGCGTCGTGTCCCTGAAGGACGTCGTCGACGGGAAGATCTCGAAGAGCCTCATCACCGGCCGCACCGTGTTCGTCGGCGCGCACTCGATCTCGGCGGTGCCCGACGATTACCCGGTGCCGAACGCGCCGGGCCAGAAGATGTTCGGCGTCGAGATCTGGGCGAACAGCGCGCAGTCGATCTTCACCAACCGTTACCCGGTGGAGAAGCAGGGCTACCTCACGACGATGCTCGAGGTGCTCGTCGTGGCCTCGCTCGGCATGTACCTGGTCGCCCGATGGCATCTGCGAGGCTTCCTCGCGGCGATCGGCGTGCTCGCCCTGTTCACCGCCGGCGGCTATGTGCTCTTCGCCCTGCAGACGCAGGATGTCGTCGGGAACGGGCCGGTCCAGGTGCCGTCGATCGGCTACGTCTGGCCATCGGCGTTCTGGTGGGTGGTCGCGCTCGGCTATCTGCTCGTTGAGGAGAGGACGGCCGTCACGCGCACGCAGAGCACGTTCGGACGCTTCGTCACGCCGTCGGTCGCGCGCACCATCCTCGACCGCGAGGAGGCCGGCTCGCTGGGCCTCGGTGGCGAGGAGCGCACCGTGACCGTGCTCTTCGGCGACATCCGTGGCTTCACCACGATCTCGGAGGGCATGACGCCCGCGATCCTGCTCGGCCACCTCAACCGCTACTTCGACGGCATGGTCGAGATCGTGAATCGCTACGACGGCACCGTGAACAAGTACAACGGCGACAACATCATGGTCATCTGGAACGCGCCGCTCGAGGTGCCGGACCACGCGCGCAAGGCCGTCGAATGCGCGATCGAGATGCAGAAATGGATCCAGATCGAGCGCGCCAAGGGCGGCCCCGACGTCGCGTTCGGGTTCGGTATCAACACCGGACCGGTGGTCGCGGGCTTTCTCGGCGCGAAGGGTCGCATGGAGTACACGGTGATCGGCGACACCGCGAACGTCGCGTCGCGTCTCACCTCGAGCGACATCGCGCGGCGCGACCAGGTCGCCTGCAGCGGGGACACGCTCCGAGCCATCGGCGCCGACGTCGACGCCGTCGACCTCGGTGCGATCCAGGTGAAGGGCCGCGGGGAGCCGGTCCAGTGCTTCCAGATCAATCGCGTGGGAGGGACGACGAACCCCAACCCGGCGCCAGCCCCCGAGGTCCAGATCACGAAGGCGGCCGTGGCGGGGTATCACTAAGTGGTGCTGGACGACAAGGTCGCGCTCATCCAGGTCAAGCTCGGTCACCTCTCCGTGCAGAAGGATCGGGAGGCATACCTGCGCGGCCTCGTCGACCTCTGCTCGCAGGCCGTCGACTCCGAGCGCTGCACCGTGTACGTCGTCGACTTCGAGCACCAGGAGCTGTGGGCGCGCGTGGCGCAGCGCACGACGACCGAGATCCGCCTCCCGCTCGGGAGGGGCCTCGCGGGTCAGGCCGCGCTCTCGGGCGAGACGATCAACGTGCCCGACGCCTACGCGGACCCGCGTTTCGATCGCAACATCGATCTGCGCACGGGCTTCCGCACGCTGAACCTGCTCGTCGTGCCGGTGTGGGGATCGCATGGGCGACCGGTCGGTGTGATCCAGGCGCTGAACAAACGCGACGGCACGTTCGAGCGGCGCGACCAGATGCTGCTCGAGCAGATCGCGGAGACGGTCGCGCCGGTGCTCGAGAAACTGGTGATCACCGATTAGCGGCCACGAGAAGGGCGAGCGTCGCGCGAAAGATCGTCGCGCCGCGGAGCGCCGCGCCGCCGACCGACGCAGCGCGGGCGAACGCCTCGGCGTCATCCTCGACATCACGCGCCGTCTTATGTCGGTCACCGACCTCGACGCGCTCCTGCACACCATGGCCGAGTCGACGGCGTCGCTCCTCGCCGCTGATCGCGCGACGATCTATGTCCTCGATCGCGAGCGCAACGAGCTGTGGTCGCGTGTCGCGCTCGGCGCGGGCGAGATCCGCTTCCCGATCGGACGCGGGATCGCCGGGACCGTCGCGGCGACGGGGGAGACGATCAACATTGCCGACGCGTATCAGGATCCGCGCTTCAATCCCGAGCCCGACCGGCTGTCCGGCTATCGCACCAAGAGTCTGCTCACGTTCCCGATGAAGGGGAACGAGGGCCGCGTCATCGGCGTGTTCCAGGTGGTGAACAAGCTCGGCGGCCGGCCGTTCACCGCGGCCGACGAGAGCACCCTCGCGTCGCTCGGCGCGTCGGCCGCGGTCGCCGTCGAGAACGCGCAGCTCATCGCCGAGCAGAAGCGCCTCTGGCAGAGCCTCATCCAGACTCTCTCTGTGACCGTCGACGCGCGCGATCAGCAGACGGCCGGTCACAGCCAGCGCGTCACCAAGTACGCCACGGTGATCGGCGGCGCGATGGGCTGGTCGGGGAAGGACCTGGAGAAGCTGCAGGCCGCCGCGCTGCTTCACGACTACGGCAAGATCGCGGTGCGCGACCAGTTCCTCCAGAAGCCCGGCAAGCTCGACGACGCCGAGTTCGCGTACATGAAGGCCCATGCTGAGAAGACCGGAGAGTTCCTCGCGCACCTCGTGTTCCCGCATGACATGCGCGAGGTGCCGTTGATCGCTTCACAGCACCACGAGCGTATGGATGGCAAGGGATATCCGAAGGGTTTGGACGCGGGCCGTATCCACATCGGCGCGCGCATCGTCGCGGCAGCCGACGTCTTCGACGCCCTCACCGCGCCGCGCTACTACAAGCCACCGTACCCGGTGAACAAGACGATCGAAATGATGGACGGCATGTCGGGGAGCTCCCTCGACCCGCGCGTGATGCAGGCCGTGCACGTCGCGCTGCCGGAGCTTGAGAAGGCCCTCGAGGAGCTGAAGTCGACCTGGCCAAAGCCCGGCGAAGGTGGCATGGGCAGCCTCGCGCAGGCCGCGAGCGGGCTCTCCGAACGCGACGAGGCCGAGAGCGGCTCGAATATCTGATGCACATCCGCTTCTGGGGGACGCGCGGCTCGATCCCCACCCCCGGCCCGCTGACGGTGCGCTACGGCGGTAACACCGCCTGCGTCGAGGTGCGCGACTCCACCGGTGCGCTCCTCGTGCTGGACGCCGGCACCGGCCTGCGCGAGCTCGGCGTCGCGCTCATGGGCCAGAACGGCGCGCGCCCGTTCAACATCGACCTGCTCCTCTCGCACCTCCACTGGGATCACATCCAGGGCATCCCGTTCTTCCGTCCGGCGTATGACCCGAACAGCACGCTGCGCATCAAGGGGCCGAAGCAGTCGCGTTCGATGAAGGAGCTCCTCGGTCTCGGCATGGACGACCCGTTCTTTCCGGTCGACCTCGACGACATCCCGGCGCGCATCGACATCGGCGAGCTCATGGACGGGTCCGACGAGCGCATGGGTCCATATCGCGTGCGCTCGGCGAGCATCTTCCATCCCGCGCCCGCGCTCGCGTATCGCATCGAGGCCGACGGGAAGTCGCTCGTCTACGCGACGGACACCGAGGACCCGTTCAGTGGCAAGCTGAATCCGGTCATCAAGCTCGCGGAGGGCGCGGACACGCTCATCCACGACGCGCAGTTCCTGAAGAGCGACTTCAAGCCGACCTGGGGACACTCCACCATCGAGTCGGCGATCGATGTCGCGGCGAAGGCGAAGGTGAAGCGGCTCGTGCTGTACCACCACGACCCCGATCGCAGCGACGACGCGCTCGACCACATCGGCCGCGAAGCCTCACGCGCCGGCCGCGAGCGTCTCGCGGGCCTCGAGGTCGTCGTGGCTCGCGAAGGCCTCGAGCTCGAGGTCTAGCAACTCCTAGCACACTCGTACGCGTTCGCGGGAACACCGCTGACGCGCTTGTCGTTCAATAGACAGATGCTGTCTCGCATGATCCGCTGCGCGCTTCTCCTTACGATCGTGCTGGCCGCCGCATGCGCGCCCGCCGCGTCCGCTCCGAGCGCGACGCCCGGGGCGACACCGTCGAGCGCTGCGCCCGCCACGTCACCAGCCACGGCGACGCCGACCACCGCACCGACCGTCACGCCGACGCCGATCCCGCTGCCGACCTTCGCGTATGTCGCGGCCGCGGGCAACGGAGTCGTCTGGGTGTTCGTGAACGGCGATCACCTCTTCCGCTCCACTGACCGTGGCGACACGTGGAGCCAGCGGACGCTGCCGCAGCCCACCGTGCCGAACGGGCGGATCGCCTTCGTCAGCGCACAAGATGGCTGGCTCATGTCGGTCGGCTCACCCGCGACGCAGTGCAGTGGTCAAAGCGTCACGCTCTGGCGCACGACCGACGGCGCGGCCACGTGGAGCCAAGTCAACCCGACGGGTATCGACAACGCGCAATGCAAAGACACGATCTCGTTCGTCGATGCGCAGCGCGGTTACATCGGCGCGTCGGATCCGAACACGCAGCCGCATATCTACCGCACGGTCGATGGCGGCAAGACCTGGAGCAGCAGCACGCTCCCGAACCCGCCCGCGCAGCGTCCCGCGGCGTTCGCCGATTTCGGCAGCGTCGTCCTTGCGAGCGCGGAGAGTGGCGCCGCGCCCGATCGGTATTACACGTTCCGTTCGACCAATGGCGGGTCGAGCTGGACCGGCGCCTCCGCTGGGCCGATCGAGGCGATGCCCATCGTCTTCGTGACCGCGACGCGGTGGCTGCAGATCATCGGCAGCCAGTCGCAGGAGACGACCGACGGCGGAGCGTCCTGGCACGCGTATACGACCGACTATCAGCAGGCCGCGCCGGTGGCGCCGCAGATCGCCTTCGGTGATGCGATGACCGGCTACGCGACGGTGCGCGGAAGCCTCGAGCGCACGCTCGATGGCGGGGCGCACTGGGGCGCCATCAAGACGCCCGGGACGTAGCTGCTAGCGGACGATGCCGATGTGCGGGCCGGCGCCCTGGCCCGGACCCGCCGCGGCGCTGCTCGACGTCAGGCCGAGGATGAGGCCGACGAGTAGGACGAGGAACAGCCCAACGACCGCTCCGGATGCCGCGCGGCTCTCGCTGCTTTTTTCCATCCCGAGGCCCTGCTGTGCAACGGTCATGCCGCCCGACCACGACTACGATGACCGCACTTCATCGTGGGGAGTCGAGCCATGAATGGCCTTGAGGCGATCGAACAAGCACGTGAGGCTCTCACCGTCCGCCGGGTCTACGGCGACCCGTATCAGGAGGAGGGCGTGACGGTCATCCCGGCCGCGAACGTGATGGGCGGTGCGGGTGGCGGCGCGGACCAAGCTGGAAATGGCGGCGGCGGCTTCGGGATCCGTGCTCGCCCGGCCGGTGCATGGATCATCAAGGACGGCGACGTGGAGTGGCGGCCGGCGCTCGACCTCAACCGGATCATCTTCATGGGCCAGATCGTCGTGATCGTGTTCTTCCTCACCATGCGATCGATCGCGAAGACGCGCGCGAAGCGCTAAGCCGCGGGGGTTCGCGTCTCGAGCGCGCTGCAGCGGGCGAGGAACTCGGCGCGTAGGCGCGCGTCGCCCCGATAGCGACCGTGCCACGCCGCGCTACGGCGTTGGCTCTCGTCGATCAGATGCGGCCCCGCGCACTCGTGTCCGGTGCGAACGTCGAGCGCGACGCCCGCGGGCTTGATGCACACCTGCAGCATCGCGACGAGCTCACGCGGGAACGCGGTCTCGCCATACCGAGCGGCGCGCTGCACCATGCGACGCAGCGTCGATGCGCCAAGCCGTTCCGCTGTCGGGACATATCCGACGATGGCCTGACCGAAGTACGGGATCCCGTGCCGCTCGCAGTGCGCGACGAACGTGATCGGACCGAACACGACCTGGCTGAGCGGCGGGGCCTCGCGGACGACGGTCTGAGCGACGGAGAGCGTCACGGGCGCGGATCAATGCACTCGTCCTGCCATCCGGCGAGGACGCGACGATCAGACGGGCGCGGTCACCGAGGGCTCGGACGCTCGCCGTCTGTCGACCGCCCAGGCCGATACGTCGCGCCGTTTCGCGAGCTCCTTCACCTCGGCGGCGGCCCGCGAGACCGCGACCGCGTCCGCGAAACGTCCGGGGGTCACCGGGACGACGCCGATCGAGACGGTCACGAACGGCTGCTGCCGTTCCAGACCCTGACGGTCGGTGCGCACGATGTACCCGCGCTCCCGATCGGCCTCCTCGTAGACGCTCGGCACGCGCGCGTCGAACGTTCGCACGATCTCTCTCGCGAGGTCCTCTGCGTCACCTTCCGGCGCGAGCACGACGAAGTCGTCTCCGCCGACATGGCCGACGAAGGCCGGCTCGCGGAGCGCCCCTGCCGCGTCGAGGAGGAGCTTGCCGAGCAGCACGATGAGATCGTCGCCGCGCGCGAAGCCGTAGTGGTCGTTGAAGGCCTTGAAGTTATCGAGGTCGACGTACAGGCAGGCCGTGCCGTCGGTCGAGAGGCACCGCGTGATCTCGCGGCTGATGTCGTTGTTCCCGGGCAGCCCGGAGAGCGGATTCAGGGCCCGCAGCTCGGCGCTCCGGCGCAGCACCCCGGACACGCGCGCCACGAGCTCATCCATGTCGAAGGGCTTGGTGACGTAGTCGTCGGCGCCGTCGAGCAGTCGGCGGGCCTTCTCGCGGGTCGAGCCCTGGCCGGTGAGGAAGATGATCGGTATGTAGCGTGTGGCTTGTTCGGAGCGGAGCGCGTGATAGACGTCGTCGCCTGAGAGGAACGGCATCATGACATCGAGCACGACCAGGTCCGGGGCGCGGTCGCGCGCGATGCGCATCGCCTCGAACCCGTCGCGGGCGTGGATCGCGTCGAAGTCAGCCTCGCGCAGCGCGTCGACCACGACGGCGCGAACCGCCTGGTCGTCGTCCACGACGAGGATCCGGGCACCCATTACGTCCTTCGGGATAGTCCTACGAGACGGCACGGGCAATGACGAAACCGTCCTATGACGGAGGTCGCTTTGCCGCCCGGTGGGCGAGGAGGGATTCGAACCCTCACGCTCTTTCGAGCACGAGACCCTAAATCTCGAATGTCTGCCGTTTCATCACTCGCCCAGGCAAAGTCTAGATACGGGCCGTCACCGCAGCCGCATTCTCATCGAGGCGTCGGCGCACCGCGTCGGCCGATCGACGCTCATGCCGCGCGCGGATGATCGAGAGCTGCCGAACATAGGCCTGCGCGTCCGTCTCCACCTGCCCGAGCTGCCGCAGCGTCTTCTCGACCTGCTGCGTGTGCTCCACCAGGTGCGCGCCGAAGCGATGCAGCCGGAAGCGCACGTCGACACCGAACTGCTCGGTCACCGCGGCCCACTCCGACGGCCGCCCGAGCTGGCCCGCGTCCGTCCCGGCGAGCGCGAGGTCGGTCTCGGCGCGACGGCGTGCGAGAGCCATCGCGATCGCGAGCGCGTCGCCCGCGGTGTCCGCCGGATCGGACTTCACGCGGCGGTCCTCGGGAAGCGTGAGCGGGTCGTCGTCGTGGCGCAGCAGCGCGTGCTGCGTGTTCGCACGGTACGAACGTTCGACGCGAATGGTGTGGTCCATCGTCTGGCGGATCGACCACTCGGCCGGCGCCGGCTCGCGATCGAGAAGCGCGTCGGGCACGGCGAGGAGCAGTCCGCGCAGGTCCCCGAAGGCGCGTTGCGCGAGAGCGAGGATACGGTCGGCCTCGTTCGTCGGCGTCGCCGCGACGACGAGCGCGCTCTGCTCCTCCATGAGCAGGTAGAAGAACGCGTTGCGCAGATCCGCGTGGCCCTTTCCGGGCCAGTCCCAGGGACGCTCGAGGTCCTGGTCCGACAGCTTCGCGAGCGCGCGAAGGGACTCCTCGAAGCTCACGACTCGATGCGCGCTTCGACCTTGGAGAGCCGCTCGATGACCTTCATAAGCGCATGGTTGCCGTCGCGTCCCTCGCCCGCGGCCTGCAGCGCGACGTACAGCTCGTGCTCGAGCGATGTGCCAGGGAGCGAGAGGTGCGCCGCGTACGCGTCATCCATCACGAGACGGAGATCCTTCTGTTGAAGGTCGACCATGAAGCCTGGGCGGAAGTCGCCCGCGAGCATCTTCGGCGCGTAGTTCTGCATCGCCCATGAGGAGCCCGCGCCACCGGCGATGACCTGCCGCACCTTCTCGAGGTCGATGCCTTGCGCCGCCGCGAAGACGAGCGACTCCGCGACCCCGAGGTTGTTGAGCGCGACCGCGATCTGGTTCGCGAGCTTCGTCACTTGACCCGCGCCGTGGTCGCCGATGTGCACGATGGTCTTGCCCATCGCCTGAAAGAGCGGCATCGCGCGCTCCACGTCCTTGGCGTCGCCGCCGATCATGATCGAGAGGCGCGCCTCGATGGCGCCGATCTCGCCGCCGGAGACCGGTGCGTCGAGGGTCCGGAACGGCGGCGTGTTCTTCGCGGCGCGCTCGGCGAACTCCCGGGTGCGCTTCGGCGAGATCGTGCTCATGTCGATGGCGAGCAGACCGTCGTGCGCGCCGGACGCGACGCCGTCGGCCCCGAAGAGGACAGCCTCGACGTCCGGCGAGTCGACGACCACCGTCACGACGACGTCGGAGCGCTGCGCCACCTCGCGTGGCGTTTTCGCCACGGCGATGCCGTCCTTCGCGAGGGCCTCGGCGCGCGCCAGCGTGCGGTTGGTGACGGTGACTTCGAACCCGGCCTTGCGCAGGTTGCGCGCCATCGGCGCGCCCATGATCCCCGTGCCGACGACGCCGACCCGCTCCATCAGTGCGACTCCACTAGTTGGGCTTCTCGTCCTCATCGAGGTGCCCGTTTTCCTCGCGCTTCACGAAGATCGTGCGCGCGTCGCCGCCCTCGGTGACGAGGTAGGTGTTCTCCTCCGACTCGTCCACGTTCACCGACGCGACCAGCAGGTCGTCGGTCACGTGAACGAAGCCCTGGCTGCGCTGCAGCTCGTTCGCGATGGCCTCGGAGAGGCTGTCCTCCTCGAAGGAGTCCATCACCAGGAGGCGCGCTTTCTTCACGAGCTCGAAGAACTCCACCGGCTCGAAGCGCCGCTCATGGCCGAGCAGGACGGCGGTGCCGATGTCCTCGTCGCCGTCGTGGATCTCGTAGAAGAACACGCGGCTAGACTATGCCTTACTCCATGACCGACAGCCCCACGACCACCACGCCCGTCGAGCCGACCATCGACCGATCGTTCCGTCATACCGCTGCGCGCGATGGCGCGACGGTGACGCTCGAGGTCGAGGTCGATGCCGACCGACTCACGCGTCAGGCGGACCGCGTCTTCGAGCGTCACAACCAAAAGGCGCGCATCGCGGGCTTCCGTCCGGGCAAGGCGCCGCGCGCGATGTACGAGCGTCAGTACGGCACCGAGCACCTGTGGGCCGAGGCCGCCGAGGACCTCGTTGACGAGACGTATCGCGACATCGTCGAGATCGAGGACATCACGCCGATCGACAACCCGGCTGTGGAGCTCCAGCAGCTCGAGGCGGGAAAGCCGCTCAAGTACAAGGCGACCGTCGTCGTGAAGCCGGACGTCGCGCTGGGCGACTACGCCGCGCACGGCGTCACGGTCGAGCCGACGCCGCCCACCGACGAGGAGATCACCAAGACCATCGACGCGATGCGCGAGTCACACGCGCAGCTCAAGCCCGTGCAGCGCGAGTCGAAGGCCGGCGACATCGTCACCGTCGACATCGACCTCGTCGTCGACGGCAAGCAGATGGCGCCGTTCGCGCGCAACGCGCACGTGGAGGCCGGTCGCGAGTCCGCGAGCATCAAGGGCCTCGGGGACGCGTTCGTCGGGCTGACGGTCGGGCCCGAGAAGAAGGTCGACCTGAAGTTCGGCGACGACGTGACGGACGACGAGGTCCGCGGGAAGACCGGCACGTTCACCATCCGCGCGAGCCAGGTCGCCGAGAAGATCGTGCCCGAGCTCGACGAAGACTTCGCGAAGACCGTGGGCGTGGCGAGCGTGGACGAGCTGAAGCGCGCCGTGAAGAACGAGATCGCGCACTCGGCCTTCCATGAGGCCCGCGACGCCGCGGCCGACAAGTTCATGGAGAAGGCGCTCGAGACCTCGAAGGTCGACGTACCCGATCTCCTCGTGCAGGACGAGCTCGATCACCTCGTCGCCGACCTGAAGGCGCGCGTGAAGGAGCAGGGGATCACGTTCGAGCAGTTCCTGCTGCAGGCGCGCAAGACCGAGGACGAGATCCGCTCCGAGTGGCGCGAGGCCGCCGAGCGTCGCGCGAAGGCGATGCTCGTGCTGGAGGCGATCGCGAAGCAGGAGAACGTCACGGTCACGTCGCAGGAGCTCGCTCAGCAGGTCGCGATGACGCCGCTCGCGCAGCAGGACCCGCAGGCGCTCCGCGACCCGGTGCTCCTCGCGTCGCTGGCGCGCTCCATCCGCAACCGCAAGACGGTCGACAAGATGATCGGTCTCGAATCACCGGCGGCCGAGAGCGAGCTCATCAAGAAGGCCGGCGGCGACGCCGCGGACTTCCACGGCACCGGTGCGCCGAAGGCCGAGGAGCCGAAGATCATCGTCCCGACCAAGAGCGACGCGACGCCCGAGGGTCGCGAGGCGCTCCGCGCGATGCTCGAGAAGAAGTAGTCCGCCGCTAGCGCGTCGGCTGCAGGTCGACCCAGCCGTCCCAGTACCAGGTCTGACCGACGTGGACGATCAGGAAGCTCACGTTCTTCGCTGGCTTCCCGGGATCGGTCCAGGTGCCCTTGATCGTGGCCGAGTCGGGCTTCTGATCGGTGAACGGCGTCTCCTGCACGGTGACGACGAGGCCGTTCGCGAACGAGGCCCTGAGGTCGCTCAGCGCCTTCGCCGTCGCCGTGAACGTGCTGCCAGCGTTCTCCACCGCGTGCGTCAGACATGGGCTCGCAACGGTCGCGAGCACGGTCGTGTCCTTCTGACCGAATCCCTTGGCGATCGCGCTCGCGACGTCCTCGGCCGTGCGCGCGGGTGCGGGCGTGGGCGTCGCGAAGGGCGGTCCGGCGAGCTCGGCGTCGGTGAGCGCGTGGAACGAACTGATCAGCGCGTTCGCGGAGGTCGCGCTCGACGGATCGAACGTGCGCTGCCCGCGCTGCAGGATGTACATCCGTCCGCGCGCCGGCACGACGTACGCGATCGGCGTGTTGGTCGCGATCACAACGATGCGCGCGGCATCTTTGCCGTCGAACGTGGTGGACTCGAAGCGCTGTCCGGCGGCCGTGCCGACCCGACCCGATGAGAGCCACTGCAACGGCGTCAGGCCGGCGGCGTCCTCGACGCGGATGATGACGACGTCGGACGCGGGACCGGTGTCGGTCCCGGTCTCCTCCTCGACCGTGCCCGTGGTGAAGGTCTCGACGAAGGGCACCTTCGGATCGCCGCGCGTCGTCTGGCAGGCGGAGCGGCGCCAGCCGGCCGGCAGGTCGACGCGATACGCGAGCCCGGCGTTGACGTACGTGCCCGGGCCCGCGGTGGGGTTCGGCCGCGGCGAGGGCGTCGGCGCGGGCGCCGTCGTCGCGGGCGCGGTGCTCGCGGGCACGGCGCTGGTGGCGGCCGGGCTCGCCGTCGCGGTCGGGCTCGGCGCGGGCGTCGTGAAGAGGCCGCACGCGCACAGCGTCGCCGAGAGCACGAGGAGCACGAGGCCGCGCATCAAAGAGAGACTACGCCGCGGGGCGCCTCAGGCGAGGTATTTCTTGAACCACTCGATCGTCGCGACCCACGCCTTCTGCGCCTGCACCGGACTGTAACGATCCGGTCCGTTCGTGTCGTTGTGGAAGGCGTGGTTCACGCCCGGGTACACCGTGATCTGGTACGGCACGCCGGCCTTCTTGAGCTGCTCTTCCATCTGCGGCGCGGTCCCAGTGATGCGCGTATCGAGCTCCGCATACACGGCGGAGACCGCGGTCTTCGTCTTCGAGAGGTCGGTGTAGTTCGACGGCTGCGGTCCGTAGAACGGGACCGCTGCTTTGACGTCGAGCCCGGCGATGACGATGTTCCAGACCTCGCCGCCGCCGAAGCAGAAGCCCGTGACGCCGACGGTCCCGCTCGTCTGAGTCTTGAGGAAGTCGATCGAGGCCTTGTGGTCGGAGAGCTTGTCCGCGGTGGAGCGTTTTCCGAGCGCGGCGTTGTAGACGGCCTGATCGGTCATCTTGTCCGCGCCGCCGTCGCGCGCCGCGAGATCGATGTTGATGCCGACGAAGCCAGCGGTCGCGACGCGACGCACCACGTCGCGGATGTGCTCGGTCTGCCCCCGGTTCTCGTGCACGATGACGACCCCGGCGACGCGGCCCGAGAGGTTGGGCTTCGCCATGTACGCCATGAGGTCGGCGCCGTCGGCGCCCTTCACGCTCGGCTTCGAGACGCTGATGCGCGGGTCGTCCGGTTTCACGGTGATCCCGTCGGTCGTCGCCTGCGCCGGCGGTGTGGCGTACGGACCTGCCGCGACGAACCCGGCGGATGCGCTCGCTGCCGCGCTCGCCGCGGCCGACGGTGTGGCGCTCGCGACTCCGCCGACGCCGCCGCGTGGCGAGAGATCGCAGCCCGCCAGGATCGTGGCCGCCGCGGCCGCGCCGCCGGCGATGAGGGTGACGCGCCGGACGAGCTCGCGTCGTGTGATCAGGCCATCGCGGAAGTCCTCGACGTGCTCCTCGATGAAGTACCGCTGGGTCTCGTTGAGCTCGGGCACCCTTACGCCTC
>DASQIF010000092.1:0-35825 GCA_035631715.1 Candidatus Acidiferrales bacterium
GGCGGTGGCTTTCGCCACCGCCTCTCGTACAGACCGATGGGATTCCGGCTAGTTGCTGACTCCGGCTGCATCGAGCAGCGTGCGCTCGATCAGGCCGGCCGCGAGGTCGACCTTGTACGCGTTGAGCGACATCGGACGGGCGACGGTGCGGATCTGCGCCGCGGCCGCCTTCGCCGCGTCCTTGATGCTCTTGCCCTTGATCGCGTCCTCGACGACCTTCGCGCGGTACGGGACCGGCGAGACACCACCGAGCACGATGCGTCCGTCCTTCCAGTTGCCGCCGTCCATGGTGAACGCGACGGCGACGCTGGTGAGGGCGAAGTCGTAGACCTGACGGTCCTTGAGCTTCGTCCAGCCGAACTTCGTGCCGGAGGCCGGCGCGGGGATCGTGACGTGGGTCATGAACTCGCCCGGCTTCAGGATGTTCTCGCGGAGCACGTCGACGCGCGGGCCGGTGAAGTAATCGTCGAACTGGACGGTCTTCTGACCGTTCACGCCGTCGATCTTTGCCGCGCCGTTGAGCGCGAGGAGCGCGGTCGCGGTGTCCGATGGGTGGACGATGTAGCAGAGCTCGCCGCCGATGATCGCGTGGTAGCGGTTGTCACCGGTCACGGCGTAGCAGAAGTCGCCACCCTTCTTGTAGCAGTTGAAGTCCTCGCCGCGGAAGAACCAGCAGCGCGGACGCTGGTTGATGTTGCCGCCGATGGTGCCGAAGTTTCGGATGAGCGGCGATGCGACCGAGAGGGCCGCGTTGCTCAGGAGACCGAACTTGTCCTGCACCGTCTTGTGGTTGATGACGTCCGTGAGCGTGGTCGCCGCGCCGATGGTGAGCCCGCCGCCATCCTCAGTGATGCCGGAGAGCTCCTTGATCGTCGTGATGTCCACCAGGACGTCCGGGATCGCGAGGCCCTTGCCGTGGACCCAGTCCTTCATGAGGCCGCCGACGAGGTCACTGCCACCGCCGACCACCCGTGCCGACTTGCTGGCGTTCGCCTTCAGGAGGTCAACGGCTTCTTTGATCGTTGTCGCGTCGTAGAGCTCGAACGCTCTCATTTCATTTCCTCCTTTAGGCGCCCTTCAGAGCAGTGAGAAGCTTGTCGCGCGTGAGCGGCATGTCGGTGACCCAGGCACCGACCGCGTTGTAGACCGCGTTGACGACCGTGGGCGCCGCCATGGCCATCGGCGGCTCGCCGAGACCGTGGCCACCGAACGTTCCGTACGCCTTCGGGTGCTCGATGATGATCACCTCGGCGAGCGGCGCGTCCTTGATGGACAGCGGACGGTAGTCGAGCAGGTTCGGGTTCAGCGGAAGTCCGGTGGCCTTGTCGACGAGCAGCTCCTCCGTGAGGACCGCGCCGAGCGCCATGACAAATCCACCTTCGACCTGCTGCTTGATCGAGAACGGGTTGATCGCACGACCGACGTCGTGCGCGGCCACGTAGCGCGTGACCTTGACCGTGCCGAGGACCGTGTCGACCTCGACCTCGGCCGCGGCCGCGCCGAGGGCGACCTGCTCCCACGTGGTGGGCTGCAGGTAATTCGCGACACCAACGATGGAGGTCGCCTTGAACGAGACGACGTCCGAGAGCGGAAGGCTCTGTTTCGGGTCGCTCTTCATGACGACCCTGCCGTCGACCAGGTTGAGGTCGGCGGCGGTGACCCGTGTCGCGCTGTTCGCCTTGGTGAAGTTGTCGTTGAACTTCTTGGCGCCCCAGTCGAGCGCCTGGTTACGGGCGTCGGTCGCGGCCTCGAACATGCCACGGCCACCCGTGTTGGTCATGCGCGACCCGTTCGTGCCACCGGTGTCGGTGGTGTTGTCGGTGTCGATGTACGGCGTGATCGTGATCTGGCTGAGCGGAACGCCCAAGGCTTCCGCCGCGATCATGACCATGTGCGTGCGCTGGCCGGAACCGATGTCCGTCGTGCCTGACACGGCCTGCACGCTGCCGTCGGCGTTGATGATGACCTGACCGGTCGACGGGTTGCTGCCCGCGCCGTGGCTGCAGAGGTGCACCGCGAAGCCGATGCCGTGGTAGACGCCGGGCCGGACCTGCTTGGCCTTGGGGGCGTGCCAGGTCTTGTCCCAGTTGATCGCGCTGGCCACGGCGTTGATGGCGTCACGCGTGCCGGGGTTGCTGAACGGCTTCTTGGTGTCCGGGTTCCCGACCTCATTGAGGTTCGCGAGGCGGAACTTGACCGGGTCCATGCCGATCGCGTACGCGGCCTTCTCCATCGTCGTCTCGAGCGCGAACGTGCCGTTCGGGTGTGAGACGCAGCGGTACGGGCCGGACTTGTAGCTGTTGGTCATGACGTCGACGGCCTCGAGCTTCAGGTTCGGGATGACGTACAGGTCCTGCATGTTCACCCACGAGCCGTTCGCCGCGCTGGCGCGCTGGGCGCCGACGTTCGCGTAGACCTTGAACTGGCCGAACTGGATCTTGCCGTCCGAGTTCACGCCGAGCTTCATCTCGTCGCGGAATTCGTTGCGGTGCGTACGGGTGACGAAGTCCTCGTAGCGCGTGTAGTTGTTCTTGATCGGACGGCCGGTGATCTTGGCGAGGATCGCGGCGTGGACCTCGGAGAGGTCGATACCCGAGCGGTAGCCGTACCCGGAACCGAGGTAGCCGGTCTGGAAGACGCGCACCTTGTTGAGCGGGATCTTGAGGGCCTGCGAGTAGCCCGACCGCGTGCCGTGCGCGTGCTGGTTCGTGTACGTGACGTTCAGCTTGTCGCCATCCCAGTAGGACAGCGAGTTCGTGACCTCGAGGGCCACGTGCTGCTCGACCGACTTGTGCGCGACGACGTCGATGACCTTGTCGGCCTTCGCCGTGTCGGGCGTGCCACGCACGAGCGGTGCCGTGACCGCGATCGTCGTGCCGTCAAGGGTCGACGTGAACTGCTTCGGGGTCGACGACTTCATCGCCTCGAGCAGGTCCAGGACCGCCGGCAGCACTTCGTACTCGACGTTGATGGCGCGCATCGCCTCGTCGGCGATGTGCTCGCTGTCCGCGGCGATCGCCGCGATCGGCGCGCCGACCTCGAAGACCTCGTTGCTGAACAGGAAGCGCGTCGGCTGCGCCGAGCCGAGGAAGACGTCCTTGTACTCCTCGGGCAGGTTGCCGGCGTGGAGGATCTTGCGGACGCCCGGAATCTTCTCGGCGGCCGACGTGTCGATGGACTTGATCTTCGCGTGCGGGTACTTGCTGCGCAGCGTGCGCATGAAGAGCATGCCCGGCATCCGAAGGTTCTCGGTGTACGTGCCCTGGTTGGTCACGATGCCGTAGCCCTGGATGCGGGCCATGTCCGTGCCGAGGATCTTGAACGGACCGTTGAGCGGGACTTCCGTCGGCGTCGAGCCTTCGCGGCCGCCGCCCGGGAGCTTGTGACCGTACTGCGCGATGATCGGAGCGACCGTCTCGGACTGCTCGCCGACCATCTCGTTCCATGTCGGGTCCGCCGCGAGCGCCCGCCAGTCGGCGTCCGACAGGCTGGCCGCGTAGGCGGGGTCTTGAACGACGCGTACCGCTTCGATGTGAGCCATTTCCATCCCCTCCTACGGCGCAGCCGCGTGGCCAACGTCCGACAGAATGCCGCGGACCTTGGTCTCGTCGAGCTTGCTGGTGTCCCACGTGATCTTGATCGTGCGCTCGCTGCCGTCGACGGCGGTGATGCCGTCCTTCTTCAGGAGCGTTGTCTTCAGAGGATCGAAGTCCTCGATCGTGCCAAGAGGCGTCGCGAAGGTGAACTCCTTGGACGCCGTCGTCACGACGGCGGCCGCCGCACCGGCGGCGTTCACGGTGATGACCTGCGCGAGGTGCGTGACCTTCTCACCGCGCATCTCTGCGGCGGCGGTGTTCACGGCCTGGTAGATCTTCGCGTACTCACCGCACCGGCAGATGTTGCCGGCGAGGCCTTCCTGGATCTGCGCCGTGGTCGGCTTCGGGGTCGCGGTGAGGAGCGCGACGGTCGACATGATGAAGCCCCGCGTGCAGATGCCGCACTGGAATCCACCGTCGAGCCAGAACGCGCGCTGCACTGGATGGAGACCGGCGAGACCCGGTCCGGTCGGAAGGCTCGCGACGGTCGTGATCTTCTGTCCACGACCGAGGCGCGCGCTCAGGACAGTGCACGAGTTCACCGGCTTTCCGTCGACGAGCACGGTGCATGCGCCGCACTGCGCACGGTCACAACCGAGGTTGCTGTTCTGGAGACCAAGCTGGAAGTTCATCGTCTCCCAGAGGCTCTCTCGGTTGTCGACGATGAGATCGCGAGAGACGCCGTCGATGTCGAGCGCCACTCGTCGCATCGTCGCGGGGATCGCGCCGGTCGTGCTCGTCTGCGTCGACGTGGTCTCGGGTGCGACCGCGTTCTTCACGACGATCGCGCCGCCGAGGACTACGCCTGCGGTCGCCGCACCCGCACCGGCACCGATGAGGAAGTCACGTCGCGTGACCTGAAGTCCGCCAGATTTCCCTTGCCCTGCGTCCGCTACCGGGGTCGGATCGCTGCCTCCCGTTTCACCCATAAAGGAACCCCCAATGCCCATCGGTCTGCTCGATGGCGACGAACAGCCTAGCAGTGGATACAAGGCTTGAGTGCTGTTCTGTCGTGGTCAGACCAGCAAACGAAAGGTCCGTTGGGACGCGCTGATACCGAGCATTTCATGTGACATCGGTCACAGCCTTCGTAACGACGCTGCGAGCGCACCGAAGACGAGCGCGCCCGGTCCTATCCTCATTACGATGCGTGAGATCTACGCGCGCATGGCAGAGCTTGAGCGCGAGGGGCGCCGTTTCGCGGTGTGCACCGTCGTCCGGACCGTCGGGAGCACCCCGCAGGTGGTCGGCGCGAAGCTCCTCGTCGACGATCTGGGCCGTCTCACCGGCACGCTCGGCGGCGGGTGCGTCGAGGGCGACGCCTTCGTGGAGGCCAAGCGAGTCATCACGAACGGCGACGCGTCGCTCCGCGAGTACGAGCTCACCGAGGACCTCGCGTGGGACACCGGTCTGGTGTGTGGCGGCACGATGTGGATCGCGATCGAGCCCGGCGAGCGCGCGCTGCGCCTGCAGGGCCGCGATCTACTGGGCGACGTCCTTGCGGCATCGTCGGGCGGACGGCCGGTCGCGCTGGCGACGCTGCTGAAGAAGACCGAGCGCGATCTCGAACCCGAGAGCAAGCTGTTCGTCGAGACCGACGGCCGCACGCACGGCTCGCTCGGCGACGCGGTGCTCGACGCGCGCGCGCTCTCGGCGGCGACGGAAGCGCTGCGCCAGGGAACGGCACGCACGATCACGCTCGACGAGACGCATGAGCTGCTCGTCGAGCCGGTGGTCGCGAAGCCGCGGCTGGTCATCGCGGGCGGCGGCCACGTCGGTCTCGCGATCGCGAAGATGGCGACACAGCTCGAATACGAGGTCACGGTCGTCGACGACCGCGAGGACTACGCGTCGCGCGAGCGCTTCGGTCCTGGCATCGATGTGGTGCGGGCGGACATGACCGACGCGCTCCGCACGCTGCCGATGGGATGGAACACCTTCGTCGTCATCGCCACGCGCGGCCACAAGCTCGACTCGCACTGCCTCCGCGAGGCCGTGAAGCGCGACGTCCGCTACGTCGGACTTCTGGGCAGCAGGCGCAAGACGGTGCTCATCGCGAAGATGCTGCGCGACGAGGGCGTGTCCGACGAGCGCATCCGTCGCGTGCACGCGCCGGTCGGTCTCGACCTCGGCGGCCGTACGCCGTCGGAGATCGCGCTCAGCGTGCTCGCCGAGATGAGCCTCGAGCGGTACGGCGGAAGCGGACGACCGCTTCGGCTCGGCGACGACATCTACGACCGGAGCGTCGCGAAGCGCTGACCCGCGCGTCCGACGTCGTCGCCAGCGAACGCCTCGACCTCATTCTCATGCCGCTCGCGCTGCTCGACGCGCTCGTCGATGGCGACCGCGCGGTGATCGGAGCCCTCGCGCCGTACACGGTGCCGGCGTCGTTCCCGAATGACGCCGAGCGCGAGTTCGTGCGCTTCCGCCGCGACCAGCTGCGCGACGATCCGGCGCGCTACCCGTGGTCGCTCCGCGCGATGGTGCTACGGGCCGAGCGGCGCATGGTCGGCTTCGTGAACTTCCACGGCGCGCCGGGCGTGAACGACACCGCGACGCCCGGCGCGGTCGAGCTGGGTTGGACGGTCTTCGACGGCGACCGCCGGCGCGGCTACGCGACGGAGACTGCGACCGCGCTCATGGACTGGGCGCGCCGCACGCACGGCATCGGGCGATTCATCTCGAGCACCACGCCGGACAACGCGGCGTCGCTACGGGTGCACGAGAAGCTCGGGTTCCAACGGACCGGCGAGGTCGTCGACGGCGAGGTGATCTTCGCGCTGGAGGCTGGGGGCTAGTACTGCCCCGCGCTCGCGGACGCCACCGCGACGAGCGCCAGAGCCGCGATCGTCGCGAGATAGAGGAGCACGCGTCCGAGTCTCACCACGCGCTCAACGTCCCATCAGGCCGAACGCTACGTTGGCTCACCGATCTCATTGACGTCCTGCGGGTGTGGCAGGCCCGGCTCCGGCTTGTCGCTCGGTGCGGCATCGCCGCCGCGCCGGCTGGGGCTGAGGCCCTCCTCCTGCTCGCGCGGGCGCTCGGCCTCGAGACGCTCGGCCTTCGTCGGTGGCGCTGGACGCTTCTTGGCGGTGGTCATGCCGGAGGGCGACGCAGGGCGCGTGCCAAGCCCTCCGGAGGTCAGAGGTTCGCGAGGATCCGGCCGGCGTTCCCGCTGAAGATCGCGTCCTTGTCCTTCTTATCGATGTCGAGCGCCTCGATGCTCGAGACGCTGCGCTCGATCGACCCGAGCAGGTGCGGGTAGTCGCTCCCCATGACCAGCTGCCCGGGCCCGACCTGCGCGAGCGCGAGCTCGAGGCTGGGGCGGCTGAACGACACCGTGTCGTAGTACAGGCGGCGCAGGTAGACGCTCGGGAGCTCGTCGATGTTGGCGCGGCACTCGGCGAAGTCGCGCCAGCCGTTGTCCAGGCGCTCGAACAGGTAGGGCACCGCGCCGCCGAGGTGCCCGAGGATCCACTTGATCCGCGGGAGCTGTTTGAAGACACCGGCGTAGCAGAGCCGCGCCACCGCCAGGGTCGTGTCGAACGGGAAGCCCACGATCGGACCGAGGACGTACTCCGCGAACGCCTCCGCGTTCGCCGGGATCATCGGGTGCACGAACACGCAGGCGCCGCGCCGGTCGCACTCTTCGAAGAACGGCCGGTAGCGCGGGTCGGCCAGGGCCTTTCCGTTGATGTTCGATAGGACGACCACGCCCTGCAGACGCAGCTCTCCGAGCGCACGGTCGAGCTCCCGCAGCGCCGCGTCGGGGTCGTCCATCGGGATGGACGCGAAGCCCTTGAAGCGCGTCGGATGCTTCGCGATGAGCTCCGCGTAGGCGTCGTTCGCGAGTTGGGCGACCTCGGACTGCCGCTCCCGCGGCGCGAAGTACACGTTCGGCGTCGAGAGCGAGAGGACCTCGACGTCGATGCCGACGCGGTCCATGTCCTCGAGGCGCTTGTTCGGATCGGTCATCGGCGGCGTCACGCCAAAGAAGCGCGAGCCTCGGAACCTGATGATCGTCTGACCGGTCGGGCTCTTCCCGAACGAGAAGTCGCCGCCGACCTCTTCGATGAGATGGAAATACGACGCCGGGTAGTAGTGGGTATGAAGATCCCAGCGGGGCACGCCGCGAGGTTAGGGCGTCAGCGGCCGATGGGCTTCGCGGGCAGCGTGAAGTCGGCCTCAGCGACCGTACCTGATGAGGCCGTCGCTTCGGTCGTCCACGAGGCGTACTGCGCGGTGCTAAATGTCGAGAGGAGCGGGACGCCACCGCCGCTGTAGCAGAACGTCCCGGTGTCGAACGCCGTCCCGCCAGACTTCGAGTTCACGTCGAAGCACTGCGCGGATTGACCGGCAAGCGTCCTCGCCGCGGAGGCCGTCGCGCCGAAACCGCCCGGATCCGAGATGAGCACCTGCTGGGCGACTACAGCCGTGTTCTCGTCGAGCGGCGAGCCGACACCCGTGACGGCGAAGCACTGCGCCTGTCCGATGGTGATGCAGTAGAACTGGCCCTCCGGCAGGCTGAGGTAGGAGATCGTGGTCTTCTTTCCGTCCTGCGTCGCGGCGAAATCGAAGCGCGCGCGTGGCGGCTTGAAATACCAGGTCTGCTCGCCGTTGAACCCGTCTGCCCCGCCGCCGGACGCGGTGATCTTGTACGTGGTGCGGTGGGTCGCGTTCTTCGACGCGGCAAGGAGGGCGGCGAGTTGCGGGCCGGCGTCGGCGGCGATGGACGTGGCCGCGCTCGGCTTCGCGCTCGCGGCCGCGGTCGGCGCGGTCGTGATCGCTGCGTTGGGCGCGGAGGAGCCGGTCGTCGAGGGCTGGGCACCGCCGCACGCGATGAAGACCGAGACCGCGAGCAGCAGTACGGCGCGCTTCCCTTCCATCTCCATGAACTCTAGGTCGTCTCACGCCCGCACCCACGGGTCCGTTCTATACACAGGAAGTGATACAGACGTTCGCCGAGCTCCTCGACCGGCACGAGCGCGAGATCTTCGCGTACGCCCTGCGACTGGTCGGAGACCGCGACGAGGCCGACGACATCTATCAGGAGACGTTCCTCGCCGCGTTCCGCGGATGGCCGCCGCCGCGACGAGGACAGGAGCGCGCTTGGCTGTATCGGATCGCGACCAACAAGGTCATCGACCGGTCCCGGCGCACGAAGCGCCTCGTGCGCCTTGGCGACCTGCGCCTCGCGGCGCCGGATCGCGACGGCGTCTCGATGGCCGACCTCGCATCCGCGATCAAGGTGCTGCCCGAAGGGCAGCGCGCCGCGTTCGTGCTGCGCAAAGTGCAGGGCCTCGGCTACGCCGAGGTCGCGAGCGCGCTCGAGTGCAGCGAGGACGCGGCCCGGGGACGGGTGGCCGAAGCGATGAAGAAAGTACGGGAGGCGATGCGATGAACGAGCTGATGACCGACGCGCGCGAGCGTCTGGTGGCGCGCGCGCGACGCGAGGGCCTCGAGACGGTCGGCTACGCGGTGATCGACTCGCCGCTCGGGCCGCTCTGGGTTGCGGTCGGTCCGAAGGGCGTCCTCGCGATCCACTACGGCGCGGAGCCGTCCCCGGCCGAGCTCGGCCGCATCGTGCGCACCTACGGCCCAGGCATCCTGCCGGACAGCCGGCGCGCCGATCCTGTCGCGCGCCAGCTCGAGCAGTACTTCGCGGGGAAGCGGCGTCGCTTCGACCTCGCGGTCGACCTTTCGCCGCTCACGACCTTCCAGCGGCGCATCCTCGCCGCGACGGCGGCGGTCGAGTTCGGCGCCGTCTCGACGTACGCCAAGGTCGCTGGGCGTGCCGGGAGCGCGAAAGGCGCCCGCGCCGCGGGTCAGGCCCTCGGCTCGAACCCGATCCCGATCGTCGTCCCCTGCCATCGCATCCTGGCGTCGGACGGCACGCTCGGCGGCTACTCGGGCGGCCTCGACGCGAAGCGGAAGCTTCTGTCGTTCGAGCGCGGCACGGTCCCGGCGGGTGGCTGGCCGAACGCTTCCTCGTCCTAGGCTGTCTATTCCGGGGAGGGCCGTTCGTCGTACCTCCAGAACGGCCAAGGAGGGCGCGCTATGGCGAAGTTCGCATTCCTCTTTCTCGACGACGGCGTGGACTACCAGGGCAACCCCACGCCCGAGCAGCAGAAGACCTACGAGGCGATCTTCAAGTGGTTCGACGCGAACTACGGCACGAAGATCGTCGACGGCGGCGCGGAGTTGCAGCCCACCCGCACCGCGACGACGATCCGCAAGGCGAACGGCGCGCTGCGCGTCGTCGACGGCCCGTTCATCGAGGCGAAGGAGTCCGTCGGCGGCGTGAGCATCATCGAGGCGCCGGACATGAAGGCCGCCGTCGAGTTCGCGAAGACCTGGCCGGGCTTCGGCGTCGAAGTCCGTCCGGTCCTCGACATGTGATCGGAGAAGAAGAGATGTCGCACTACATGCTCATGTTCGTGGGTAGCGAGGACCGCCGGGACCCGAACCGGGTGCCGGCCGAGGTCGGCAAGTGGTGGGACGAGAACCACGCCGTGATCAAGAGCGGCGCCCGTCTCGACGTGACGAAGAACGCCACCACCGTCCGCCGCGTGAACGGCCAGATGAAGGTCACCGACGGACCGTTCATCGAGGCGAAGGAGCAGGTCGGTGGCTACTGCCTCGTGGACGTGCCCGACCTCGACGCGGCGATCCGCCTCGCGAAGTCTTGGCCGGCGGGCGATGTCGAGGTCCGACCGACGGTGGAGCGCTAGCGCGAGCAGCGCGATCACGCAGGATGCGGTGGCCGCCGTCTTCCGTGAGGAAGCGGGCCGGCTCACCGCGTCCCTCGTCCGCAGTCTCGGCGACTTCGATCTGGCGGAAGAGTGCGTGCAGGACGCGCTCGTCTCGGCGC
Source organism: Candidatus Acidiferrales bacterium (assembly GCA_035631715.1). Taxonomy (GTDB): domain Bacteria; phylum Chloroflexota; class Limnocylindria; order P2-11E; family P2-11E; genus CF-39. The sequence continues at coordinate 10,468 of DASQIF010000092.1, forward strand.
TCGAGCACTGGCCGCGTGACGGGGTCCCCGCGAATCCCGGTGCCTGGCTCATGACCGCGGCGCGTCGCAAGGGCATCGACCGGCTGCGACGCGCGAAGCGCTACGAGGAGAAGATCGCGCAGCTGGAGGAGACGGTGTCGCCGACGAGCTCGCTGCCCGACGAGCGTCTCGAGCTCATCTTCACCTGCTGCCACCCGGCGCTCGCGCGTGAAGCGCAGGTCGCGCTCACGCTCCGCTCGGTGGCCGGGCTCACCACCGCCGAGATCGCGCGCGCCTTCCTCACGTCGGAGGCCACCGTGGCGCAGCGGCTGGTGCGCGCGAAACGGAAGATCGTCGACGCGAAGATCCCGTTCCGCGTGCCCGAGCGCGCGGACCTGGCGGAGCGCCTTGAGGAGGTCCTCGCCGTCCTCTACCTCATGTTCAACGAGGGCTACCTCGCGACCGGGCGCCGCGGCGCGACCGACCGCGACCTCGCGGCGGAGGCGGAGTGGCTCGCGTCGCTCGTGGTGGACCTGCTCCCCGACGAGCCGGAGGCGCTCGGCCTGCTCGCGCTCATGCGGTTCCATCTGGCGCGCGCCGCAGCCCGCTTCGACCGCGACGGCCAGATCGTTCTGTTGAAGGACCAGGAGCGGTGGAAGTGGGACCGCGCGAAGATCGATGACGCCATGGGCATCGTCCGTCGCTTCGTGGCGCTCGACCGCCGCGGTCCGTACCAGCTGCAGGCGCTGATCGCGCTCGCCCACGCCGATGCGGCGTCCTGGGAGGAGACCCCGTGGACCGAGATCGTTCGCGCCTACGACGGCCTCCTCGAGTTCGGCAACTCGCCTGTCGTACGGCTGAACCGCGCGATCGCCGTCGGTCACGTCGCGGGGCCGGCGCGGGCGCTCGGGGAGGTCGACGCCCTGGCCGGGGACCTCGACGGCTACCACCTCTTTCACGCCACGCGCGCCGAGCTCCTCCGCCAGCTCGACCGCCCCGCCGAAGCGCGCGATGCCGATCGCCGGGCCCTCGCGCTGACCGAGAATCCGGCCGAACGGGCGCTGCTCGAGCGGCGGATCGGCGGTGACCGATGAGTTCCGACGTGGTCGCACGTCAAAAGGGCGTGAAGGTGCTGCTGCATGGCGCCTGGCGCCAGTTCGCGGGCGGCGCGAAGGAGGTCGCCCTCGAGGCGACCACGCTCCGCGAGGCGCTCGAGGGCCTGACCGAGCGGTACCCCTCACTAAAGGAGCGACTGCGCGACGAACACGGCAAACTGCGGCCGCACCTCGCGCTGTTCGTGAACGACGAGGACGCGCGCCTCCTGGGCTGGGAGGACGCCGCGCTCAAGGACGGCGACATCCTGCATGTGATCCCCGCGCTCTCGGGCGGCTAATAAAGGAGGAAGCGATGACGAAGTCGGCGATGCTCCTGGTGGGGACGAAGAAGGGCCTCTACACGATGCGGTCGAGCGACCGGAAGAAGTGGACGGTCGATGGCCCGCACGCGGCGCCGGCGCCGATCCATCACGCGTCCTTCGACCCGCGCGAGCAGTCGATGTACGCGGCCATCAACTCGACCTGGGGTGGCTCGCGCATCGAATACAGCCGCGACCTCGGGAAGACGTGGCTCACGAGCAAGAACCCCGCGTTCCCGGAGGGCTCGGACCGCACCTTCTATCAGACCTGGCACATCGAGCCCGGGCACGCGAAGACGCCGAACGTCGTCTGGGCGGGGACGGAGCCCGCGGCGCTGTGGAAGAGCGAGGACCGCGGCGAGACCTGGACGCTGAACCAGGCGCTCGACGATCAGCCGTCACGCAAGGAGTGGGTGCCCGGGTTCGGCGGCATGGGCCTGCACTCCATCGCCATCGACGCGGCCGACCCGAACACGATGCAGGTGGGCATCAGCGTCGGCGGCGTGTACACGACGACCGACGGGGGAAAGTCGTGGGCCCGGGACAACGCGCAGACCGGCGGGCCCGAGGATCGCCCGGATGTGTTCGGGTGCATCCACAAGCTGCTCGCGCATCCGAACGTGAGCGGCGTGCGCTTCATGCGCGTGCACCTCGAGGTGTACTGGCGCGATCCGGGTGAGACGACCTGGACCTACCGCACCACCGGTCTGCCGACCAAGTTCGGCTTCGCGGCGGCGATCCATCCGCACGACGCGAAGACGGCGTGGTGCATCCCGCTGCACGACATGAAGCGCACCGCGATCGAGCCCGGGATCGCCGTGTTCAAGACGACCGACCGGGGCGCCACCTGGACGAGGCACGCCGCCGGGCTGCCGCAGGGCGCGGCGCTCGAGTCACTGCGGGAGGGCATGGACAACGACGACTTCGACGACGTCGGCGTGTACTTCGGTACCGCCAACGGCGACGTCTACTCCAGTCTCGACGAGGGCAAGAGCTGGGAGCGGATCGCGCAGTACCTCCCGTATGTGGTGTCCGTGCACGCCGCGACGTTGCAGTAAAGACCCCCCTGCAGTAGAGAGGGACGTCCCCCGCGTGGGGGGCGTCCCCGGCGCATCCCGCGACCACACTGCCTCGAATGACCGAGGAGGGGCGCAACCAGGGCGATCTCGACGCGCTGAAGGAGGGCGCGACGCTGCTCCTGAAACACGGGCAGCGCGTCGCGGCGCTTACGCTCCTGTGGTCCGCCGTCGCCATCGAGCCATGCGATCTCGCCGCGCACCGTCGCCTTGCGGCGACGCTTGCGAACGGCGGGGACATCGACGGCGCGGCGCACGAGTTCGCTCGCTACATCGACTTTGTTCTCCCGCGCGGTGACGTCGCGCGCGCCGCGCTCGAGCTCTCGTACGGCGTGCACATGCTTGGCGGTCACGAGGTGCTCCGTGCCTCGGCCGAGAAGATCGCGGACGCGGTCCGCGCGCTCGTCCCCGGGACGTACGCCGCGCTGGCCGCGCCGATCATCGATCCCGAGCTCATCGTCGAGCCGATCGCCATCGCGCCCGAGTCGATCGCGATCGGGTCGGAGCCGATCCCCTTCCCCGCGCCACGCCTGCTGCCGAAGGTGCCGTTCCGCTTCTGCCTGCACGAGAGCGGCGGGCGGTTCTGGATGCAGCTCGAGGGCGGCACCGACGAGCTCATGCCCGACGCGGTGCGTCTCGTCGACAGCGACGAGCACGTCATCGAAGAGCGTCTGTGCATGCCGCTCGCGCGCGGCGAGGGTCACGGTCCCGCCACGCTCGACGTGATACCGGTGGTGTGGGTCGTCATGAGCATCCCGGACCAGGTCGCCGCCGCGATCACCGTCGGGACGAAGTGGGACTACGTCCTTCAGGCGAAGGTCGGAGACGAGTGGCTCGCGCTCGACCTCCTCGACACGGGATGCCGCCTCGGCCATCGCGCTGCTTCTATCTCCTAGACCGCGGCATTCCGCGGAACTGCCGCCATACTTTCGACGGTGAGAAGCCTTCTTCGTAACGTCTTTCCCCTGAAGCGCGGCGAGTGGGGCCTCGCGCTCTTCCTCTACTTCCTCCTGACCGTCATGGTCGGCACCGACTGGATCGGCAAGCTCGGGGCGGACGCCCTCTTCGTGAAGCGCTACGGGATCGCCTACGTGCCGTGGATGTACATCCTCACGCCGATCGCGATGCTCGCGGTCTCCGCGCTCATCTTCTTCTTCATCGATCGCATGCGGCGCAGGACGATGCTGCTCGTCTACGTGGCCTCGGTGACGGTCTTCTCGATCGCGCTCCAGTACGCGATCAACGAGACCGGCGTCACCGAGAGCATCGTCCAGCCCATCTCCTACATCTTCGCGCACGGCGTGAAGGAGACGATCTACATCCTCTACTGGGTCTACGCCGGCAACCTCTACGACGCCGAGCAGTCGAAGCGGCTATTCCCGTTCTTCGCCGGCTCGGTGCTCGTCGGCAAGATCCTCGGTGGGTTCGCCGGCGCGGCCATCGCGCCGATCATCCACGCGGAGAACTTCATCGGCGCGCAGGCGGTCGGCTTCGGCGTCTGCTTCATCGCCCTGCTGCTCTACCGCGGTCTGCCCGAAGGACGCGGCGGAAAGGTCGAGGACACGCACCGGCCCGAGGGCCTTCGGGCGACGATCAACGAGTCGGTCGACGGGTACAAGGCCGTGGCGTCGGATCCGCTCATGCGCACCTTCGGTGTCGGCGTCTTCTTCTGGTACTTCCTCATGCAGTTCGCGAATTTCCTGTACCTGCTCGGCCTCGACCAATCGTCGCAGAACACGAGCGCGATCAGCGGCGAGGACACGTTCGCCACCCTATACGCGGGCGTGTACACGAGCTCGTCGCTCGTCGCGCTCTTCATCCAATCATTCGTGACCACGGGTCTGCTGCGGCGTTTCGGCGTCGCGGCGATGCTCTTCGTCGTGCCGCTCTGGTACATCGCGACATACGCCTGGGCAGCCGCCACGATCACCTTCGATCAGGCGAAGGGCCTCTGGGAGCTGGGGCTGCTGGCCGGCATCGCGCTGCAGCTCGGCGAGCGCATCTGGATCCCGGCGATCCACCGACCCGCGGCCGAGCTCGTCTACAGCCAGGTGTCCGCGGCGATCCGACCACGAGCGCGCGCGTTCCTCTCGGGCGGCGTGAACGCGTTCGGCAACATGTTCGCGGCGATCGGCCTCATCGTCGGCCTGCGCTATTCGGACACGCAGGCGCTCCTCGCGACCGGCGCGGCCCTGTCCGTGGTCTACCTCTACAACACCGCGCACATCCGCAGCGTGTTCGGCAGACGCATCGCGCAGAACCTCTTGTCGCCAGATCCGGACCTCCGCCGCAACGCCGCCGACATGCTCTCGTCCGAGCCGGTCCCCGAAGAGTCTTTGCGCGCGCTCGGCAATCGCATCCCCGCGGACGTCGAGCACGGCGTGCGCGTCGCGCTCACGCGCCGTGGGATCCTCGCCGTCGCCGCCGACGTGACGGAGTGACCGCCGCGTAGGGCTGCGCCCGACTTGACCCGCCTCGCCGGGCGCTCTATTACGTTTGACGATATACCGTGAAACGTGATAACGCGCTCGACTTCGGGCGTTTCACCGAACCCGGGCTCCTCATCCTGGTGAGCCTCACGGCCGGGCCACGGCACGGCTACGCGATGATCCAGGACATTCGCGCCCTCGCGGGCGTGACGCTCGGACCGGGCACGCTCTACGGCGCGCTCGCCCGCCTCGAGCGTTCGGGCTACATCGAAACCATCGCGTCGAACGACCGTCGCGTCCCGTATCGCCTGACCACCGACGGCCGCGCCGTCGTGGCCGCGCAGCTTGCGGGCCTGCGCCGGCTGAGCGCGACGGGGATCCGCCGGCTGGCGCGCGCATGACGGACTCACGCAAATGAAGTGGCTGCTCCGCCTCTACCCGCCGGCCTGGCGTCGTCGCTACGAGGATGAGATGGCTGCGCTGCTCCAGGAGCAGCGGACCGGAAGCCGCACGGCGCTTGACCTGCTTCGCGGAGCGGCCGACGCCTGGCTCATCGGTCCGCGCGGACCGTTCGGCGGTCTGGAGATGTGGCTCGCGATCGTCGCGTTCGCGATCACCAACATCGTCGTCGCCGTGGCGCGGCCGCTCGCCGCGCCCCTCGGCCTTCCCTGGGACATGGTCGAGCAGTTGGTCTTCTGGTCGCTGTTCATCGTGCTCACGAGCTGGCTCTCGCAGCAGCCCGCGTCCCGCTGCAATCTGCATTGGCCGACCTCGTGGCGACGCCACTGAGTAGCGGCCGCCTCGTTTGCCGCGAGTCCTGATGCTCGACGACTTCATGGCGCGCGGTGCCCGCATCCGGGGCGTCCAGCGGCGCGCCTCGCGTTTCAAGACGGGGCACACCGACGCGCTCTGGTACGGCACGCGTGAGATCGCGCATACCCACAACGGGCAGGTCGACGTTCGGCTGACGCGCGCCGTCGTCCGCGAGCTGCGCGAGGAGCTGCGCGGCGACGCGCGGATCGATCTGCGCGGACCGGGGTTCGACTGGATCCTCGTCCGCATACGCCACCGCGCGGATGTCGACCGGGCGATCGAGCTGCTCCGGCACGCCATCCGCGCGGCAAAGGTGTGAACCGCTAGCGGCGCATCCCGTCCAGGATCGCGGCGCGCTGGCGGGCGGTGATCGCGTTCCGATCGACGAGGCCCTGCAGGATGTCGCCGAGACGCTCGATCGAGAAGCCGTCCCAGTCGGCGCGGTGGAGCGCGTCGACGATCGCGTCGTGCTGCGCATGGCTCAGCACCGCCGGCGTGAGCGTGTCGAGGACGACGGCCAGACGGAAGAGGTTCGCGCGCGAGTGACGGACGCCGTCGAGGATGGCGTCGCGCTGGCGGGCGCTGATGACGTCCTTGCGGACGAGCACGCTGAGGATGTCACCGAGGCGCTCGATCGAATAGCCGTCCCAATCGGCCGCGCGGGCCGCGTCGACGACGGCGTCGCGCTGCGCCGGCGTCATGACGCTCCGATCGACCATCGCGTCGAGGATGTCGCGCAGGGCGTCGATAGCGACGTTCACCTGGCGATCGGTGGGCGGCGTGATCGCCGTGGTCGCGGGAGCGGTGGTCGTGCTATCGGCGAAGGCCGGGACCGCGACGAGCGCCGTGCCGAGGACGGCGGCGGCGAGCGAGACCGCGAGGACCTTGAGGAAGGCGGGCATCTCGTTCTCCTTTTCGGGGTGTCTGCCCGCGTTATCCCTGGCGCAAGGCGCGCGTGGCGCCTCCGGCACGCGCTTTTCGGATCGTTAACCGATCCCCGACGCTCCTCTTACCGTTTCGCCGCCACGGCGGCGTAGCCGTCGGCGATGATGCGCTCGACCGCATCCCAGTCCGGATCGTTGTCGAGCGTCACCCCCACCCAGCCGCGCCCACCGACGTACGGCGGCCGGAAGAAGTGCTCCGCGTCGCTGCGCACGAGCGTGTCCTGCGCGCCGAGCGGCGCCGCGACCCACACGGCGTAGTGCTCGCTGCCGTGGTGATACGTGTCGGTGTTCATGAACGAGTGCTTACGGACGAAGAACGCCGTCTCGCCGTGGCTCGGTCTGGCGCTCGTATCGGGGAACGCGAGGGCGATCCTTCGAACGCGCGCCAGCACCCGCGCCTCCTGCGCCGCGCTTAGGCGTCTCACGCGTCGGCGACGCGCTTGAAGATGTGGACCTCGTAGCGCGTGCGAAATCCCTCATCGCGCAGATTCCGCGCCGAGGAGTTATCCGGATCGGTCCACGCATAGAAGGTACGAAGGCCGCGCGCCCATCCATGCGCGACGCGCGCAGCGATCATCGCGTTCTGGATGCCGCGGCCGCGGTAGCGCTTCAGCACACTGCCCGAATACAGACCCGCGAGGCCAGGCCCGCGGAAGAGGACGCCGGTGGCCGCGGGTGTCCCGTTCATGCGCCCCATGAAGGCGGCCGCCCGACGACCGCGTTCGATCTCGCGGATCCATCCGTGCTCGAAGACCTCCGCGAACGGGCCGCGGTCGTCGAAACCTTCGCTCGCGAGCTTGGCGTAGCGGCGCGCGTCGGGCGGGCGCACGTGCGCGATGGAAAGGCGCGGGACCGCATGCGCGCGCGGCGGCCGCGCGCTCGTGCGCATATGGCACTGGAAGATCGCACCGCCGTCCCGGAAACCGTTCCGTTCGAGGAGCGCGCGATCGCTTCGCGTGACCGCGGGCACGAGCACCTCGAAGAACGCCGTCGGTCGCTCGCGGCTCGCGTAGTGCCGGATGACGGCGTCGATCGCGGACTGCGACGCTTCGGCGAACGTGCCGTAGCCGCTGACGTGGTTGAAGACGCCGGCGCGGATCGTCGTCGACGCGAAGCACGCGAGCCCGGCGCGCCGCGCCACGCTGAACCCGTACCGCGAGACGAGGCGCGCGTCGCTGAGCATGAGAGCGCGCAGCGTCTCCGCGCCGAGGCGCACCATCGCGACGCCGATGTCGCGCGTCGTCACTCAGGCATCCAGCCGAACACCTCGAGCGAGCAGAGCTCGCGGAATCCGAGCTTCGCGCAGATCGGCGCCGATGTGTCGCGATCGGCCTGGATGACCGCGGCCTCGCGTCCGTCGGCGTGCGCGTCTTCGAGACGCTTCTTCACCAGGGCGCTGTACAGACCCTGCCCGCGGACCTCGCTGAGCGTGGCGGCTCCGCCGAGCAGCACGATCGGCGTCTTCGGCACATAGACGAGGTAGCTCCACGCGACCGGCGCCTCGCTGTCGAGGTATGCGAAATACGCGCGGCTCTGCATCGTGGCGACGAGACGGTTGAACATCGTCGTGACGTCGGTGGGGAGCCCGTACGCGCGGCCCATCATCTCGGACGCGTCGATCGTCTCAGCCGGCGTCACCTCGCGCACGCGGACCGAGGGGTTCGTGCGGATCTCGAGGTCCAGGTCGGTCACGGCCATGCCCGCGAGATGCGCGATCGGGGTCATGCCGGCCCGCCCGAGCCGCCGCGGCAGGTCGCCCGGTGTCGTGCTCGGGCCGGTCACCCAACCGAATGCCTTCCGCTCTCCTTTGAACCGGCGCGCGACGCGGTCGATCGTCGCGTCGGCGGTCTCCTCGTCCAGCCGAGCGTCGCCGACGAGGTTCGCAAGGGGATGCGAGCAGGACGTGGTCCGGCCGTGGACGCCCGGGACACCGAGGTCCTCCGTGAGCCCGGGCACCGCGGGGTACATGAAGAGGGAGGACTCGATCGCCGCGACCAGGTCTTTGTCGAGAACTGTCATTTTGTCGATTCTGCCGTTCTACGCCCGTCGGTAGGGTGGTGCCTCGGAAAGAGGCCCGCCGGAGGTGCGCGATGCCGCGGTACCTGCTCACGTTCTACGCGGTCGAGGACGAGTGGATGGCGCTGCCGGAGGCGGAGCGGAACACCGCGATCGGCGAGATCGGCGCCTGGTTCGGCGAGCACGCCAGGGCCGGGAAGATCCTCGACGGCCACCGGCTCGGCCGCGGGACGAAGACCGTGCGGCACGGGCGCGTGCGCAAGAAGGACCTGCCGATGGTGAGCGACGGCCCGTTCGCGGAGGCGAAGGAGACGGTCGGCAGCTACGCGCTGGTCGAGGTGGCCGACGAGGCCGAGGCCATCGAGATCGCCAAGCGCTGGCCGGCCGGCGGGATCGTCGAGGTCAGGCCGGTCGCGGAGTAGCCTGTCGCGTCTGTATCAGTGGATCGTGTTCCTCCACGTCGCCAGCGTGCTCGGGCTCCTCATCGTCCACCCGGTGACGGTCGCCTTCCATCTCAAGGAGGAGCGTGACGACACACGCATCCGCGAGCTCCTCGAGGTGACCGAGGCCGCGAGCCTGCTGCGCTGGGTGTTCTTCTGGCTGGTGATCGCGTCGGGCCTCCTGCTCGGACTGATGGGTGGCTTCCTCGGCACGGCGTGGCTCTGGGCCGCGCTCGTGATCTTCGTCCTCATCGGGCTGGTCATGAACCTGTACGGCGGCCGCACCATCGATCGCATCGCCGACACGCGCGATGACACGGAGATGGAACGGTTGCTGTCGCAGTTCCGGCCGATGATCCTCGCCGTTACCGGTGCAGGCGGCCTGCTCCTCGTCCTCTACCTGATGCTGTTCAAACCGACGTTCGGCTAGGCGACGAGCGAGCGGAGCGCGCGACGGACGAGCTCGCGTGCGAGCGTGACCTTGTAGCCGTTGTCGCGCAGCGGCGTCGCCTCGCGCAGCAGCAGATCCGCGGCGGCGAGACATGAGTTGTCGTCGAGCGTCGTGCCGTCGAGCTGTTTCTCCGCGGCGGTCACGCGCCACGGCACCGGCGCGACGCCGCCGAGGACGACGTGCACGTCGGTCGCCTTGCCATCGCGCACGCGCGCCGTCGCGGCGACGGACACGAGCGCGAACGACCAAGTCTTGCGCTCCATGGCCTTGAGGTAGGCGCCGCGACGCTCGAGCGCCTTCTCCGGGATGCGCACCGCGGTGATGAGCTCGCCGGCGCGCAGCGCGTGCTCCTTGCGCTCGCGGCCCTTCGGCGCGACGAAGAGGTCGGCCAGCTTCATGCGCCGCTTGCCGAGGCTCGAGGCGATCTCGATCTCGGCGTCGCACGCGATGAGCGCGGGCCCGAGGTCCGACGGCGACACCATCCAGCATTCCTGCGCGCCAACGATCGCGTGATAGCGGTTCTCACCGTCGATCGCGAAGCAGCGCTCGCCGCCCTTGAGCCAGCACGGGACGCCCTCGTCGCGGAAGTACCAGCAGCGATTGCGCTGCAGAAGGTTGCCGCCGACGGTGCCCATGTTCCGGAGCTGCGGGGTGGCGGCGTCGCGCAGCGCCTGCTGCACGATCGGCAGGAGCTTCACGAAGGCGGGCGCGCTCTCGAGGTCCGAGAGCGACGTGAGCGCCCCGATGCGGAGACCCTGTCCCTTCACCCGCGTCCAGCCGCGCAGACCGTCGATGCCGGTGAGATCGACGAGCGAGCTCGGACGTGCGAGACCGTGACGCACGAGCGTGACGAGGTCTGTGCCGCCCGCGAGCGCCTGCGTCCCGTTGCGCAGCAGCTTCAGCGCCTCGCCCAGGGCCTTCGGGCGCGCGTACGAGAACATCTACGCCTCCACCATCGCGAGCGCCTCGAGGACGCGCGCCTTCGTCATCGGCGCGTGACGCACGCGCGCACCGGTGGCGTTCGCGATCGCGTTCGCGACGGCCGCGGCGGTCGGGATGATCGGCGGCTCGCCGAGGCCCTTCACGCCGAGGTTGTTCGCCTTGCGGTCCGGCACGTCGGCGAAACGCACCACGATCTCCGGCACGTCCATGACCGTGGGGATCTTGTACCACTCGAGGTTCGCGTTCATGACGCGGCCGAGCGCGCGGTCCACCACCCGCTCCTCCGAGAGCGCGAATCCGAGCGCCTGCACGATGCCGCCGTACACCTGCGACTCGGCCATGAGCGGGTTCACGACGCGGCCGATGTCGTGCACGGCGACGATCTTCTCGACGAAGACCTCTCCGGTGCGCACGTCCACCTCGACCTGCGCGAAGTGCGCGCCGAAGGTCTTGATCGCGATGTTCGTCGGGTTCGGATGGCGGATACCCGTCCCGACGATGGTGCTGTTGGAAAGCTTCGAAAGGATCTCCTTGAGCGGCGTGCGCGCGCCCTTCGACACCACGCTCCCCCGCTCGATGCGCAGCTCGTCGGCGCGCACCTCGAGCACGCCGCCCGCGACCGCGAGCAGCTTGCCTTTCGCCTCGTTCGCGGCGATGCGCACGGCCGGTCCGATGGACGCGAGCGTCACCGAGCCGCCTGAGCCGGGGCCGTACTGCGCGTCGGTGTCGCCGAGGCGGACGACGACTCGTTCCATGGTGAGCCCGATCTCGTCGGCCGCAAGCTGCGCACACGCGGTGCGCGTGCCCGTGCCGATGTCCTGGACGCCGACGCGGACGACCGCGGTGCCGTCGGTCTCGAAGTGCACGGTCGCGTACGCCGGCGGCCCACCGCCGCCACCCCAGATCTGACTCGACATGCCGAGACCGCGGCGACGATGTGCGCTCGAGCCGCGCGTGCCTTCAGCCTTGCGCGAGCTCCAGCCGATCTCCTTCGCGCCGATCGTGTAGCAGTCGAGGAGACGCTTCAGCGAATAACGGTTACCGGTGCGCGGATCCGTCGCGCTGCGCGCGTGACGGCGGCGGAGCGTGAGCGGGTCGACCTTCATCGCGACCGCGAGCTCGTCGATCGCCGACTCCAGCGCGAAGGTGCCCTCGACGTATCCCGGCGCGCGGAAGGCCGACAGCGCGCCGGCGTTCGTCATCACGCGGTGCGCGGTGCTCGTGACGTTCGCGATGTCGTAGAGCGTGTTCGTGGGGCCGGTCGGGTTCGCGGCCCAGCGGCCCTGCCCCGAGTTCGACCACGACTCGTGCTCGAGCGCGACGATGCGGCCGTCCTTTCCGCCGAGCTTCAGCGTCTGGAGCGTCGCGGAGCGGTTGCCGGCGGCGAGGTTCTCCTCGCGTCGCGTGAGGATGCAGCGCACCGGGCGGCCGATCCGCATGCTGAAGAGCGACGCGTAGAGCGAGTACTTGTACGTGCCGAGCTTCGCGCCGAATCCGCCGCCCATGAAGTCGCAGATGACGTGCACCTGCGTTGGCTCGAGCTTCAGCGCGTTGCGCACCATGTTGCGGACCTCGAACACCCCCTGCGTCGACTCCCAGATCGTGAGCCGTTCACCGTCCCACGAGGCGACCGCGCCGTGGGTCTCGAGCGCGTTGTGCATCTGCGTGGACGTGCGGTATGTCGCCTCGACCTTCACCGCGGCGTCGCGCATGGCCTTGCGCGCGTCGCCGCGCTTGTACGAGCCCGCGTCGAAGATGTTGCCGTCCGGGGTCAGCTTCGGCGCACCGTCGCTGATGGCCTCCTCGAGGTCAACGACGTGCGGCAGCACCTCGTAGTCGACGGCGATCAGCGAGAGCGCGTGCCGCGCTTGGCCTTCGCTATCCGCGACGACCGCGGCCACGTCGTCGCCGACGAAACGCACCTCCTCGCGGAACAGCTCCTTCTCGTTACGGAACTCGATCTCCGGCGTGTTGAAGCGATGCAGCACGCCGTGCACGCCGGGAAGCACCTCGGCCTTGGACGCGTCGATCGCGCGCACCCGTGCGCGTGCGTACGGGCTGCGGAGGATCGCGCAGTGGAGCATCCCCGCGAGCTGCACGTCCTGCGTGTACAGCGCGGTGCCCGAGACACGTTTGCGGCCGTCGATGCGCGGCCGCGCCTTGCCGATCTCGTCGCCGGGCTGACTGGTCGGAAGGTCGCGGCCCTCGACGATGACGGTGGACTCGTAAATCTCGCCTTCGAACTCGTCCTTGCTCTTGAGGACGCGCGGACCCTGCGGCATCAGTCGCGCGCCTTCTTCGATCGGCCGGCGCTCACGCCGGCCTTCACGATGTTCGTGTACGCGCCGCACCGGCAGAGGTTGCCGGCGACCGCGCGCTTCACGTCGTCCTCGCTCGGGCGTCCGTTCGTGCGCAGCAGCCCGACGATCGACATGATCTGCCCCGGCGTGCAGAAGCCGCACTGATAGGCGTCGTGGGCGATGAACGCCTCCTGGACCGGATGCAGCTTCCCCTCGCTGGTGATGCCCTCGATGGTCTCGACGGCGCGTCCCTCGCACGCGATCGCGAGGGTGATGCACGAATACACCGCGCGGCCGTCGACCAGCACCGTGCACGCGCCGCAGTCGCCCTCGTTGCAGACCTTCTTTGTGCCGGTGAGGCCGAGGGAGTCGCGGAGCAGATCGAGCAGCGAGCGATGCGGCGGCACGTGCGCCGCCGCGATCCTGCCGTTCACGGTGAGAGAGAGGTCGACGGCATTCGGCCCCCGCGTTGATGCCATCGACCCGATGGTACCGAGCGCGGCCGTATGCTGCGTCCGCGCCGTGCGCGGCGCTCATCCACGGGAGGGCAGTGTTCATGGCGATACAGAAGGTGGGCGTCGTGGGCTTCGGCCAAATGGGCTCCGGGATCGCACAGGTGTGCGCGATGGCCGGCTTCGACGTGCTCGCGCGCGAGATCGATCAGAAGTTCATCGACGGCGGCATGAAGCGCATTGACGGCTCGCTCGCCCGCGTCGTGAAGTCCGGCCGCATGAGCGAGGACGATGCGAAATCGGCGCGCGGCCGGGTCCGCGGCACGACGTCGCTGGCCGAGTTCGCCGACCGTGACCTCGTCATCGAGGCCGTCATCGAGGTGATGGAGCCGAAGCGCGAGGTCTTCGCCGAGCTCGACCGCGTCTGCCCACCGTCCACGATCTTCGCCTCGAACACCTCGAGCCTCACCATCATCGAGATCGCGAGCGCGACGAAGCGTCCCGACCGTTTCGCGGGCCTGCACTTCTTCAACCCGCCGGTCGTCATGCAGCTGGTGGAGATCGTCCGCGCGCTTACGACGAGCGACGCGACGGTCGCGGTGCTGCGCGAGTTCGTCACACGCCTCGGCCACCAGCCGGTGGTCTGCAAGGACACGCCGGGCTTCATCGTGAACCGGCTCATGGTGCCGATCATGCTCGAGGCGGTTCGCGCGCTCGAGCAGGGCGTCGCGACGGTCGAGGACATGGACAAGGCCGTGAAGCTCGGTCTCCGTCACCCGATGGGGCCGTTCGAGCTCATCGACTACACCGGCGTGGACATCAACTACCACGTCGCGAACGTGTTCTTCGAGGAGTTCAAGGATCCGAAGTGGGCGCCGCCGGCGCTCCTGAAGCGGATGTTCCTCGCGGGTCAGCTCGGCGTGAAGACCGGCCGCGGTTTCTACGAGTACGACGAGAGCGGGAAGAAGGTACGGGCGGCCCAGTAGACGCGCCGGCGGCCGTTCGCACCGATACCGCGAAGGCCGCGCTCTGGGCGGCCGTCTCCGGTGTCGCGAACGTCGCCTCGCTCGTCATCGTCGCAGGGTCGTCCTGGTACATCGTCCTCGTCGCCATCGGATACGGGCTGCTCCTTCCGGTCCTCGCCGTCCTCCAGGTGCGGCACGCGGCGGTGCGTCAAAGCGGCGCGATCCTCGGCACGGCCGCGGGTATGGCGACGATCACCGTGGGCATCGCGGCGTCGGCGAACGCGGGCCTCGTCGTCCCCGCGCTCTTCGTGCGCGGCATCTGGTGGTGGACGATCGGCAAGATCTGGGCGGAGAGCGGCGTGCTCCCGCGCCTCCTCGGCACGGCGACGATGGTCCTCGCGGTCATCGCCATCGGCGCGGCGGTCGCGTCGGCGCCGATGACGATGGATGCGGCGACGCTCTGGCTGTCGGAGCGCGTGATCCTCGGCCTGTGGACGCTCGCCGTCGCCTTCGTGCTGTGGCGCTCCCGATGAACGAGCGCGAGCACGGCGTGACCGAGCACGAGCACCGCGGCTTCGTCCCGACGCGCCGGCTCGAGGCGCTCGCCGACGGGGTCTTTGCGATCGCGGCGACGCTCCTCATCCTCGACGTGACCACGACGGGCGCGCCGCTCTCCGGCGAGCTCGTCCGCATCTCGCCCAGCTACGCCGCCTATTTCGTCACCTTCATCTCGATCGGCATCGCCTGGATCAATCACGGCACGGTCATCTCGCTCGTCGACCGAACGGACCGCACGTTCCTCGTGCTGAATCTCTTCCTGCTCGCGTTCGTCGGATTCATCCCGTTCCCCACGCGGCTCCTCGCCGTGCATCTCTTCGACGCCGACGCGCAGGCCGCCGTGCTCGCGTACGGCATCACGCTCTTCGCTGCCTCGCTGTTCTTCAACGCCATCTGGTTCTACGGCGTCCTCGGCCGCGGGCTCCTGAGCCGCGAGGCGGACGCGCATCTGGTCGAGGGCATCTCGCGTTCGTACATGCCGGGCCCGCTGCTCTTCGGGGCCGCGACCCTCGTCGCCATCTTCCTGCCGGTCGTGAGCGCCGTGTTGTTCGCGGCGATCGTCCTGTTCTATCTGGTGGAGGCGACGGTCTTCGCGCGCGGTTAGACGCGCTCCGGGCGGTACGGCGCCTGCGCCTCGAGGGACCCGACGTACTCCGGCAGCTTCTTCTTTGGCTTCAGCATCTGCCGGATCGCGAGGATCTCGCCAATGTGGAACCAGTAGTGGTAGGTCATGCGGCGGATCGCGTCGCCCTGCGTCTGGCCGCTGCGCCTGCCGGATGGCAGCGGCAGGTCACGCCGCAACCGCGGCACGGTCAGCGCGTCGAGGAACGGCTCGCTCTCGCCGGTGATCTCACGCCACGCCGCGAGCGTGTCCGCGAGCTCGGGCGTGCTCATCTTTCCGCCTGTCGTGAAGCGTGTCTGGATGTCCTTCCTCAGCATCACCTTCTGCGGACGCCAGAGCAGGTAGCGCTGCTCCTGCCACGCGAGGTGCCCGACGATCCAACCGATCGAGTTCATCGTTCCGAAGTGCCGCTTCGCGTCGCGTGGCGAGACGCCGTCGAGCGCGCGCAGCCATTCGTGCCGCGTGAAACGCAGCTGCTCGACGATCGGTTGCGGTCGCTTCACTCCGGCATCTCCAAGCGCGGGTAATAGTTCTCGACGCCTTCGCGCTTCACCTCGTCGAGCCAGCTCGTGCCGTACAGATCGGGCGTGCTGAGGCTCCACGCGTCGCGCCGGTATGTCCAGTTCGTCGGGTGCAACCGATGGGCCTCGCGGAAGTGCGCGACCGCGTCGTCGTGCTCGCCGGCCTCATGCAGCGCGCGACCGAGCGCGAAGTGGGCCGCCGCCTCGGCCTCACCGATCGGGCGCGGCCGGCTGCGACGGACGACCTCGTCGGGGCTGAGCGCGTAGCGGCTCCGCGCGCCGTGCGCGACCCAGTCACGCAGCGCGGCGACGTATCGCTCGTTCTCGACGGTGAGCGCACGCACGACCTCGATGCGTTCGCGCTGCTCCGGCGTCGCGTCGGGCGGGACGACCCGATCCTTGTACGCGGGCCGCGATGGATGCGCGGGCTCGGGCGGCCGGACGATGGTGCCGCGCTCGTCGATCCACACGCCGCTCGGCACGTTCACGATGCCGAAGCGCGCGTCGAGCGCGTGTTCGCGGTCGATGAGCGACGGATGGCGCGCGCCGGCCTTCTCGATCCACGGACCCGCCGTCGCGACGCCCGCCGCGTCGAGCGCGACGGTCACGATCTCAAGACCGCGTGGATGCAGCTCCTCGCGCAGCGCCTGCCACACGGGCAGGTCGAGACGACAGCCTCACCACGAGGCCCACGCGACGAGCAGCACCTTCTGACCCCGCAGGCTCGCGAGACGGAACGGCCGACCGGTGGCGTCCGGCAGCTCGAGATCCGGCGCGGTCGCGGTCGCGAGCGCGTGTCCACCCGACTCCGCGCCGAGCGCCCACAGCCCGCGCTTCGCGTCGTGCACCAGCGGCATCCCGAGGGCGCGCGCCGCGTCGGCGAGCGGGACCGCGTTGCTGCCGCGCGCAACGAAGGGGACGCAGCGATCCTCGCGGCAGAGGCCCTCCCGCCGCAGATGCCATCCCGTAACGCGCGCGAGCTCGTCGGCGGTCACGGTGTCGGAGCGGAAGATCACGGCGCCGAGCCTACGCGGCGCTAGCATCGAACGCGATGGCCGTCACCTCGCGCGCGCGTCACGAAGAGCTCGGCCTGCGCCTCGACGATGTGAAGGGCATGTTCCGCTACATGCTCATGACGCGGATGGTGAGCGAGCGGATCCTGCAGCTGAACCGCATGGGCCGCACGCCCTTCGGCGCCGGCACCGACGGACACGAGGCGGCGCAGATCGGCGCCGCGTGGAACATCCACCGCGGCAAGGACTGGACCGTCCCGTACTACCGCGACATGGGCGTCGCGTTCGTCCTGGGCGTGACGCCGCTCGAGGAGTTCCGCATGGTCCTCGCGAAGGCGACCGACGAGCACAGCGCCGGCCGTCAGATCCTGAACCAGTTCTCGAAGCCGCGCGACCGCATCGTGACCCGATCGGTGTGCGTCGGGACCGAGTTCCCGCACGCGGTCGGCCTCGCGCTCGCGATCCGCAACCGCAAGGAGCCGAACATCGTGTTCGCGTTCGGCGGCGACGCGTCGACGAGCCCCGGCGACTTCCACGAGGCCGCGAACTTCGCGTCGGTGCACAAGCTGCCGGTGGTGTTCGTCATCGAGAACAACCTCCTCGCGATCTCGACGCGCCTGGAGTGGCAGATGGCGACGAAGAACGTCGCCGACAAGGCATCGGCGTACGCCATGTCCGGCTTCATCGCCGACGGGATGGACGTGCTGGACTCGTACGCGAAGACGAGGGAGGCGGTCGACATCACGCGCGGCGGCGGTGGCCCGACGCTGGTGGAGCTCAAGTGCTACCGCTTCCAGCCGCACACCTCGGACGACGACGATTCGCGCTACCGGAGCAAGGAAGAGGTGCGCGAGTGGATGGCGAAGGATCCGGTGGACCACGCGCGGCGCTACCTCCAGGGCGCCGGTGTGACCGAGGACGACCTCGCGAAGATGCGCGCTGAACTGGACGCCGAGATCGAGGCCGCGATCGCGCAGGCCGAGCGCGAGCCCGATCCGCGCCCCGAGGACGCGATGCGCCACGTGTACGCGGAGGACAACCCGCTCCCCAACGGCACACGGGCGTAACCCTCGTGCGCGTCTTCCTGCTCGCGTTCCTGCTCGTGGCCTGCACCACGGCGCCGCAGGTCACGCAACCCACTCCCGTACCGACGCGCGAGCCCAACACGCTCGCGGTGAGCGTGCTGCTCGATCTCTCCGGCTCGCGCGCGCCGAGCGGACAGCCGCAGCGCAACGCCATGCAGCTCTGGCTCGATCAGCAGCGACCGCCGCAGACCGTGTCGTTGAAGGTGAAATTCGTCGACGTCGCCGGCAGCGCCGCGCGCGTGCTGCTCGAGCTGCGCCGCGCTGTGGTCGAGGACCACGCCGACGCCGTGGTGATCGGCGTCGCGGTCACGCTCGACGACGCGTTCAGCCACGCGGTGCAGGTCGCGGGAGTTCCGGTGCTGCTCACCCTCCCCGCGCCCGAGCCGGCGGCCACCGTCGGCGGCCGCTGGACGTTCGTCCTCGCGCCCACGCCCGACGCGGTCGCGCGCGCGCTCGTGAGCACAGTGCAGGGCCAGGGACAGCTCGCGCCCATGCTGCTCGCGAGCGATGACACTCCGAGCGCGTTGTCCGAGCGGAACGCGTTCCTCGCGGAGCTCGCGCGGCGGCAGCTCATGCAGCCGAGCGCGGTGATCCTCACGCAGGGCGACGGGCCCGGGCGCTGGCGCGCGGCGAGCGCGGTGGCGAAGAGCGTGATCCTCGCGGCGCCGACCGCGCCGTACGGCGACCTGATCCGCGCGATCCCGGCGACGAGCGACGCGCCGCGCGTGTATCTCTCCTACCTCACCGAGACAGCCGACATCACGAACCTGCGCGACCAGACCGCGATCGTGACCTGGCCGGGCTCGCGCTACCTCGGGCCGACGCCCGCGTTGCCGCCATCGACGACGCGCACCACCTTCGTGCAGGCGTTCACCGACCGGCACGGTCCGCCGAGCACGATCGCCGGCACCGCGTATGACGCGCTCGGGGTCCTGCAGACCGCGGCCACACTCGCGCCGAGCGAGCTCGACGCGTCGCGCTTGCGGCTCCGTCTCGAGACACTTACGTTCGGCGGCGTCGTGACGACGTACCGCTTCACGTTCACGCGCCACGCCGGATTCAGCCCTGACGACATCGCGTTCCTGCGGTGGAACGCGCGATGACCGACCTCGCGGCGCTCGTCTACGACTGGAACCGGGACGGTCGCGCGACACAGGTCGACTACCGCGCGGTGCAGCTCGACGACGAAACGCTGCGCGATGGGCTGCAGGGGCCGAGCGTGCGCAACCCGCCGCTCGCGGTGAAGAAGCGGCTCCTCCACCTCATGGACGCGCTCGGGATCGACAGCGCGGACATCGGGCTGCCCGGCGCGTCCGAGCGCGCGCGCGGCGAGATCGTCGCGCTGGCCAAGGAGACGACGCAGCTCAAGACCCTGAAGCCGAACATGGCGCTGCGCACGCACCCCGCGGACGTGGCCGGCGCGATCGCCGCTGCGCAGGAGGCCGGCGTCGCCATCGAGGCGTGCGCGTTCATCGGGTCCTCGCCCATCCGCCGTTACGCCGAGGACTGGTCGCTGGAGACGATGACGGCGAGCGTCGAGGCCTCGGTGACCGCGCTGGCGAAGGCCGGTCTGCCCGTGATGTTCGTGACCGAGGACACCACGCGGGCCGATCCGGAGACGCTCGCGACGCTCTACGAGGTCGCGATCGGGTGTGGGGCGAACCGCATCTGCGCGTCGGACACGGTCGGCCACGCGACGCCGGAGGGCGTCCGCAACCTGCTCACCTTCCTGCGCAGGGACGTCATCAAAGGACGCGACGTGCTCCTCGACTACCACGGACACAACGACCGCGGCCTCGGCACGATCAACGCGCTGTCGGCGACGGCCGTCGCCGATCGGGTGCACGGCTCCGCGCTCGGGATCGGCGAGCGCGTGGGCAACACCTCGATGGACCAGCTGCTCATCAACCTGCAGCTGTTCGGACTCATCGACCGCGATCTGTCACCGCTCGTCGAATACGCCGCGCTCGTGTCCGAGCACTGCGGCGTCCCGATCCCGGCGAACTACCCCGCGCTCGGCGCGGACGCGTTCCGCACCGGCACGGGCGTGCACGCCGCCGCGGTGATCAAGGCGCTCCGGAAGAAGGACCGCGCGCTCGCCGATCGCGTGTACAGCGGCGTCCCGGCGTCGGTGCTCGGACGCGAGCAGCGCATCGAGGTCGGGCCGATGTCGGGAGAGTCCAACGTCGTGTACTGGCTCGAGACGCACGGCTTCGAGCCGACGGCGGAGCGGGTCACGCGCATCTTCGATCGCGCGAAGGCCAGCGACCGGCTCCTCAGCGAGGACGAGCTTCGCGCGCTCGCACGCTCCTAGTGCGCTTCGACGACATCATCCCCGTCCACGTCGCCGACGTGACCTATCCCGCCGATCATCCGCTCGGGGGGACGAGCGGTCCGGTCATGGTGTTCGTGGTGCGTCACCCGCAGGGTCTGCTCCTTGTCGACACGGGCTTCACCGAAGGGCACGCGTGGATCGACGAGCACTACCAGCCGGTCTCGCGGCCGATCAAGGTGGCGCTCTTCGCCGCGCGCATCGACGCCGACGCGATCGGGATGATCGTGAACACGCACATGCACTTCGACCACGCCGGACAGAACTTCGAATATCCCGAGATCCCGATCGTCGTCCAGGACGCCGAGTATCAGGTCGCGTGGGACGAAGGCTACACGGTGAAGGAGTGGATCGACTTCGAGGAGGCGAACTACCTCCGCGTGATGGGTGACACCGAGCTGGCCGATGGGCTGCGGGTCATCGCGACACCGGGCCACACCCCCGGCCACCAGTCGGTCCTCGTCGACACCGAGGAGGGCCTCGTCGTGATCGCCGGTCAGGCCGCGCACGACCCGCGCGACTTCGCGACCCGGCAGGGCGACGCGTCCATCGAGCGGCTCAAGGCGCTCGGCGCGGCGCGTATCCACTTCTCGCACGACCGCGGCGTGCTGACGAAGACCGACAAGCGACGAAGCAACTAGTGGCGCGGTCGGCGTTCGTGATCGCGCTGGCCATGCTTCTCACCGCGTGCGGTTCGCACGCCGCCGAGCCCACGCCGGTGGATTTCCATACCGCGACGCTCCTCACGCAGACGCGCACCCCGACGCCGACGTCGGCGGGTGCCGTTCCCCAGGTCCTATCGGGCAGCGCGACGATCGAGATCGGCGATCGCTTCTTCGTCCCGCCGCAGCTCATCGTGACCGTCGGCACGACGGTCACATGGGTCAACCGCGGTCAGGAGGAACACACCGCGACCGCGCGCGATGGATCGTTCGGGTCGACGTCGCTCGCATTCGGGAACTCGTACACGTTCACGTTCACGAAGCCCGGCGTCTATCAGTACTACTGCATGAATCACGGCGACATGCGCGGTCAGGTCGAGGTCCGGTAAGAAACGTGCGACGATGAAGACGTGAGCAGTACCAACTCGTCGAGCGTGATCGCGCCGGCTCGTTTGCTCCCCGGGGCCAAGCTCGACGAAGCGCACATCGCCGAAGGGGCGGCGGCCAAGGCAGCGAGCGGGGTCATCCGCGGGAAGGCACTCATCTTCTGGGACCCGAAGGTCCCAGGGAAGAAGCTCGATGCCATCGACACCGACCAGATCACGCCGTCGAACGACTGCGTCTCCGAGAGCCTCGAGACGCTCGACGCGCGGTGGAAGGCCGGCTCGTTCCGCTTCCTCATGCCCGACTTCCGCGCGCGCGTCGCGCGCGGCGAGAACTTCGTCATCGCCGGTGACCGTTTCGCCATCGGCTCGTCGCGCGAGATGAGCCCGGCCGGCCTCAAGGGCGTGGGCGACGAGGCGGGCCGCGAGCTCGTCATCGTGTGCGGCGCCGGGATGGGCGACATCTTCCGCCGCAACGCGCTGAATCTCGGGCTTCAGGTCGTGCAGAGCCGCGCCGCGGTGGAGGACGCGCAGGAGGGCGACACGTTCGCCTTCGATCCGGCGACGCGCAAGCTCACGAACGAGACCCGCGGCAAGACGTACGAGCCCGTGGCGCTGTCGCCGCAGGAGGAGGAGATCCGCCGTTCGGGCGGGATCATCAAGGTGGGGCGGCGCGAGTTCGCCGAGTCGGTGCGCCGCGCGCCCGAGATCGCGTGGCCAGACGTGAAGACCGCGCGGCGCCTGTCGTCGACCGAGCAGATCCTCTGGTCGCACCGCGTGGACAAGGACGCCGAGGTGCGCGCCGGCGCGACCATCCGCGTGTACGCCGACCTGCTGCCCGCGTCCGACGGCACCGGCCCCTTCGCGATCCACACCTTCAACCAGATCACCGGCGGGAACACGGTCTATCCGCGGCAGCTCGCGTACGCGAACGACCACTTCGTCTTCAACCACCGCGAGGTCGACGACAAGCAGACCGACATCGGCCGTCAGTTCGCGGAGCACTGGAAGATCGGCAAACCGCACTACGCGACGCCCGGCGACGGGATCTTCCACTTCTACTTCCCCGAGCAGGGTCTGGTCGTCCCGGGTGCGCTCATCCCCGGCGCCGACTCGCACAGCCGCGCGTACGGCGCGTACGGCGCGCTCGGCTACGGCGTGGGCTCGACAACGCTCGGCTTCGGTTGGGCGACGGGCTACGTGTACTTCACCTGCGTGAAGCAGCGGCGCGTGAGCTTCACCGGAAAGCTGAACGCGTGGGTCAGCGGCAAGGACGTGGTGCTCGCGCTCCTGGCGCGCTGGGGCGCGAAGCAATCGCAGGGCATGAGCGTCGAGTTCGTCGACGCCGGCGGGCAGCTCCCGATGAGCTACCGGAACACGATCGCGAACATGATGGCCGAGGGCGAAGCCACCAACGGCATCTTCGCGCCCGATGACATCACGCTTGAGTGGTTCAAGCGCCACAAGATCGAGACGCCGTATCCGCGCTTCGGGCCGGGCCAGGACGTGGCCTGGGAGGTCGACGAGGAGCTGGACCTCTCGCAGGTCGAGCCGCTCATCGCGAAGCCGTTCAGCCCCGGAAACGCCTTCGCGGCGAGCGACGTCGCCCGCGAGCACCTCACCTTCGACAAGGCGTTCATCGGGTCCTGCACGAACGGCGGGTACAGCGACCTGCTCGAGGCCGCGCTCGTGATCAAGGCGGCGCGTGCGAAGGGCGCGACGAAGGCCTCCAAGGAGTTCGTCGTGTTCCCCGGCTCGGGCGGGGTGAAGAAGGACATCGAGCGCGCCGACCCGCGTCTCGGTGGCGAATCGATCGCCGACGTCTTCCGCGCCGCGGGCGCCGAAATCCGCGAATCGTGGTGCGGACCGTGCTTCGGCCAAGGGCCCGACGCGCTCACCAAGGGTGAGACCGCGATCACCTCGTTCAACCGGAACTGGGCAAACCGCATGGGGGTGGGCGGTCTCGGGTATCTCGCCTCGCCGTCGGTCGTCGCGGCGTCCGCGCTCCTCGGATACATGGGTCCGCCGAGCGAGCTCGGCATCGAATGGCACGCCGAGCGCTTCGTGTAGCCGTGCGTCTCGCCTAACGACCCGGTAACAGGACACGGCGCGGCGCGCGACGTGCGCGTGGTCGGGCGTGACCGATCAGACCGTCGAGATCCGGCTCCCGCCAAAGCGACACGTGGACCTCGTCCTCGCCGTCATCGCGGGCGCGCTTGCGGTCCTCGTCGTCCTGAGCGCGCGCGGCGCGATCGTCGCGCATCCCGGCGCGCCGACATCGGCGCCGCTCGTTTCGCCGACCGAACGTGCGTCGCTCTTGCCCGCCGTTCCACCCGCGCCGCCGAAGAAGGAAGAGCACAAGGGCCACGGCTAACGCAGCCCGAGCACATCCTCGAGCTGGCGTAGCGCCTTCTCGACTCCCGCGGGCGGCCCCGCGCCGACCGGCAGCAGGTACACGCCCTTCAGCGTCGCGACGATGACCGACGCCATGCCTTCGGGGTCGATGTTCCGGGGCACGGTCCCCTCCGACTGCGCGTCGCGGATCAGCGTGCGCAGCGTCCCCTGCCAGTACGCGTCGGTCTTGCCGATGACCTGAGCGAGCGACCGGTCGCGCGCGGACCGCAGCATGAGCTCGCCCATCACCGCGAAGAGCTCCGGCTCCTGACGCGAGAGGCGGCGCAGCCCCTGGAAGTGCGCGCGCAGCCGATCGGCCGCGGATCCGGTCGCGGCGAGGGTCGACTGGAAGCGCGACATCGCGTGACCGATGACCGCGCGGATGAGATCTTCCTTCGACGGGAAGTAGTAATGGAGCGTGGCGATGTTCACGCCGACCGCATTCGCGACCTCGCGCGTGCGCAGGCCCTCGAATCCGTTCCGCGCGATCTCGCCGTATGCCGCGAGAGCGAGCTCCTCGCGACGCGCCTCCGGCGGTCCGGTCTCGCGTTTCGCTTTTGCCACTTGACTCTCCATCAATCAGATGATTGAATGCGGATCGGAGCGTACCACGTCGGAGGTCACACCATGGGGAGCCTCATCAAGCCGCTGACCCGGGTCATGAACCCACTCGCGATGCGACTGGCCGCGACCGGTCTGCTGTCGGTGTGGGGCGTCGTGCACCACACCGGCCGCAAGTCGGGCCGGGCCTTCTCGACACCGATCGCCCTGGGCGCAAAGGCTGACTATTTCTTCGTGCCGCTGCCCTGGGGCCCGGGGACCGACTGGTGCCGCAACCTGGTCGCGGCGAACGGCGGAGGGATCCGCTATCGCGGCCGCGACTATCGCGTGACGGACCCGCAGGTGGTGACCATGGAGGTCGCACGGCCGGCGTTCCCCGGACCGATCCGCCTCATCCTCCCGCTCGTGGGCATCAAGTCGTTCCTACGTCTGCAGCGCACGGCGCTCGCGCAGCACGCGGCGTAGCCCTAACGCCGGCGCGCGAGCTGGACGAGCACGAAGCGGAAGACGAGCGCCGGCAGCGCGAGGAAGAGCAGGAGGCCGAGCTCGAAAAGAGGCAGTCCTGGCGCAAGCGCGCACGCGACGAACACGATGAGCGCCGCGGCGCCGGCCGCCTCGAAGAGACGGGACTTGCGCGATGTGTGATCCGGGACCCGCATCGCGCTCAAGCGGCGGCTGCTCCAAACGACCACGCCGATGTCGACGACCCCGAGCCCGACGCTCGCGACGCGCAGCGCCGCGCTCGGGCCGAGGAGGTCGGCGAACACGATCACCCCGAGGCTCCCGAACAGCACGGTGAGCCCCACCACGACGACCGACATGAGTTGAAAAAGCTCGAACTCGTCGAACTCACCGCGGCCGGGACCGCCGCGCCAGGTGATGAGCAGGCCGGTGAACCCAACGAACGACATCGCGACACCGGCGAATAGGCGTGAGGATGCCGGTGTTCTCCACGGCGCCGGATAGCCTACAGAGCGCTCTCCATTACGGCGAGCGGCATGCCACA
>DASQIF010000093.1:0-15110 GCA_035631715.1 Candidatus Acidiferrales bacterium
TCGCAGGAGACGTGGTGCCGCAGCTCGACCGCGAGCGCGTAGCACTGCCGTGGTGCCGCGATGCCCACGGTGTCCGCGACGCCAACGCGGTCCACGCCCATCGCGTCGACCGCCTTGTACACCTTGAGGAGATCGCCCTCGGTCGAGCGGAAGGAGTCCTCGCTCGAGAAGCGGACCTCCTTGCCGTGGTCCTTGATGAACGCGATGACGTTCTGCGCTTCGCAGATGATCTCGTCAACGCTCTTGCCGTGGGAGAACTCGCGCAGGTAGGACGAGGTCCCGAAGAGGATGTCGATGCCGTCGACGCCGGTCTGGACCGCGACGGCGGCGTCGTCCATGTGACAGCGGACGTGCGTGAGGATCTTGGCTTTGAGGCCGAGGCCGGCGACGGTCTTCAGGTCTTCGAGCGACTGCGGCGAGGCGACCGGCGAGGTCAGCTCGATGTACTCCACCCCGAACGCGTCGAGCGCCCGCGCGATCTGGATCTTCTGCTCGGTGGTGAAGTGGGCGTTCGAGAACTGCTCACCCTCTCTGAGGGTGGAATCGATGATCGCGAAACGCTCGACCGGCACTGCGCACCTTCCCCACCGCGGTGCCAGCAACGCCGCCGAGCCCTTCGAAAACGAAGAAGCTCGGCAGCGCCTACGCGCAAACCGAGCCTCACAGAGACCTCGGTCGTCGGTAGCGCTTCACCTCGAGGTCACCCCCGAGGCGACAGCCCGTGCCCTTCCAGGACGCGAGCCAACCGGTGGATTTCGAGTCTCTGCCACCGATTTCGGCGGCTACGCCTCGCCGTCGCTTCAGCGGAAGCTCGATCCTCCGCGACGGTCCCTCGTAGCCGCGCCTCTTGCCGGCAACGCGATATGTAGTTGTGTTAGGAATCGTAGCCCCACTGCTCGCGGTTCGCTACCTCGATAACCCGATTGGGGGCCTTGTTGCTGTCCGCTTGCCCCCATAGCGTCCGCACAGGGACAGCGATGTACGGAATCGGATGGAGCTTCGTTCCTTGAAGCAGGGCGACGTCAAGGTCGTCGGGACCGCGGCGCGCCCGGAGCAGCGAGGAGGTGACCTCGGTTCCGATGCCGCGCTGGTCCACGCTGCCAAGGCGGGCGACGCGACCGCGTTCGGTGAGCTCTACGAGCGCTACCGGGACGCGATCTACCGCTTCTGCCTGGCCCGGACCGGCACGTCACACGACGCCGAGGACCTCACGGCGGATGTCTTCGTGAAGGCGCTGCAGTCGATCGACCGCTGGCAAGACCGCGGGCTGCCGTTCGCGGCCTTCCTGTACCGCATCGCCCGCAACGCGGCCATCGATCGCTCCCGGACGCTGAAGCAGCCCCTGTCGGTCGACGGCCTGCTGGTGCAGCCCGCCTCCAAGCAGAACGTCGAGCTCGAGGCGACCTTCGCCGTCGAGAAGTCGATCCTTCTCGCGGCCTTGACGAAGCTGAAGAGCGAGCACCGCGACGTCGTCGTGATGCGCTTCATCGAGGGCTATTCAGCGCTCGAGGTCGCCGGCGTCCTCGGCAAGACCGAGGGCGCCATCCGCACCCTGCAGCACCGCGCGCTCGAGCGCCTCCGCAAGGAATTCGATGTCGCCGAGCGCGCCGCCGCGAAGCGGGGCCGGGCGTGAGCGAGTTGAACGACGACCGCCTGACCAACCTTCTCGGCCAGCTCCGCCACGAGCGCATGGACCGCGTGGCCGACGACAAGATCCGGGCGCGCCTCGAGAACGCGTGGACGGCCCGCGAGCAGCAACGCGGACTCGGCTGGGGGATGCGCCGCTTCGCTCCGGTGCTCGCCACGATCTTTCTGGTCGTCGGCCTCAGCGGCGCGACCATGAACGCCTCCGGCGACAGCGTGCTGTATGGCGTCCGTGTCGCGGTCGAGGACGCGGCGGTGGCGCTCCACACGGATCCCGAGGACCGCAACGAGTACCTGCTCTCCCTGCTCGAGCAGCGTCAGGACGAGGCCGCGCGTCTCGAGTCGAGCGGGAACGCGCTCGCGGCGAGCCATGTGCGCCAGGTCGAGCAGCAGACCCTGCAGCAGCTCATGGCGAAGTTGCCCCAGGCGCCCGACGACGCCGCCGCGGTCCAGCCCGCGCCGACCGAGACACCGTCGCCGGCGCCGTCGCTCCCGCCCTCGCCGTCCCCGATGCCTTCGCCGACGCCCGAACCGACCGCGGCGCGCACCGCGACGCCGACGGAGCCGGTGCACACGCCCACCCCGACGACGCGTCCGAGCCCGACGCCGACGCCGTTCCGCACGGCGTCACCGACGCCGACGCCGACTGGATCGCCGATGGCCGTCACCATCAGCGGCGTGATCAAGAACGCCGACGGCTCGCTCGCGAGCGGTGTCTGCATCCTCACCTCGAGCGTGTCCGGATGCATCAACGCCCCGGCGGACCAGACGGGCGGCACCTACCGCATCGTCATTTCGGCGCGCATCAACCAGACCTTCCCGCTCTACTTCATGCGCACGGACACCGCGACCGGCATCACCTGGAAGGGCTCGACCACGATCGTCGTGAAGGGCCCGACCGTCGTCGCCACCACCGTCACGCTCTCGAAGTAGCGGCCACCGTTCAGGGGAGTACCAGCGGGGGAGACATGGCCCCGTCGGGCCCTCGTTGTGGAGCGCAACGGGCCAGGGTGGCCCCGGTGGGAAGGAGCACGACGGAGATGCTTTCGCAGGTACTGAGCGGATTGACCTTGGTGCGCCACGCGGTGGCGATCACGCTGGTGCTGGGTGCCGCGGGCGCGACGGTCGCGAGCGCGGTGGACGTCTCGCACGCCTCGACCGTCACGACGAACGGCGTCGTCTCGACGACGGCGACGAACACGACCAACAACGAGTCAACCGATCTCGAGGGAGCCGTCAAGGCGTGTCTCGGCACGAAGGACCCCGCGAGCGACGAATGCGCGAAGGCCATCGATCTCTCGGGGCTTTCGGCGGATCAGTTCTGGGCGAAGGTCGCGCTCTCGCTGAACGAGCAGCTCGGCCGCGCGAAGAATGACAAGCAGGACCAGAAGACCGAGCCGAGCCCGAAGCCCGAGAACACCAACACGCGCGAGCTCTTTGGTCTCGTCACCGCGTGCGTCGCTTCGCACGAGCGCTCGAGCGAACCATGCGCGAAGGCCCTGACGCTCTCCGGCCTGTCGGCCGACGAGTTCTGGGCCAAGGTCGGCGCGCTGTTCGAGAACAAGAAGAACGAGCCGACGGCGACGCCGAAGTCGACCGAGGGTCTCTCGGTGATCGTCGGTGCCTGCCTCGAGAAGTTCGAAGCCGCGAAGAAGGGCACCTACACCGAGCCGATCTCCACGAGCGAGGCGTGCCGCAAGGCCTTCGAGGCGACGGGCCTCACGCCCGAGCAGTTCTACGCCAAGTTCGTGCAGAAGCCGACGGAGAGCACGAAGCCGTCGACCGCGCCCAGCGGCGACGCGGCCGCCCTGATCAAGGAATGCGTCGCCGCGTACGAGAGGGCACGCCAGACCCACGAGGCCGGCGAAGCCGTCTCGCAGATCTGCAACAAGGCCATCGCCGCGAGCGGCCTGTCGGCGAACGACTTCTGGGCGAAGTACTACCCGAGGCCTGCGACGACCGAGCAGCCGAAGCCCTCGGCGACGCCGAAGCCGCAGCCCACGCAGAGTGTGTCTGACGCGGACCTGGCGGTCCTGGTGAAGGACTGCTTCACGAAGTACGCCGCCGCGACGGCGTCGAAGGGGAACGAAACGCTCGGGCGTGCCGCGTACGAGGCCTGCACCACGGCGATCACGGCGAGCGGCCTCAGCGGCGATGCCTTCTTCGCCAAGTTCGGCAAGCCAGGCGCCCCGACCAACTAGCTCCTCAACACCCCTCCTCGCGCTGGACGGCGCGCCGGTAACGGCGCGCCGTTCAACATGTATGGCGATGTCGCTGGTCCTCGCGCTCCTCACGCTCGTCGGCACGCTGGCACCCGGCGCCGAGGTGCCCGAATGCCGCCAGCCGGTGGCGAAGGTCGACCAGACGCTCGTCGCCCTCTGCCCGGACGGCGCGACGCTCTGGGTCGACCGCGCGCTCTCCGGTGACGATCGCGCGGCCATCGCGGCGCAGATCGGCTCCGATCTGGCGGCCGTACAGACCGAGTTCAAATGGACGCTCGCCACGCGGCCGGTGATCTACGTCCGGGCATCGCGCGACGGCTACGTCGACACCCTCGAGCGGGTGTTCGGCTACGGCGCCGCGACCGCGGAGTACGTCGCCGACAACTCCGTCGCGTTCTTCGAGCCTTCGCTCCGGATCATCGCGGTGAACTGGGCGGAGGTCCGCGATCGCCGGCCGATCGCCGCGATCCGCCACGAGTTGACGCACGTCGTCACGCTCGAGGCCTGCGCGCCGCGCTGCGACCTCGTGCCGGCGTGGTTCAACGAAGGCGAGGCGCGTCTCATGGAGACCACCGTCGGCGCCGAATGGCGTCTGGTCCGCGTGCGGTACGAGGCCGAGTCGATGCTCGCGACCGACACGCTGCTTCCGCTCACGGCCCTCTGGACGCAGGCGCAGTGGAACGCGTATGGCGATTGGCTCGGCTACTACAAGTACCAGGAGGCCGCACGCGCCATCGAGCTCATCAAGGAGGACGTCGGCGCGGATGCGATCCCCCGCCTGTACGCCAGGCTGCGCGCGGGCGATGACCTCACGCGCGCGTACGCGGTGCTCAGCGGAAAGACGTGGGCCTCGTTCACGTCGACGCTCGGCGCGCGGATCACATCGGCTGTTCCGTCGCCGCGGGGCATCGTCACGATCGCGCCGGGCTCGGACGGGACCGGCATCTCCTACCTCGTCTACGGCTTCCCGGCCGAGGCGAAGATCAGCGTCCACATCCGCTCCCACGCCGTCGACGAGACGCAGGACACGGCCGTATCGCCACAGGGCGCGCTCTTCGGCGGCATCGACGACACGTACCCGCAGGGCACGTACACGATCACGGCCGCGATCGGTGGGGACACCGTCGCGGCCGTGACCGTCACAAAGCATGGTGGGCGCTTCAACCGCGCCCTGCGGGACTAGGCCGGGACCGCCTGTTTCGCGCTTGCGCCAGCGGAGCGCTTGCGCATCGCCGCGCCGCAGACCGTGTCGAGGATGAGTCGCGTCGAGACGTACGGGTCGACGTTCGCGTTCGGACGACGGTCCTCGATGTAGCCCTTGCGGTCGCGCGCGACCTGCCAGGGGATGCGCACCGACGCGCCGCGGTCGGACACGCCGTACTTGAACTCCTTGTATGAGGCGGTCTCGTGCAGACCGGTCAGGCGCTCCTCGATGCCGAAGCCGTAGTTCGCGATGTGGAGCTCGTGGCGCTCGCCGAGCGCGTCGGCCGCCGCGATGCATGCGTCGTAGCTCTCGCGCATCTCGTTGGTCGAGAAGTTCGTGTGCGCACCGGCGCCGTTCCAGTCCCCCCGCACGGGTTTGGGGTACAGCGTCGCGCTGATGCCGAAGTCCTCGCCGACGCGGTAGAGGAGCCAGCGCGCGAGCCACAGCTGGTCGCCGACCTCGGGAGCGTTGAGGGGCCCGACCTGGAACTCCCACTGACCGGGCATGACCTCGGCGTTGATGCCAGAGATCTTGAGCCCCGCCTTGAGGCACATGTCCAGATGCTTCTCGACGACCGGGCGGCCGAACACCTCGTCCGCACCAACGCCGCAGTAATACCCACCCTGCGCGGCCGGGAAGCCCTTTTCGGGGAAGCCGAGCGGGCGCGCGCCCTCGAAGAACGTGTACTCCTGCTCGATGCCGAACCACGTGTCGAACGACGCGTACTTCTTCGCCATCTCCGCGTCGGCGCGCCGCGTGTTCGATGGGTGCGGCTGCCCGTTCACGAGCATGACCTCGCACATCACGAGCTTGTCGTCGCCACCGCGGATCGGGTCGGGCACGACGAACACCGGCTCGAGGACGCAGTCCGATTTGTCGCCCGTCGCCTGCTGCGTGCTGGATCCGTCGAAGGCCCACTGCGGCGGCTTCTCGCCCTTCGGGACGATCTTCGTCTTCGAACGCAGCTTCTGCGTCGGCTGAGTGCCGTCGATCCAGATGTATTCCGCCCGGTACACGTCACTACCCATGCCTAGTCCTCCACCACTTGTTTGTCGGGAGCGCGCGCGAGGACGAGGTCCCGTTGCCCGAAAGTGTCCGCATGATGCGCGCCGCCGTCAGTGTCGAGGTCGGGATGGAAAGGTTGCGGAAGGGTGCCGCGTACGCGCACACTGGGCCGAGGCCGGGGTGGCCGGAAGGGTCAGGGACATGCGCTCAGGCGGTTTCCCATGCCGTGCCGGCTGCGACCGCGCGTTCCAGGTCTCCGATCAGAACTCCCTCGACGCGCTCAAGGCCGCGAGCGAGGAACGCACCGCTCACGAGATCGCCGCGCATGATTACCACCACGTGCCGCTGCAGGAAGAGCGTCGCTACTCGCCGAACATGAGCCTCACCAAGAAGCGCGTCTAGCTCCCTACTGCGGCTCCTGCTCCTCGAGCGGCGAGGACGAGTTCAGCTTCGCGAGATCGATCGGACGACGTGACGGCATGAGCGCGGAAAGCCGTTCGCTCGTCTCGATCTTCATCGCGATGCGACCCTGCGGCGGGAACGGATCGCGGTGGCGCTCGAGGCCCTCCGTCCGCGCGCGCTGGCGCGTCATGAGCGTCTCGTACGTCGCCTGACCCGTGAGCTCGGCGGCATCACCGGTCGGCAGATCGATGACGAGCAGCGTGACCCTACCGTTCGCGCGCACGTTCCCTGCGCTCTTCAGCATCCCGTCGCCGACGAACTCCGACCAGGTCAGCGTCGCGCTCGGCGCGTCGAGCGACAGGAAGCCGGGCGGTCCGCCGCGGTGCGACACGTCCGGCATCCCGCCCGGGCTCACCGTCGCGAGGAACGAGGTCTCGGCGCGCGCGAGCACGCCGTGCAGCCATGGGTCGCCGAGCGCGACGCGCTCGCGCCGTGACGGACCGATGCGCGTCTCCGTTTCGATCGCCTCGGACGGCGCGACGTACTTGCGGCAGTTCGTGAACGCCTCCGCCGCGTCGAGCACCGTGCGGTCGTCGCCGACGGTGAGCTCGCCGTTGAGTCGCGCGCGCCGGCGCTGCGCGAGCGCGATCGCGAGTCCACCGACGGGAACGCTGTCGCCCGGCATCGCCACCGGGAGCGCCACCGGCAACGCGACCGACGCGCCGCCGAGCACCTCGATAAGCGGCGCGCGTCCACCGATCGCGGTGAAACGGAGCCGGCCGTCGGCCGATGGCGTCGCGAGCACGATCAGGTCGGCGACCTCCATGAACTCGACGATCGGTCCGACCCAGTGCGCGAGCTTGTCGGCGACCGGGCGCGTGTTGGCCTCGGTCTGCACGGCGATCTGACCGGCGTGGTACTCGAGCGGCGTCGCTCCCTCCCTGTGAGCGCTCAGGCTAACGCGTCGTCAGGGCGTGGACGCGGGTGTCGCCTTCGGGAGCGGCACGACGATGTCGTCGTGGAAGATCTGCGCGCGTGGCGTGTCGGCGAGGAACTTCAAGAGGCCACTCGCGATCGCGGCCGCGACGCTGTCGGGCTGCTGGGTGAGGATGGCCCGGTCATCGTCGCTCGAGACGTAGCCCATCTCGAGGATCGCCGCCGGCGTGTGCGCGGAGGTCGCGTGCAGGAACCGCGCCCAGTTGAACGCGTAGTAGTAGCGCATGTCCACGCCGACGTGCGCGGCGTCGTAGTCCATGCCCGTCGCCTTCGCATACGCGTCGCGCACATCCTTGAGGAGGCGGTCCTCGAACGGACCACGGAGCGGTCCGTCGGCCATCTTGAAGCCGCTGAGCTCACCGATGCCGTCGCTGTCGGTGTGCAGCGCGAGGAACGCGTCCGCGACGTAGCCCTCGGGCACGGTCGTCGGCAGCAGATCCACGACGACGCCGGCCTTGGTCAGGATCGCGGACACGCGATTCGCGATGTCCATGTTGATGTCGACCTCGCGCACGTCGTTCCAGATCGCGCCCGTCGCGCCGACGAGCTTGTACAGCTCGGGCGGGACCTGGTCCGTCTTCCAGTGCCCGACCTGGATACCGACGCGACGCGGTCCCTGCGGCGGCTTCGGAACGCGCAGCACGATCGAGTTCGTCGACCGCCGGATGAACGAGCCGCCCGCGGGCGAGATCGCCGGCTTGAACGAGTCGTCGTCGGTCGGGTCCGACGTGAGGTCCGACTGCAGGACCGGCAGCGGCGCGCCCGCCGGCACGGCGACAAGGTCGGGGTCGGCCGTCGCGAGCACCGTGGGCACGATCGGCGGGAGGCTCTGGCACGAGACCAGCATCGACGTGACCGCGACGAGGAGCTGCGCGGTCCAACGGTGCCTCACGTCAGCGGTCGAGCGGGGATAGCCGGATCTGCGCGGAGAGCGCATAGGCGGCGGGGAGATCGGCCTCGTTCTCCACGAGCGTGCGGCCGGCCACGAGCACCGAGTTGGTCGGCGAGGAGATCCGGGTCATCCCTTGAGGAACGGCTCCCGTCCAACCCGGGCCGCAGATGACGAAGTCGCCGGCCGCGGTCCCGGTCACGCGTTTCCCGACGTACGCGAAGTTCGTGTCGTTCGACGGATCCGTGAGCTGGACGCTGTAGTAGCGACCGGCCATGTCCGGCACGTGCAGGACCTGCGGCCCGTTCTTGAGGTCGAGCCAGCCGACCGTGTACAGCGTGTCGCGGTTCACGCCGGTCGTGATGAGGTTCGAGCCCGACGATGGCGCCGCGCGGAGCGGATCGGCGAAGACCGCTTGGGGCTCCTGGTAGAGCGTGTTGATCGGGATGGGCCCCTCGCCGAAGCCCTTGGACAGGATCGCCCTCTTGTACAGCGTCAGCATGAGGCGCGGCCACGAGTAGATGAACGCGAAGCATGCCGCGGCGGCCACCGCGCCAAAAAGCAGCAGGTGCTGGTAGCCCGTCATCGTCCGCTTGCCTCGACGACCGGCGGCACCTTGTACTCGCCACTGAGGATCGCTGCGCCGGGCAGATACACCCGCAGCCAGAGGACGAACCGGCCGGCAGGCGCGGGGAGCCAGTTGGATCGATCACCGTGCGGAGCGGCATGCTGCAGGAAGATGTCGACGGACCCGTCGGGGTTGGGCGCGAGGCCTGATCGATCGCTGACGCTGTAGCGATCGATCGGATTCGCCACGAACTGTTCTTTCTCGTTGGCCATGGTCAGCGACCAGAACGCGTCGTTGGGTGGAAGACCGCCGGGCGGAAAGTGCATGACGTAGTCGCGCGCTCCGGACAGCGGACGACCTCGGCCGTCGATACGCGTCTTCCAGTACATCGCCTCTTCCGGCACGTTGACCGGGCCGGGAAAGATCCGGGCGGACGCGGCGCGTGTGAGGATCCCGCTCGTGGGCAGCCCCGCGCCGTAGATGGTGGTCCAGCCGTTGACCCGGGTGGCCTTGATCCGCGCGAGGACCTCGACCGCGACGACGCCAAGCCCCAAACCGGTGAGGAGGCCCTGGATCAGGTCGTTCCGGAGCGTCAGTGAATCGGCATTGAGGACGGTGCGGACCAGGACGTAGGCGCACACCACACCGATGAGCGCCACCGCGTACGAGTACATCCGGTTGCTCATGTCGCCCCGACTCTAGACGGCCGCCGCGCCGAGGCGAGAACGCCGAGGTACACCCGACAGACCTTGGGTCGGATGGCCCTACCGCGGACCCGCTCCGCGCGTAACGATTTTCACGACGATTCCGCGCGGCGGCAGCCGTCCGCGGTTTTCGGCGGAGGGAACAACGAATGGGAACGCTGACTAGAGACTTCCTCGCCCAGCGGCGTATCGCGGTCGCCGGCGTGTCGCGTCATCCGGAGACCCACGGGGCCAACGGCATCTTCCGCCGGTTGAAGGCCCGCGGATACGAGGTCTTCGCAGTCAACCCGAACGCCGACACGGTCGAGGGTGAAGTCGCCTATCGCGATCTTCGCTCGATCCCCGGTGGCGTCGACGGCGTTGTCATCGCCACGGCACCCTCGCACGCCGACGCGATCGTGCGCGAGTGCAAGGAGCTCGGGATCACGCGTGTCTGGATGCACGCCGGTCCGGCGCAGACCAGCGTGAGCAAGAGCGCGGTCGACTTCTGCCGTGCGAACGGCCTCGCCGTGATCCCGGGCGGCTGCCCGCTCATGTTCGACCCGACCGCGGACACGGCCCACAAGTGCATTCGCTTCGTACTGCAGATGACGGGCACGGTGCCGCGAGCGATCTGACGTGGGCGCGCGACGAGTGCTCGCGGCGACGGGATTCGTAATGCTCGCGTACGTCGTCGCGCACATGGGCGGCAACCTGCTGGCGTTCGCGGGACCGGCGACGTTCGACGCATACGCGCAGTGGCTGCGGGACCTCGGTAGCGGCGTGCCGCTGCTGCTCGTCCGTATCGTGCTCGCCGTCGCCCTGGCCGCGCACGTCTCGGCGCACGCCTGGCTGCTGTTCCGCCCGGAGGCCGTGCGGGACGAGAGCGCCGACGCTCCCGCGGTGCCGGCCTATGTTGTGAAGAGCGGGGTCATCCCGCTCGCGACCGGCGGGCTCATCGCGATATTCGTCGCGATGCATCTTGCGCAGCTCACCTTCGGCGCGACGCTGTCCTCCTTTGATGCATCCACGCCCTACCGCAACCTGGTCGCTGCGCAGAGCGCGTGGCCAGTCGCGCTCGGCTATGTGGTGGCCGCGGCCGCCGTGGGCGCGCACCTGCTGCCCGGCATCTGGTCAGGCGCGCGGACGCTCGGTTGGAATACGTGGCGGAGCGAGGGCCTCACGCGCGCGCTCTCGCCCGCGCTGGCGCTCGCCGTCGCGATCGGCCTGTCGCTCGTCCCCCTCGCCGTGACGCTGCGGCTCATCAGCTAGCTCGCGAAGCCTCGCATGCGCTGACGGCTACTTGACCACGAATGCCGTGCGCATGCCGATCAGGTAGTGACCGGGCTCGTTGCACACGAGGATGTAGTTTCCCGGCGCAAGGCTCGCGCTGAAGCTGGCTGACTGGCCGACGGTGATCTGCGCGGTCTCCTTCAGCTCGCCGGTCTTGGCGGGCCGCGAGGCGTCGTTTGGGTCGGCCGGGAGCTTGTCCACTGCGACGTCGGTCTTGAGAAGCATCAGCGAGTGAATGACGGTGCCGTTGTTGCGCGCGGCGAACGTGACCGTTCCGGCGGGCGAGCTCGGCTGATCGAGCTGGATCCCCGTGTCGGTCATGGTCACCGCGATCGTGCTCGCGGCGCCCGATGATCCCGAACCGCCGCACGCCGCGGAGATGAGGAGGATGACGACGGCAGCTACAAGATTTCGCATTGTTCTTTCCCTTCTTCTGATCGGAATACGAGAACGGCCCCGATCGACGTGACCGGGGCCGTTCCGGAGGACCGACCTAGTACATGTACAGGAGTGACCCGTCTGACCTAATGGCTCGCGGGAAGATGCCCGCGTTGATCGCGGCCGTGTCGGCGTCGGTAACCTTGACGCCCGGCGCCTTGAGCAGATCCGCGAGGTCGATGCGAGCGTCCACATCATCCAGGTCCTCGACACCCTGCTCGGCGAAGGACTCATCTTGCGCGGCAGCGGCGGAGCGCGGCTCCATCGGGACGGCGATGCTCGCTGGCGCGATGACGTGCAGCGCCACGAACATGCCGGCGACGTAGTGGCCTGGCTTGTTGCAGACGAGCACGTAGTAGCCGGGGCGCATGTTGTCGATCGTGAGGCTGACCGTCCCGGTGACGGGGTCCTTCTCGTCAACATGACCGATCTCGGCGGCCTTGCCGGGTACCTCGAGGTTCGCGGGCAGCGCGTCCGGAGCGATGTCCGTCTTGAGGATGACGAACTCGTGCTCGATAGTGCCGGCGTTCGTCACGTCGAACGTGACAGACCCAGATGGGACGGTCGAGACGCTGAGCGTGATCGACATCTCCTTGAGAGTGACACCCACGTGGTTGGTGCTCGCGGCGGCGGCCGGGGCGGCATTGCTGTTGACGGCCCCGAACACCAGAGCGAGTCCGCTTGCGAAGATCATCAGCTTGCGCATCTGCATGTTCCTTCCTTCTCGCTAATAGATCGCGAAGCCCGTGTGCATACCGATCAGGTAGTGCGCGGGCTGGTTGCACATGAGGACGTAATTGCCGGCGCCGAGGGTCAGCGTCAGTGTCGACGACGCCCCGACGGCGATGGTCTGGCTCTGCATCACAAGGCCGGGCTCCTGCATCGTGCCGGGCTGTGTCGTGCTCGCCGGGATCTGGTTCTGCGGGATGTCGGTCCGCAGGATGATGAGCTGATGGAGAACGCTTCCCGAGTTCTTGATGTTCAAGGTCACGGTGCCGAACGGGATAGAGGTCTTGTCGAGCTTGATCGAGGTGTCGAGCAGCGTGACGCCGACCGTCGTGAACTGCGCCTTCGCTGCGACCGTCGGTGCGGCGGTCGGCTGGGCGCTTGGGGCGGCGGTCGGGGCGGCTGTCGCGACGGGCGCGACCGACGCGGTCGCCGCTGCCGCGGTCGGCTCGACCGAGGCGGCCGCGCCGGGCGTCGCCACGGCGACGGGGCTCGGCGCGATCGACGGTTCGGACAGGGTGACCGGCGCGACCGTCGCCTGGGGCGTCGCCACCGCGGCGACGGCTTCGACGGCAACGTTCTGGGTCGCGGACGGGGACTGGGCGGACGCGCTGCAGCCGGCGAGTAGCGCGGCCGCGAGCGTCGCGGTGATGAGGCGGACGTGGTTGACGCTGAGCTGCTTTGTCATATTCAAATCCTCCGAAGAGCACGCTATGGAGGCGCCCTGACGACGCCCTGACCGGGACGCAGCGTTACCTGACCATCACCTGACAAGAAGGGCGGCCGATGGGCCGAAAGACCTAGAGGGTCGGGGCCGAGCGGCCCCTACGGAGCCGCGATCGCGAGCGGCACGTCGAAGTCCGCGTACGTCCCGGTCATGTAATGCCCGTTCGCCATCATCGTGTACCGGCGCACGAGGTGATCGTTCGCGCCGGCCCAGACGCGGTAGTGGATGCCCCCGGGCTGGACGAACGCGATCTCGATGAGCGGCTCTGCCCCGTCGTGGTCTCGTCCGATGAGCGCGATGCGCGTCGCCGCGCGCGCGAGCTCCGAGGCGGGCACGCGGCTTCCGAACCCCATGTTCGAGCTCGTCCAGGGGCCGGCGCCATCCCGATCGAACCGCTCCGCGCCGATGAGCCGCGTCTCGCTGATGGCGGCGCCGGGCTTGACCATCGTGTACCGCACGCGATCGGGTGCGGCGTACTCGAAGTGAAAGAGCAGCACGGGCCCGCCGCTCGTGAGCGTCTGCTCCTCCCGCATGGTGTGCAGGCCACGCATCGCCGCGTCGATGTCGGTCAGCGTCGCAGCGGGGAGCGGCTCGATCGGGAGCGCGAGCGCGAAGGTCGCATGTGCGGACGCGGCGAGGCCGTCGGTCGCCTTCACCGTGATCTCCGCCTGACCGCTGTGGGCGATCGTGACGGCGCGGCGCCGATCACCCGACGGGAGCGCGAGCGATGGCGCGGGCACGCCGTCGATCGAGACCGCGACCTGCACGGCTCCCGGGACCACATCGCCATTCGCGCTGCGCAGGTCGACCGACAGCATGTTGTCGCCGGGTCGGCCGGGATCGAGCGACAGGACGATCAGCGTCGGCCCATCGTTGGCGGCGAGGGTGACCCCCGGATGATCCCCCGTGTCCGCCACGGATGCCGCACCGTGCGACGCGGGCGCGCCGCATCCCGCGACGAGCAAGGCAGGAACAATGAGGGCGAACAGAAGACGCCGCATGCCGGTGAACGTAGGGCGGATGCTGACGCGGCTCGCGTGTCGGACAGCACTCGTGGCCGGGACCTTTGCTCCTCCCAGGAGTGCCGAAGGTCACTCCGCGTCTTCAGTAGCGCGCGACGCCACAGGCTAGGTGGGCCGAAACAGTTTCCACTGCCCTTCGGATACGACCTGCGCGCCGCCGTCGACGACGCTGATGGCGCTCTCATCGTCGATCGCGTATGTCGGCGCAGGGATCCGTGCCGCCCATCGCTCGGCGTTGGCCAGCGAAGCGTCGGGGTGGTCCGGATGCGCGAAATGCGGGATCACCGCGAAGTCAACGAGCCCCGCTCCCTGTCCCGTCACCAGGATCCGCTTCACGTCGCCCCGAGGAGTGGAGAAAACGATGTCTTCAGACTTCAGCGGCTCATCGCGGCCGCGTGGCGGTTCGACATACGTCTCGACGAAGGTCGTCGCGGCAGCGATGCTGCCGGCGCTCACCCCCACGTAGACCGCCTCGCTGCGCAGCGTCGGCAGGAGACGGGTCAAGCCGGAGCGCCGCATCCAGTTGGCGAGAAACAGCGGGTCGCCGCCCCAGACGAGCAGTGCATCGGCCTCCCGGACCGCCGGCACCCAGGCCGCTTCCTCGATGCTCGGCAGCGCCGTGAGCTCCAGGATCCCAAGTGACTTCCAACCCAATCCCGCCAACGGCGATGGCCCTTTGCCGCTGATCGCCCGCCACGCCATGCCCGGACCGCCGGGGAACGGGTAGATCGCGGTGGGGACGAAAAGGGCGTTGGACTCGGCGATCGGTTTTCCCAGCAGGTCCACCAGCGTGTCGTGGATCTGGCGGTTCTTGATTCCGGCCGATGTGAGGAGGGCTTTCATTGGAGCACTTCCGACAACCAATTGTGCGCATGACCGGCCTGCCGACGCTCGCGACCTTGTCCCCGACCGCCAAGAGCTACCGATCGTCGCGCGCGAGTTGCCACCATTGTTTAAGGTATCTCGTGCACGAGAATCTTGTCATCGAATATCTCGTCGGGGTAGACTGCGACGTCTACGTGGAAAAAGCGCGCGATGCCGTCGACAACATCGAGCTTGCTTGGGCGCGTGTCGCACCGCAATTAGACACTCGACCTTTGGGCGTCACCCGGCGGATCGGACGGGTCAACGGCTACCTCAACCGCAACGCCGAAGAGGTCTTCGAACGATTCAAGACCACCGGAGCGAGCATGGAGGTGCTTGCCGCACTCTTCGCCGCAGGCTCGCCGTTCCAGCTGACGCCCACCGATCTGTATCGCGGTCGGATGATGTCCTCGGCGGGAATGACCGC
>DASQIF010000094.1:0-8004 GCA_035631715.1 Candidatus Acidiferrales bacterium
TGCGACGACGCGAGGCCCGGCCATTCGCCGAGCAGCAGGTCGAGCTCGCGCAGACGTTCGCGAATCAGGCGGCGATCGCGCTCGAGAACGTCCGCCTCTTCAACGAGACGCGGGAGTCGCTCGAGCAGCAAACGGCGCTCAGCGAGGTGCTCAAGACCATCAGCCGCACGGTCTTCGACATCGACACGACGCTCGAGGCCATCGTCGAGAACGCCGGGCGTCTCGTCGCCGCGGACCTCGCGTGGATCACGCAGCGAACGGACGACGATCACTTCAGCGTGCACAC
Organism: Candidatus Acidiferrales bacterium; assembly: GCA_035631715.1. GTDB lineage: Bacteria > Chloroflexota > Limnocylindria > P2-11E > P2-11E > CF-39. Next base: position 287 of record DASQIF010000094.1, read on the forward strand.
GAGGTGGGCTTCGAGTCCGAAGCTCGCCGAACGCTTCGCCAGGTTTCCCTCATCGAAGGGTTTCGCGCGCCCGATCTCCGGGGGTGTGTCCGTGATGAGCCGGCTCTACCAGGACGGCACCGTTGTGCGATTCGATGACGTCATGGTGCGACCGGATCTCGTCGAGAATTCGCCCGTCGTTCGAGCCACGGACTCGAGATCGCTCATCGGCGTCCCGCTGCGGAACGAACAGAAGGTCATCGGAGCGTTCATCCTCGGCCGGGTCGACGTGCGGCCGTTCACCGACCGCGAGGTCCGACTCGCGGAGACGTTCGCGGACCAAGCGAGCATCGCCATGCAGAACGTCCGCCTGTTCAGCGAGATACAGGAGAAGGGCCGGGAGCTCGAGGTCGCGAACCGCCACAAGAGCGAGTTCCTCGCGAACATGAGCCACGAGCTGCGTACGCCGCTCAACGCGATCATCGGCTTCTCCGAGGTCCTGCTGCAGGGCATCTTCGGCGACGTGAACGAGAAGCAGCAGGAGTACCTCGAGGACGTGCTCTCGTCGGGTAAGCACCTGCTCTCGCTCATCAACGACATCCTCGACCTCTCGAAGATCGAGGCCGGCCGCATGGAGCTCGAGCTGTCGACGTTCTCGCTCGCGAACGCGCTGGATAGCGGTCTCACTATCGTCCGCGAACGCGCGACGCGCCACGGCATCACGCTCCAAGCGGTCCTGCCGAACGACCTACCGGTGATCGAGGCCGACGAGCGCAAGGTGAAGCAGGTCCTCTACAACCTGCTCTCCAACGCGGTGAAGTTCACGCCCGACGGTGGCCGCATCGAGGTGCGCGCCTCGCGCCAGGACGGGAGCGTGCGCATCGAGGTGCAAGACAACGGCATCGGAATCGCGGGCGAGGACCAGACGAAGATCTTCGAGGAGTTCCGTCAGGTCGGGCGCGAGCGCTCGCGTGAGGGCACCGGCCTCGGCCTGACGCTCACGAAGCGCTTCGTCGAGCTGCACGGCGGCGTGATCAGCGTGGTGAGCACGCCGGGTAAGGGCAGCACATTCAGCTTCACGCTGCCGATCCGTCGCACTGCGGAGGTGAAAGCGTGAGCGACCTCATCCTGCTCGTCGAGGACAACGAGAAGAACATGAAGCTCGCGCGCGATCTGCTGCAGTACCACGGCTTCCAAACGATCGAAGCGACCAACGCCGAGGACGGCGTCGCGCTCGCGCGCGAGCGCCAGCCAAAGCTCGTGCTGATGGACATCCAGCTGCCGGGGATGGACGGCGTCACCGCGCTCGGCCAGCTGCGCGCCGATCCGACGACCGCGCGCATCCCGGTCTGCGCGATGACCGCGTCGGTCATGAAGGAAGATCGCGAGCGGTTCGACAAGGCCGGCTTCGATGGCTTCATCACGAAGCCCATCGACGTGCGCCTGTTCCCGCAGCAGGTCCGCGACGCGGTCGCGCGCGGCCGCGCGTGAGCCAGCGCCCGAAGATCCTGGCCGTGGACGACACGCCGGAGAACCTCCGGCTGCTCGAGGCGCTGCTTGAGCCGCAGGGCTACGACCTCAGGATGGCGTCCTCCGGCGCCGAGGCGCTCGGGCGCCTGACCGAGATCGATCCGGATCTCCTGCTCGTCGACCTGGTCATGCCGACGATGAACGGCTTCGACGTGACGAAAGCGGTCCGCGGGAACGAACGGTTCCGGCACGTGCCGATCATCGTGGTCACCGCCACCGGCGGCGCCGATCTCGTTCGCGCGCTCGAGGCCGGGGCCGACGACTTCGTGCCGAAACCCTTCGACAAGAACGAGCTGCTCGCGCGCGTGCGGTCGCTGATCCGCGTGAAGAGCTACTACGACACGGTGCAGCGGCAGCGCGAAGAGCTGTCGCGCTTCTTCTCGCCGGCCATCGCCGAGCTCATCACGAGCGCCGAAGGCAAGCGGATGCTCGACGGGCACCGCCGCTCGGTCACCATCGTGTTCTGCGATTTCCGCGGCTTCACGCGCTTCTCCGAGACCGTCGAGCCGGAGGAGGTCATGGCCGTGCTGCGCGCGTACCACCGCGCGATGGGCGAGATCATCGCCGCGCACGGCGGCACGCTCGAGCACTTCGAAGGCGACGGCATGATGATCTTCTTCAACGATCCGGTGGAGGCGAGCGAGCACGAGATCCGCGCCGTGCGCATGGCCGTCGCCATGCGCGACCGCTTCGCCGAGCTCGAGGTGCCATGGAAGAAGAAGGGCTATGAGCTCGGCCTCGGCTTCGGCGCCTCGGTGGGCTACGCGACGCTCGGACGCATCGGCTACGAGGGTCGCTACGACTACGCCGCGATCGGCAACGTGACCATCCTCGCGAACCGGCTCTCGGGCCAAGCCGCCGCGGGCCAGATCCTCATCTCGCAGCGCCTCAACGCGGCGGTCGAGGAACAGTTCGAGACGAGGGCGGTCGGCGATCTCGAGCTGAAGGGCATGAGCCGGCCGGTGCCGGCGTTCGAGGTCGTGCGCGCCAAGCCGTGAGCGAGGACATCTGGGAGATCCTGCGCGAGCGCCTCGACTACGGCAGGTTCGTCCCGCGCCCGATCGCCGATCTCGAGCGCGCGTCGCTGCGCCATCGCGACGGCCGTCCCTACACCATGATCAAGAACCCGCACGGCGACGGCGGCGCGGGCACATACCTACGCCTCGAGCCTGAAGATGTCGCGCTGCTCGACCTGATGGACGGCGAGCGCACCATCTCGGACATCGTCATCGCCCGTCTCGAGCAGAGCGGGACGTTCGCGCTCGACCGGCTCGCACGCGTCACCGCCGCGCTCGCGGCGAACGGCTTCTTCGGCGAGGAGCGTCCGCGCTTCTACCAGAAGCTCCAGACGCGCCGCGCGCTGCGGGACCCGCTCGTCCGCCTCTCGCTGCTGCTGCGCCGCTTCATCGTGTGGGACATGGCGCGCTGGTCGAACGCCGACGTCGCGGTCCGGCGCCTCTACCGATGGGGCGGCCGCCTCGCGTTCACCGCGCCCGGCGCGGTCCTCATCGGCCTCATCTGCGTCGCCGGCATCGCCGCATGGGTGAGCGAGGTCCGCGCGGGTCGCCACGCCCTCGTCACCGTCGACGGGTCGTTCGTCCTCGGCATCGTCGCGCTCATCGCGCTGCAGGTGCTGTCCATCTCCGTGCATGAAGCCGGTCACGCGCTCGCGATCGTCCACTACGGGCGACGCGTCCGTAGGCTCGGTCTCGCGATCTACTACGTCTTCCCGTGCGTGTACGTCGACGCGACGGACATGGCCATGACCTCACGCGCCGCGCGCGTGGTCGTCGCGCTCGCGGGTCCGGTGGGTGGGCTGCTCGTCGGCGCGCTCTGCGCGTTCGTCGCGGCGACCGACGGCGGGACCATCGGCGGGCTCGCCTTCAAGGCCGCGAGCCTCTTCATCTTCCAGTTCGCGCTGAACCTCATGCCGATCCTGGAGCTCGACGGCTACCACATCCTGGTGGACCTGCTCGACGCGCCGATGCTCCGCGGGCGCTCGATCGCGTTCGCGCGCGGCGGCATCGTGCGCAAACTGCGGCGACGCGAGCGCTGGACGCCACAGGAGGTCGGGCTCGGCCTCTATGGCGTGCTCGCGATCGGGACCTCGCTCGTCATGCTCGCCTTCTCGCTCGCGCTGTGGCAGTCGCGCGTCGCCGTCGCCGCACGCGAGCTCCTCGCGCTCGGGCCGGGTGGGCTGCTCGTGCTCGCGCTGCTCGTCGTCGTGTTCATCGGCCCGCTGCTCATCGCGCTCGCGCTGCGCCTCGTGGGATGGGGCCGCGCGCTCGCCGCGGCGTCCGCCGCCCGCGCGCGCCGCGTCCACGCCGAGGCGCTCGCCGAACGGGCGCGAGCGCTCAGCCGCGTCCCCTTCCTCGTCGGCCTGAACGGCCCGTCGCTCATGGCGATCGCCTCGCATCTGCGCGAGGTCGACGTCGCGTCCGGCGCGACCGTGGTCACGATCGGCGAGCCCGGCGACAGCTTCTACCTGGTGCGCGACGGGGAGCTCGAGGCCGTCGACGCGAACGGGCGTGTCCTCACGGTCATGGGCGCGGGCGACGGGTTTGGCGAGCTCGCGCTCCTCGACCGCCGGCCGCGCGGCGCGACCGTGCGCGCGACGGAGCCCGCGCACCTGTGGGCGCTCGACCGCGGCCACTTTGAGCGCTGGATCCGCGACCGCTACGAGATCGCGGCGCGGATCCGCGCCTCGAGCGAGGAGCGCGAGGCGCTCCGCGCCCTGCCGTTCTTCCGGGGACTCGAGCCGAACGAGCTGGACCGCGTGGCGAAGCGGCTCGAGACGGTCCGGGTGCGGGCCGGCGAGGCGGTCGTCCGCGAGGGTGACCGCGGCGACCGCTACTACGTCGTCCGGCAGGGCGAGGCGGAGGTGTCCGCGGGCGGGCGTGTGCTCGGACGGCTTGGCCCGGGCGCCGGGTTCGGTGAGATCGCCCTCCTGTTCGGCAGCGCCCGCACCGCGACGGTCACGGCTGTGACCGACCTGGTCCTGGCGACCCTGCGCCGGCCGGATTTCGCCTGGCTGGTGCAGGCCTCCGGCGAAACGATGGGCGAATTTCGGGCGCGAACGGCGCATTATGTCGGCGCCGCCGGTCTCGGGACCGCGGTCGGGGGAGCGTAGGGAGAGGCGTGGACTGTTGGGTATGCGAGCGGACCGCGCTGGGGGCGTGCCGGTTCTGCGGGCGCGGGACCTGTCGCGACCACGCCAAGACGCACCCGTTCGTCATCGACGTGTTCCGCGGCACGAAACACCAAGTGCTGCGCGCGCTCGTGGTCGAGGACGCCCTCCACTGCGGCGTGTGCAAGCCGCGCGGCGATCCAGTCGAGCTCCCGGAGCTCGAGTGAGGAGGGTGGTATCAGCCGAGTGTTAGCACGATCACACAGCACGAGCCATCACGGTGGACGAGGGGGATCGTCCGGACGACCAGAGTTCCGCCAAGAGAGCGAACAGGGAGGACGACATGTCGAAGGAAGCACTCGCAAAGGTCATCCAGCGTTCCATCAGTGACGGGGCGTTCCGCCGTCAGCTCGCGACCGACCCAACGGGCGCGCTTCGCGGGTACGAGCTCAGCGGCGACGAGACCGCGGCGATCCGCAGCGGCGACTCAAGCCGTCTGACGGCGCTCGGTGTCGAGCAGCGCATGAGCAAGGCGTTCGCGATGGGCACCGACTCGACGGTCTCGAACACGGTGTCGAGCGACCTCGGCGCCAGCTGGACCGGTGCGCTCACCGGCGGCGACAGCGCCCCGGGCGGCGCGGTGCTCACGCCTGGCGACGGCGCGGCCGGCAGCGGCGCGCTCGTCAGCGGCGACACGAGCGACACCGACCCGATGGTCTCGAGCGGCAACGAAGCGATGCGCTCGAGCGCCCTTGCGTCGGACAACCCGATCCACTCGACGGCCGACGAAGACGGTTACCTGCCTTCGATCGGCTACGCGACCACGATCGACGCCGGCGCCCAGCACGACGTCATCGTGAGCGACGACGGCGCCTCCGGCGCGTCGACGCCCAGCGAGGCCACGGGCGGGCCGAACATCTCGGAGTAAGCGACTCAGACCAGGACCCTCATTGCGAGGAACGAGCGCCCCTCACCCGGGCGCTCGTCCTTTGTCTACCTGCGGATCTCTTTGCGCAGCGCCTCGACGTCGAGGATCTTGATCGAGCCACGACCGAGCGCGAGGCTGCCGCGCTTCTCGAGATCGACCAGCACGCGGTTCACCGCGACGCGCGTCGCGCCCACGAAGTGCGCGAGGTCCTCTTGCGTGAGGTCGACGGTGCCCTTGTTCCCGAGGATCTCGTTCTGGTCGAGCAGGCTCTTCGCGACGCGGCCCGGCAGGTCGAGGAAGACGAGGTCCTCGATGTGACCGGTGCTGTTGCGGATGCGTCGGGCGAGCAGCGCGAGCATCTGCCGCATCGCAGCGGGGTTGCGCGCGATGACCTCGTTGAAGTCGCGGCTGGCGAGCGCGAAGGCCATCGTCTCGGTGAGCGCCGTGACCGTCGCCGAGCGCTGCCCCTCGTCGAACAGCGCGAGGTCACCGAACACGTCGCCGCCGCGCATGAGCGCGATGACCACCTCCTGCCCGCGCTCGTCCTCGATCGAGACCTTCACCGTCCCGCTCGCGATGAGAAAGAGATGAGCCGCCGGGTCGTCCTGGTGGAACACGATCTCGCCCTTTGCGAACTGCCGCGAGCGCATCCGCGCCGCGAGCTCGAGGCGCTCGGTCTGCCCAAGCGGGGCGAAGACCGGCGAGAACGCCAGGTAGTCGGCGATCCGCGCGGCATCCACGTCGCGCATCCTCGCACCCCCAGTCAATACCTCTGTAATGACGATGGCGCAGGCCCAGCGATCGGGATTGACGACCCCTCTTGACGGGAGTGAGACAACTTCCGCCTACGGAGACGTAGGGAGGAGGAGTCACAGATGTCTAGGCAGGATCTAGCGAAGGTAGTCCAGCGGTCCATCAGCGACCCGGCGTTCCGAAAGCAGCTCGCGAGTGCCCCGGCCAACGCGCTGCGCGGCTACGACCTCACCCAGGACGAGGTGCAGGCGCTCGGCACCCGTGACGCGGGTCGTCTCGCGTCCTTCGGCATCGACCAGCGCATGAGCAAGGCGTTCGTCGACCCCGGGCAGGGCGGCAGCACCGTGTCGGTCCAGACCACCGGCAGCGAGCCGCGGGACATCGCGCCGGTATGGATCGGCGAAGGCTCGGGCGAGTCCACGGGCGTGCAGAGCCCAGACGCGGCCGACCGGAACCTCGCGTTCGCGTCCGGTGGCAGCGTCGAGCCGCGTGACACGGCCCCGGTATGGGTCGGCGACGGCTCGCAGGCGTCCCACACGTTCAGCGGCGACGACAACGCGGGCCCGATGCAGACCGGCTACGCGACGGACGAGGGTCAGCTGACCAACGACCTGAACTCGACCGACTCCGCGACGGACATCGCCGGCGGCGGCAGCATCCACCAGGAGTAACTTTCTTCGAGACCATGGGGGGACGGGAGTGAGAGCGGCGCCACATCGGCGCCGCTCTCGTCATGCTTGGGAACGCCGTGCGCGACGGGGATCCTGACCCGGCGTGATCGTCCAACCCGAGCGCGCAACGGTCCCGAACACGATGTCGTCGGGGCGCACCGGCACGCGGTTCAGCTCGCGGCCCGTGGCCGCGCGGATCGCGGCCACGATCGCCGGCGTGCTCGAGATCGTGGGCGGCTCGCCGACCCCCTTCGCCCCGTACGGCGCGTCCGGGTGCGGGTGCTCGATGAGGTCGCACACCACCGGGGGCATGTCGAGCATCGTCGGGAGGAGGTAGTCGGTGAACGATGCGTTCCGGACCTGCCCGTCCTTCAGCTGGATCTCCTCCATGACCGCCAGCCCGAGGCCCTGCGCGATCCCGCCCTCGAGCTGACCGACCACCGCGACGGGGTTGATCGCGGTGCCGACGTCCTGCGACGTCGCGACCTGGACGACCTTCACCAGGCCCGTCTCGACGTCGACATCGACCGTGGCGCGATGCGCCGCGAACAGGAACGCGACGTGGCCCTTGTTCTGCGTCGTCGCGTTGCGCGGCTCGGTGGGCTTGTGGCGGTGGGTCGCGAGCCTCTCGATCGGCGTGTCGAGGAGCGATGCGATCTCGATCTCCCGTTCGCGGGAGCGCACATCGAGCTCGGCGCGCACCGCCTGGCACGCCTCGAGCACGGCGCCG
>DASQIF010000095.1:0-4804 GCA_035631715.1 Candidatus Acidiferrales bacterium
TCCTTCTTGCCGATGGCCCAGGCCGCGCGCAGCTCCTCCATCTAATAGCGGCCGAGCATCCCGGTGCGGCGCGCCGACGCCTCGAGGTAGCGGAACAGGGCTATGGCGAGCACCGCCGTGACGACCGTGAGCAGCACCACGACGCCGAGGTCGCCGGCGATGCCGGGAAGCGCGACCTCGCGCAGCATCGCGGCGCGGATGTCGCTCACGATGTACGTCGGCGGCAGCACGGCCGCGCCGGCCTGCGCCCACGCCGGGAGCATCGCGACCGGGAAGGTGATGCCGCACGCGAGGACGAACGTGCCGCGGACGATCTGTACCACCGGGCCGATCTCGCCGTAGCGCAGGACGCCGGCGGCGAAGAGCGAGCCGATCGTATACATCGCGGGCAGCGCGAGGAGCACGATGACGAGCACCGGCACGAGGGATCCGAGCGGCGGGACGAAGCCGAAGAAGAGCCACAGCGTCACGAACGTCACCAGGAACGTGAACAGCATGCCGGGGATCGCGGACATCCCGGGACCGAAGAGCAGTACGAGTCGCGACACCGGCGTGAGGAAGGTCGCCTCGAGGCTGCCCTGGATCTGCTCGCGCCGCAGCGACGTGCCCGGTCCCCACAGCACCGACGAGAGCCACATGTACATCGCGTAGCCGACGAACACGAAGCCCGCGACCTCGCTCGTGCCGGCGCGCTCGGAGAACGCGGCGATGGCGCGCGGATCGTTCCCGCCGGAATAGGCGCGGCCCATGAGCACGTAGACCGCCGGCAGGAGCGCGCCCCAGAAGAGGCCGCCGACGTAGTTCAGCGGATAGCGCCGCACGATCCGGAACTCCTTGCGCGCCGCCGCGCGGAAGGCGCGCAGATCAGCGGCCCAGAGGCTCACTCGCGCAGGCCGCGTCCGGTCAGCGACAGGAACACGTCCTCGAGCGTCACCGGCACGATCTCGACGTGCTGCACCGTGGCGCCCGCGGCGTGCGCCGCGTCGAACGCGGCCGGCACGAGCTCGCGCGCCGACGCGCAGTGCACGGTGAGCGAGAGCGTGCCGTTGTGCCGCTCGCTGCGCGCCACCGTACCGGCCCGGCCGAGCCGCTCGACGATGCCCGCGCCGTCGCCGGCGCCGCCGATGTCGAGGCGGACGATCTCCTCCGCGCGGATGGTGCGCTTGAGGGCGGTAGGCGAATCGAGCGCGACGATCTTGCCGTGGTCGATGATCGCGACGCGGTCGCAGAGCTGGTCGGCCTCCTCCATGTAATGGGTCGTGAGGAGGATGGTCCGGCCCTGCGCGCGCAGGTCGCGCACGCGGTCGCGCAGATCGCGCGACGACTGCGGGTCGAGGCCGACGGTGGGCTCGTCGAGGATGATGAGCGGCGGGTCCGGCAGGAGCGCGCGCGCGAGCGCGAGACGTTGCCGCATGCCGGTCGAGTACTTCTCGACGTAGTCGTCGGAGCGATCGGAGAGCCGCACGGCGTCCAGGCTCGACTCAACGCGCGCCTTCGTGTCCTTCGGCGGCACGTGATACAGCGCGGCGAAGTACTCGAGGTTCTCCCGCGCCGTGAGCTTCCAGTAGAGGCTGCGCTCCCCCGAGAGCATCGCGCCGAGGCTCGCGCGCACACGGCGCGGCTCCTTCGCGACGTCGACGCCGAGCACGGTGATCGTGCCGGCCGTGGGCTCGAGCAGCGTGGAGATCATCCGCATGGTGGTGGTCTTGCCGGCGCCGTTGGGGCCGAGGAGGCCGAAGATCTCGCCGCGTTCCACGGTGAGGTCGATGCCGTCGACGGCGCGGAAGCGTTGGCGCAGATCGGGCGCGCCGCGCACGCGCTGCCACAGCGTGCGCCGGCCCTTCTCGAATTCCTTGACCAGACCGCGAACTTCGACCGCTGCCGCCGCGGTCACTCGACGAAGATCTCTACCCGATCCTCGTCGTCGGACACGTCGACGATGCGGCCCGGGAAGTCGACGTAACGGAGCATCTCGTCCAGATCGATCCCGAACTTCGCGAGGTGGCCGCGCACCAGGCCGCTCGAGCCGAGCTTCATCTTGCCGATGCGCGCGATCGCCAGGGGAATGCCGACGTTCACCTTCTGCTCGCCGCCCTCGGTGACGCGGATGCGCAGGATGCGGCCGCGCATGCCGGGGTGGCCGGGAGCCGCCGGTCCCATCGGCGGCGGTGGCGGCGGTGGCGCCTTCGCGTTGTCGTCGATGTCGCCGAGGGCGCGCAGCAGTCGGTACGCCTGCTCGCTGTCGATCTTGCCCTCGGCCAAGAGCTTCAGGACCTGCTTCCCTTCGTCGCTCGGCACTAGGAGCTCCGCTTCCGCGCGTCGAGCGCGGCGGCCGCGTCATCGAGGCTGACCTCGCCCTTCGCGAGCTTGTCGAGAAGACCGCGCAGCTCTTCGCGCGCTTTCGGATCGACCGGCGGCGGCACCGGTGCGGCGGGCGGGCCCATCGGCATCGCGTCGGTCTCGGCGGGCTCGTCCTCGTCGGAGCGGTAGCTCGACGCGTACTCGGAGCGCGGCGCGGGCTGCTCGTTCGTCGGCTCGCCCGGCACGTCCATTACCGTGCCGCGCACGTTCAGGTCGCCGGAGACCGTCTTCACCACGACGTGGCCGCGCGCCGAGCCGAGCGACACCTTGAACTCCTTGCGGCTCTCGCGCTCGACGCGCGACGGGATCTCGCTCTCGAGGTCGCCGCTCGCGGTCTTGAACTCGACCAGCAGGTCCGGCTCCACCAGGCTCAGGTCGACGTCGCCGCTGATCGTCTTGAAGCGGTGCGCGCGTGCGGACTCGAGCACGCCCTTCACCGACACATCGCCGCTCACCGACGAGAACTGCAGCGAGCGCAGGCGCACGGCGTCGAGCGAGACGTCGCCGGAGACGGTGTTGCCCTCGGCGTGCCCGACATAGCGCCGGATGTTCACGTCACCGCTCACGCTCTTGAGGCGGAGCGGGCCCTGCGCGTCCTCGATGCGGACGTCGCCGGAGACGGACTGGATCTCCTCGGGACCGCGTACGCCGCTCACCGACAGATCGCCGCTCACGGTCTGCGCGTCGATGGCGCACTCCGCCGGCACGGTGATGTCGAAGTCGACGCGGAACCGCTTGCCGCGGAAGAGGTCGACCCAGCTGCGCTCCTGCTCGTACAGGTGCGGCTCGATGGAGAGCTCGTCGCCGTGCTTCTCCATGCGGATCTCAAGGTTCTGCAGGAGGCGCTTCGCGCGGTCCTCGCTCGAGGCGGTGACGCGCTTGGTGGCGACGACAGTGATCTTCCCCGCGTCGCCGGTGCGGATCTTCGTCTCGCCGGAGAGGTTGCGGACCCGGAGGCGCGGCATGTGGTCGAAGAGGAATTCGGCGTTCGCGGCCTCGGTGTACGAGTCGCCGGTGGCGTCGCTCACGAAGTCCTTCATGAAGTTCTTCGCGAAGTCGCCCGGGTCGAAGCCGAAGTCGCCCATGTCGACGCCGACGCCGTGGATACGGCGGCTGCGCCACTCCTCGCGGCGCGCGCTTCGCTCGGCGCGGCGCTCCTCGCGCTCGCGCTCGCGTTCCTGCTCGCGCGCGGCGCGTTCGCGGTCGCGCTGCATGCGCTCGCGGTCCCGGGCCATGCGCTCCTGGTCCCGCGCCATGCGCTCGGCGTCGCGGGCCGCGTCGTGCGCCATGCGGTCACGTTCGCGCGCCTGGTGGTCGGGGTCCTGATAGCGCGACCAGTCGCGACCCATCGGCTCGGTGCGCTCGGGGTCGGATCCCTTGCCGGGATCCTCGGGCTTCTGCTCTTCGCTCATCGTGTGCTCTCCGTCTCCAAGAGGCTCGCCGCGTCATCGGGCTTGATGCGGCCCTCGGCGAGCTCTCGCAGGATCTCCTTGCGGCGCTCGGTCTCCTTGTCCGGCTCGGCCTGCGACGGGAACCCAAGGGCGCGGATGAGCGCGTCGACGCGGCCGCGCACCGTCGGGTACGAGATGCCGAGCTCGCGTTCGACGTCCTTGAAGTTGCCGCGTGCGCGGATGAAGACCTCGAGGAACTCGAGGTGCTCGGGCGAGAGGGCGTGGAACCGGCCGAGAGAGAACGAGCCCTCAAGACGCGTCCCGCAGCCGCCGCATTCCAGGCGCACGACGTTCAGCTGCTCGCTGCAGACGGGGCACCGCGCGACCACTGGATTGGCCATGGTTCGAAGATGCGCGCCGACCTAAAGGAAAGTCAAGGCAAACTCATCGTTCTGTAGCCGAGATATCGAAACGATGAGGTTGCCAAGCTCGCTCGGCGACTATTCGAAGTCCCGAAAGATGCCGCCCCGGGAGGAGTCGGCCAAATCGGCGAACTCGGCAAAGTCCATGTTCGCGATCGACAGATTGTTCTCGACGCTCTGGAGCGATTGCGGGATCGCCCGAAAGGCACGGCCCGGCTCCGCCATGAGATCCACGACGAGCACGGGATGGTCGGGCCCGCGCATCGATGTGGCATCGGCGAGCACGACGAAACCGTGCCGATAAGCGCCCCGCGCGAGGCGAAGCGCGTCCGCGGCGCTCAGCTGCGCGAACGACGGATCGTCCAGGAACGTCAGGTAGGCGAGAAAGCCGTCGACACCGACGGGCTCACGCGCCACACGCTCGATGTCACGCCAGGCGCGGTCGTCGCTGAAGTCGGTGCGCACGACGAGCGGGAACTCGGTGTCCGGAAGCACAGAAGCCACTTATGTCTCCAGCGCTTCCTTGATGCGCTTCGCGAGCGCCGGCCCGACGCCGCTCACTGCCGCGAGATCGCCGACCGGCGCGTCGCGCAGGCCGCGGACCGAGCCGAACTTCCTCAGGAGCGCGCG
>DASQIF010000096.1:0-12368 GCA_035631715.1 Candidatus Acidiferrales bacterium
CGTCGCCCAAGACTCAGTCGGGCCTGCTCGAGTGCATGCAGGAGGCGAGGGTCACCGTCGATGGGGCGAGCCACGCGCTCGCGGCGCCGTTCATGGTGCTCGCGACGCAGAACCCGATCGAGTACGAGGGCACCTACCCGCTGCCGGAGGCCGAGCTCGACCGCTTCCTGTTCAAGGCCCTGGTGCGCTACCCCGAGGCGGCGCAGGAGCGCGCGATCCTGCGCGCGCACGACAAAGGCCAGCCGCTCGCGCTCGTCGAGACGCTGGAATCGTTCCCGGCCGGCACGCTCGAGGCGTGCGCGGCGGAGGTCGATGCCGTGACGGTCGAGGACTCGGTCCTCGACTACGTCGTGCGCATCGTCGAGGAGTCGCGGAGGTCGGCCGATCTCGTGCTCGGGGCGAGCCCGCGCGCGGGCGTCCACCTGCTGCGCGCGGCGAAGACCGCGGCCGCGCTCGAGGGCCGCGACTTCGTCACGCCCGACGACGTGAAGGCCCTCGCGATCCCGACGCTGCGCCACCGCATCGTGCTGCGCGCTGAGGCGGAGATCGAAGGGCGCGACGCCGACGCGGTGTGCAAGCGCGTGCTCGCGCGCCTGGACGTCCCGCGGTAACGGCGGTCGCGCGTTGAGTCGCGTCCCGCTCCCCCGACCGCGCCTCTTCGCGATCGTCCTCGTCGCCGCGGTGCCGCTCGCGCTCGCGTCGGTCTCGTCTGCGTTCGTGCTCCTCGCGGCGGCGATCGTCGTGGTCGCGCTCGCGCTCGCCCCGGTCGACGCGTACGCCACGCCGCGCCCCGACCGCGTGCCGATCACGCGCGTCGCGGACGCGCAGCTCTCCATCGGCGTCGGCAACCGCGTCGCGCTGCACGTCGCGAACCCGTTCGCGCGCCCGCTGCGCGCGGTGCTGGTGGACGCGGTGCCCGCGTCGTTCGACGTCGACCATCGCCGGCTGTCGGTCTCGGTCGCGCCCTCCGCACAGACCGACGTCGAGTACGTGGCGCGTCCGCATCACCGCGGGGCGTTCGCCTTCGGCGACATCGCGCTCCGCGTGCGCGGCCCGCTCGATCTGGTCGAGAAGCAGGGTCGCGTCCCGGCGAGCGCGCCGGCCAAGGTCTACCCCGATCTGCACGAGATCCGCCGCTACGAGGTCTCGCTGCGCCGCGGCCTCGCGTACGACGCCGGGCAGCGCCGCGCGCGGCTCCCCGGCGCGGGCTCCATCTTCGAGCGACTGCGCGAGTACACGCCGGACGACGACCCGCGCACCATCTCGTGGACCGCGACGGCGCGACGCGGCCGGCCGATCACCGTCGAGTACGAGACCGAGCGGCAGCAGCGCGTCCAGATCCTCCTCGACGCCGGGCGCATGATGTCGAGCACGCTCGGCGGGCTCACCAAGCTCGACCACGCCGTGAACACCGCGCTGATGCTGTCGTACGTCGCGATCGCCAAGGGCGACGAGGTCGGCCTCCTCGGGTTCGCCGATACGGTGCGCGGGTATGCCGCCCCGCGGCGCGGCCGCCGCCAGTTCCTGCTGCTCACCGAGGAGCTGCGCAAGATCGACGTGACGACGACCGAGCCGGATTATCGCGCCGCGTTCGAATTCCTGCGCGCGCGCTCGGGTCGCCGGTCCCTCGTCGTGCTCTTCACCGATCTCGTGGACGAGGACGCGTCGCGCGCGCTCGTGGCCGCGGTCACGCGCCTGGCCGGTCACAACCTCGTGCTCTGCTGCCTCCTCGCCGATCCGCAGCTCGCCGAGACGGCGTCGCGCCGCCCGCGCTCGACGCAGGAGCTCTTCGAGAAGGTCGTGGCCGAGGACGTCCGCGATTCGCGACAGCGCGCGCTCGCGATCATGCGGCAGCGTGGCGTGCACACCATCGATGTCCCCGCGGAGCGCCTCACCGTCGCGACGATCCAGCGCTACCTCGAGCTGAAACGCCGCTTCCTGTGACCGCGGTCCGCGGCCCGACACCGCTGCACGTGGCGATCTTCCTGGTCTCGCTGCTGACGCTCATGTTCGAGTTCGCGCAGACGCGGCTCTTCAGCGCCGCGCTCGACTACCACCTCACGTTCCTCGTGTTGAGCGGCGCGCTGCTCGGTGTCGGCGCTGGCGCGACAGCCTCGTCCCTGTTTGACGCCGGACCGCGACGCCCGCGGTCAGCCATCCTCTGCGTCTCGGCCGCGGCGCTCACCGTCGCGGCCCTCCTCGTCGAGACGCACATCGATCCGATCGCTCAGGGGACGCTGCTCGCGGTGTCCGCCGGCTACGTGGCGAGCGTCGCACCGGTGCTGTGCGTGAGCTGGCTCATCGTCCGCACGCTCCGGGAGGCGCCGCGTGCGGCGGGCGGCTTCTACGCGGCCGATCTCGCGGGTGCGGCGGCCGGATCGCTGCTGGGATACGTGACCATCGGCACCCTCGGCGCCCAGGGCGTGTTCGGTGCGGCGTCCGCCAGCGCGCTCGTCGCAGCGGCCATCCTCACGCGGAGGCGCGTCGGTCAGATCGGGCTGCTCGCCGCGGCGGCATTCGTCCTCAGCATTCTCAGCGTCTTTGGTGAGGACATCGCGCGGCCGTTGCCCGGACCGCTGAAACAGCCCGATCCGGGCAAGATCCATGACGCCGCGTCCTGGGATCCGCTCGCGCGAATCGATGTGAGCCGTCCGGTGAACGCGAACGATCCGTCGCAGTACGCGTTCCTGATCGCGCAGTCCTTCGCGGGTCCGCGCCCGCCATCGCTCGCGATGACCCTGGACCTCGGCGCGCTCACGCCGATCATCGCAGGAGGCGCGTCACAGGACCTGAGCGTGTTCGACTCGAGCATCCTCGCCGCGCCGGACGCGCTCGCGTCCCGGCGCTCCGAGCTCATCGTCGGTCCGGGCGGAGGCGTCGACGTCCTCGTGGCGCTCGCCGAAGGCGTCACCGACGTCTCCGCGGTCGAGGTGAACCGCACCGAGATCGCGCTGATGCGTGGCCGCTACGCCGGATACAGCGGCCGCCTGTACTTCGATCCACGCGTGCGCGTCTTCGAGGACGAGGCGCGCAGCTTCGTCCGGCGCTCCAGCGAGCGCTACGACCTCATCACGGTGACGGTCGTCGACAGCTTCGCGGCGCTCAGCGCCGGCGCGTACGCGCTCACCGAGAGCTACCTCTACACGCGCGAGGCCATGGAGGACTACCTGCGTCATCTCCGGCCCCAGGGCGTCGTGTCGGTCACGCGTTGGTACCGCGATCCGCCCCTCGAGATCGGGCGACTCGTGACGGTCGCGCGCGACGCGCTTGCGGACCTCGGCGTCGCGGATCCCGCGCGATCGATCGCGGTGATTCGCTACGGCAATCTCGCCAACGTCATCGTCCGCGCCGAACCATTCACCGCCGCGGATGTGTCGCGTCTGAAGGACTTCGCTCGCGCCCGCGGGTTCGACGTGGTGTTCGATCCGCTCGCCCCGTCGGGTCCGCTGGTCGCGCTCCCCCCGATCGCCGCGCCCACCGATGACCGTCCGTTCTTCTTCGACACGGTCCCGCTCTCCGATGTGTTGAGCGGCCAGTCGCCGCTGCCGTACGGCTACGCCGTCCTTCTCGTCACGCTCGTCATCTCGAGCGCGCTGGCCGGCGGGGCAGTGCTGCTGCCCTCCTACGCGGGCGCGCGCCGGGCCGCGCGGCCACTCGCGGCGGGGAGCGCTGCCGCGCTCCTCATCGGCCTCGGCTTCATCGCGTCCGAGATCGTGCTGCTGCAGCGACTCACGCTGTATCTCGGTCAGCCGAGCCTGGCGCTGTCGATCGGCGTCGCGGCGCTGCTGCTCGGCGCCGCCACCGGTAGCGCGCTCTCGCTGCGCCTTCGCGGCGGTGTCGCGGTCTCGTCCGTCGCGAGCGCGGTCGCACTGCTGGCGACGCTCACACTGCTTGCGCTGGTCGTCGACACGACGCTCGAAGCGCCACTCGTGGCGCGGGTCGCCGTCGCCGGCGCCGCCGCGTATCTGATCGGACTGCCACTCGGCACGGTCCTTCCGCGGCTCATCCGCGATGCCGCGGCGGCGGACGCGAGCGTCATCTCCTGGCTCTGGGCCACGAACGGCGCGGCCTCGGTCGTCGGCGTCGTGCTCGCGACTGCGGTCGCGCTCGCGGCAAGCTTCACCGCGCTCGGCGCCGTGGCCTGCGTGTGTTACGCGCTCACCGCACTGGTCTTCCTGAAGCGCCGACCGCTCTGAGCGGCGTTCACACCTTCTACACGAGGGCTCCCTAGGGTCACGGAGCGATGGGCGCGGCCGGTGGGGCACCTGCCAGATGACGAGCGTGCGGGCGTACGCGCGCCTCATCGGCATCCTCGTGATCGTCTCGCTCGTCGCCGGCGGCTTCGGTGAGGCGTTCGTGCCGTCTCAGCTGCTCGTGTCCGGCGATGCCGCCGCGACCGCGCACAACATCACCACCTCGGGATCGCTGTTCCGTCTCGGTTTCGCGGGGTATCTCATCGAGGCGATGTGTGACATCGCCCTCACCCTGCTCCTCTACGCGCTGCTGCGGCCGGTGCGTGAGGACGTGGCCCTGCTCGCGGTGTTCTTCCGTCTCGTCGCCACGGCCGTCTTCGCGGGGACCGAGCTGTTCTACGCCGGGACGCTCCTCATCCTTGGTGGTGCCGACTACCTGAAGGTCTTCACGCCGGAGCAGCTCGACGCGCTCGCCTTGCTGTCGCTGCGCTTCTACGGCTACGGCAGCGGTCTCTTCAACGTCTTCTATGGAGTCGGGCTGCTCCTCTTCGGCTATCTCATCGTTCGCTCGCGCTACCTCCCCGCGTGGCTCGGGGGCCTGGTCGCGCTGGCCGGCGCGGGTTTCGTCCTCGGCAACTTCGTGCTCGTGCTGGCGCCCGCGTACAGCTCCCCGCTGCTTCTCATCCCGACGTTCGTCGGCGTGCCCGCGCTCTCGCTCTGGCTCCTCATACGCGGGGTCGATGTTCAGGTCTGGGAGGCGACCCGCTCCCGTCCCGCGAACGCGATGTAGCCCCAGAGCAACACACCGGTCGTGAGGCCCACCGCGACCTTCACGAAGTCCGGCGCATCGCTCGGCGAGAGGAACCCCTCGATCAGTCCCGCGACGCCGAGCACCGGGATGACGAGCAGCATCACGCGCGCGGCCTGCGCCGCGCCGAGGCGCAGCGCATCGCCACGGCTGCGCTCGCCCGGCCGCAGGATCGCCCACGCGAGACGCAGACCCGCGCCGCCCGAGAGGAAGATCGCCGACAGCTCGAGCACGCCGTGTCCCGAGATGAACGCGAACAGCGCGCCCGCGAGGCCGTAGCCCTGCACGACCGAGAAGATCGTGCCGAGCATCGCGCCGTTCGTGGCGAGGATGTAGACGGTGAGCGCCCCGGCGGTCATGCCGCCGGCAAAGGCGACGAGCGCCACCTGCACGTTGTTCACGATGATCAGCGGACCCGCGACCGGTCGCAGCCCTTCCGGGATGCTCGTCCACAGCTGCCGCTGCGCGAGCTGATCGCGTATCCCGGGCGGGAGCGCGGTGCGCGCCACGTCGGGGAAGGCGAGGCCGATGACGTACGTCGCGACCGCGAACACGACGCTCAGCGCGATGGCCGCGTAGGTCCACGGCAGCTGCGCGCGGACCGTCGCGGGCATCTCGCGGAAGAGGAAGCGTCGTAGCCGGCGAACGCTCGTGGGCGATTCGCTGTACACGAGGGCATGGGCGGCGGCGACGAGGTCGTTCAGGCGTTCGGTCGCGGTGTCGCGCGCGAAGTCGCGCCGCGCGATCGCGAGGTCCGACGTCGTCGCCCGATAGAGCCGGCCGAGCTCGAGGACATCGTCGGCGGAGAGGCGATCCACGCGGCCGCGCGCCGACGAAACAAGCTGCCCGAGACGCGCCCACCGCGCGCGCCGATCCTCCACGAACCGGTCGATCGTCACGCCCGCGAACGTACCATGGCACCGTGGCCGTCCAGCTCGGCCGGCTCGAGGTCGAGACGCCCGATCACGTCGTGCTGCGGTACGACCTGGCGGGCGGCGGGAATCGCGGTTTCGCGGCGATCGTCGACTTCGTCATCGCGACGCTCGTGTTCCTCGGGTCGCTCTGGGGCTTCTCGACCCTCTACGAGTCTGTCGGCAGCCGCCTCATCGGCGCCTACGGCGTGGTCCTCCTGCTCACCTTCTTCATCGCGTGGTCGTATTTCATCCTCCTGGAATGGCTGTGGCAGGGGCAGACGGTGGGGAAGCGCCTGTACGGCCTGCGCGTCATCCGCGACGACGGTGCACCGGCCGGTTTCCTCGCGGTCCTCATCCGAAACCTGCTTCGCCTCGTCGACTTCCTGCCGCTCTTCTACGGCCTCGGGCTCCTCACGATCATCGTGACCACGCGTTCGCAGCGCCTCGGTGACATCGCCGCGGGCACATACGTGGTCCGCGCGCCGCGGCCGCGGCTCGACTACTTCTCGCTGCGCACGGTGACGCCCCTCGCGGCCGGTGCCTCGGTCGAGACGCGCGCGCTGCCGGGCGAGGTGCAGCGCCTGGTGCGTGAGTTCGTCGCGCGCGAGGCCAAGCTCCGGGCCGCGGACCGCGCGCTCGTCGCGCGCCAGATCGCCGAGCGCGTGCGTCCGTTCACCCGCGAGACCGTCGACATCGCCGACGACACGGAGTTCCTGCGCGCGGTCGCGCGGTCGCTGCGGGCCTCAGGCGGAGATCGTTAGGTGGAGGACCTGTTCTGGTCGTTCCTGCTGCTCGGCGCGATCGCCGTGTTCGGCATCCTGCTCGGAAGCGGTCGGTCGCGCGACGACCTTCGCGCGCGCCGTCGCTGGGACGCGGCTTTCGACTACGAGAGTCGACGCACGTCGCACACCGATGCGACCGGGGTGCTGCGCTGCCGCTCCTGCGGCGCGAACGCGTCGGAGCGCGCGGGACGCTGTCCTGCCTGCGGCGCGGTGCTCTAGCCGGCGACCGCCTTCTCGGCGTCGAGCGCCTCGACGACCTTCGGGTAGGCCTCGCTGAGGCAGCAGCGGCATGACTTGTACCACTCGCGCATGCCGGTATCGATGATCGGAAGCTCGTCGGGATGCGCGTGCGCGGCGTGATGCGCGGGCTGCTCCGCTGATGCGAGCCACGCGTCCACCTTCGGCACGTACGCCTCCGGGGACTTGGCGAACTTCGCGATGCAGCCCGCACTGCAGAAGCCGTAGTCGCGGCCGCCGAACTCCATGCTTAGCCGCTCTTCTCGCGCGTCGGCGAGGTCGACCACCATGTCGCAGATCGGATCGAGGATCTTCAATTCGGTACGCCCCTTCATCGATCGATGTCCGCGGTGCGTAGCCGCAGCGAGTTGGTCACGACGGTCACGGAGGAGATCGCCATCGCGCCCGCGGCGACGATCGGCGACAGCAGCACCCCGAGGAACGGGTAGAACACGCCGGCGGCGAGCGGAATGAGCGCGACGTTGTAGAAGAACGCCCAGAACAGGTTCGTGCGGATCGTGCCGACCGTCTTGCGTGAGAGCCGCAGCGCGCGCGGCACGCCGCGCGGATCGCCGCCGACGAGCACGATGCCGGCGGACGCGATCGCGACGTCGGTCCCGCTCCCGATCGCGATGCCGAGATCGGACTGCGCGAGCGCCGGCGCGTCGTTCACGCCGTCGCCGACCATCGCGACGTGGCGCTTGCCCTTCTGCAGCTCCACGATGAGCGCGGCCTTCGCGTTCGGTCGCACCTCGGCCCGCACGTCGTCGATCCCGACGAGCCGACCGATGGCATCGGCGGTGCGCCGCGTGTCGCCGGAGATGAGGACGGTGCGCATGCCCATCGCGCGCAACTCCGCGACCGCGTCCATCGCCGCGGCGCGCGGCACATCGGCGAGGGCGAGGATCGCGAGTGGTCTGCCGTCGACCGTCGCGATGAGCGGCGTCTTGCCCGCGCCCTCGTGGTGCGCCAGCAGGCCATCGCCGAGGTCGGCGAAGCCGTGCGCCGCCGCGAAGGAGCGGTTCCCGGCGTAGACCTCGTGCCCGTCGACCTTCGCGTAGATGCCCTGCCCGGGGAACGACGTGAAGTCCTCGGGCTCGCTCAGCGCGAGACCGCGCTCGCGCGCAGCCTCGACGACCGCGCCCGCGAGCGGATGCTCCGATTGAAGCTCGGCGCTCGCGATGAGGCGAAGTGACTCGTCCTCGCCGTAGTCGGCGCACACGAGGATGTCGGTGACCTGCGGCCGCCCGACGGTGAGCGTGCCGGTCTTGTCGAAGGCCACGGTGTCGATGCGCTGCGCGGCCTCGAGCGCGGCCGCGCTCTTGATGAGCATCCCGCGTGACGCGCCGCGGCCGGTGCCGACCATGATCGCCGTGGGTGTGGCGAGGCCCAGCGCGCAGGGGCACGCGATGATCAACACCGCGATGAACGCGGTGAGGGCGTAGCCCAACCGCGGTTCCGGACCGACGAGGAGCCAGGCGACGAACGTCAGTCCGGCGATGGCGAAGACGATCGGCACGAAGACCTCCGCGATGCGGTCCACCAGACGCTGGATGGGCGCCTTCGACGCCTGCGCGTCCTCGACCAGACGCACGATCTGCGCGAGGGTCGTGTCGCCTCCCACGCGGAGAGCGCGGATGCGCAGCGCGCCGGTGGTGTTGAGCGTGCCGCCCGTTACCTCGTCCCCGACGTTCTTGTCGACCGGCATGGACTCGCCGGTCAGCATCGCCTCGTTCACCGCGGAGGAGCCCGCGAGGACCAGGCCGTCGGTCGCGATCGTCTCGCCGGGACGCACGAGCACGACGTCGCCGGCCTTGAGCTGATCGATGGGCACGTCCTCCTCGACGCCGCCGGGTCGCCGCACGCGCGCCGTCTTCGCGCCGAGCGCGAGCAGTGCGCGGATCGCGTCGCCGGTGTGCGCGCGAGCGCGCGCCTCCATGAAGCGGCCGGCGAGGACGAGCGTGATGATCGCGCTCGACGTCTCGTAGTACAGGCTCTGTTTCGGATCGAGGCCGTTCGTGGTGAAGAGGCCGGGCAGGAAGGTCGCGACGACCGAGATCCCATACGCCGCCGTCGTGCCGACGGATACGAGGGTGTTCATGTTCGTGCTGCCGTGACGGATGCCGTTCCACGCCGCGCGGTAGAAGGGTGCCGCCGCCCACAACTGGATCGGCGTGGCGAGCAGGAACAGGACGTACGGCCGCCAGGGCGCATCGTCGAGCGACGGGACGACGAAGGGGAAGACCATGGCGAGGAGGACCACGATCGTCCCGAACGATGCCGAGAGGATGAGCCGGCGCCGCAGTGACGCGACGTACCGCAGGCGCAGCGCGCGTTCGTCCTCGACCGCCGCGCTGCGCGCCGCGTCGCCCTGCGGGATCACGAGCGCGCCGTAGCCCGCGCGCTCCACGGCCTTGACGAGGTCGGGCAGCGCGACCGGTCCGGCGAGCCGCACGCTCGCGCGCTCGTTCGCGAGGTTCACGTCCGCGCCCGCGACACCCGGGACCGAGCCGAGCGCGGTCTCGACCGTGCGCACGCACGAGGCGCACGTCATGCCGGTGATCGCGAGCTCAGCCTTGTCGCCGGTCTCGGCGATAGACGCGGCGACCTGTGCGATGGTCGTCATTTGCGCGAAAGCGCGAACAGGTCGGTCAGCTCTTCGATCATCTTGTCGTTGCGGCCCTGCTTGAACCCGGTTGGGACACAGGTCGAGAGGTGCCCGCGCAGCAGCTCGGCCTCGAACTTCTGCAGCGCCCGCTCCACCGCGAAGCTCTGCTTGAGGACGTCGACGCAGTAGGTGTCCTCCTGCACCATCTTCCGTATGCCCTTGATGTGGCCCTCGATCGAGGCCAGGCGTGTGTCGAGTTCCGCCCGGTCGTTCACGCTCGTCTCCTCTTACCCCTCCCCCAGGGGGAGGGATGTCTTGTGAACAGCGTACGCCGCGTGGCAAGTGCTGTTCTGCTCACGCTCCTGTCGTGCACGACCGCGCAGCCACCGACGAGCGCCGTCTCGCCGACACCGGTGTTCGTCGCGACGCTCGCGCCGGCACCGAGCGTCTCCACCGCGGGCGCGAGCGCTTCGCCCGTGCCGACGCACCTCGAGGTGGTCGAGTTCCCCGTCGGGCGCGGGCAGGGGCCGCACGACGTCGCGCCGGCCGCGGACGGTGGCGTCTGGTACACGGCGCAGCTCAGTGGTGAGCTTGGCTACCTCGATCCGAAGACCGGCGCGACGCGAATGGTGAAGCTCGGCTCAGGCTCCGCACCGCACGGCGTGATCGTCGGCCCGGACGGCGCGCCGTGGGTCACGGACGGCGGTCTCAACGCGATCATGCGCGTCGACGCGAAGACCAACGAGGTCACGCGCTATCCGCTTGGCGGTCCGAACGTGAACCTCAACACCGCGACGTTCGACAAGAGCGGGACCCTTTGGTTCACCGGACAGAACGGTTACTTCGGTCGCCTCGATCCGAAGACCGGTGCGGTGAAGGTGCTGCCGTCGCCGCGTGGCCCAGGCCCCTACGGGATCACCACGACTCCTGATGGCAGGGTGTTCTATGCATCGCTGGCGGGCAGCCATATCGCCTGGATCGACACGACCGAGAACACGGCGCTCCCGATCGATCCGCCAACGCCCGGCCAAGGAGCGCGCCGTGTCTGGTCGGACTCGAAGAGCCAGATCTGGGTCAGCGAGTGGAACGCGGGACAGCTGGGCTTCTTCTCGGCCCACGTGAACCAGTGGAAGGAGTGGAAGCTTCCGGGCGCGAACCCGATGGCCTACGCCGTCTTCGTCGACGACCAGGACATCGTTTGGCTCACCGAATTCGGCGCAAGTGCGATCGTGCGCTTCGATCCCAAGACCGAGACCTTCACCTCGCTTCCGCTCGCGCCCAACGCGAACGTCCGCCAGCTCCTGGGGCGACCAGGAGAGGTGTGGGGCGCGGAGAGCGGCCGGGACCGGCTCGTATTGGTGCGTACTCGCTGAGCATTTGACACTCCCTCGGTCGCCCGGTGGAATGGACGCGCATGGCCACCGCGGAACAGACCTTCCCCGTCACCAAGCCCGGGTATTCGGGCCTGCTCGAGTGGATCACGACGAGCGATCACAAGAAGATCGGCATCCTCTACGTCGGGACGACCTTCCTGTTCTTCCTCGCGGGCGGCCTGCTCGCGCTCGGGATCCGCACGCAGCTCGCGACGCCCGACGGCCAGTTCCTCACCGCCGTGCAATACAACGAGGCCTTCACGATGCACGGGACGACGATGGTCTTCCTCTTCGTCGTGCCGGTGTGGACGGGGTTCGCGAACTACATCATCCCGCTGCAGATCGGCGCGCGGGACATGGCGTTCCCGCGGCTCAACGCGCTCTCGTACTGGCTCCTCGTCGCGGGCGCGATCGTCCTCTACTCGGCGTTCATCTTCGGACTGCCATCCGCCGGCTGGACGTCGTACGTGCCGCTCTCGACCGAGAAGTTCTCACCGGGCAACGGGCAGAACCTGTGGATCCTCGGGCTGACGATCCTCGGCTTCTCGTCGATCTTCGGCGCGCTGAACATGATCGTCACGATCTTCGCGCTGCGCTGCCCGGGTCTGACCTTCCATAGGCTCACGCTGTTCGGCTGGAGCGTCCTCGTCACGAGCTTCCTGCTCGTCCTCGCGATGCCCTTCCTCACCGTCGCCGGCGTGCTGCTGCTCTTCGACCGGATGGCGGGGACGAACTTCTTCGCCGTCTCGGAGGGTGCGGACCCACTCCTGTGGCAGTACCTGTTCTGGTTCTTCGGGCACCCCGAGGTCTACATCATGATCCTGCCCGGCTTCGGTGTGATCTCCGAAGTGCTCCCGGTGTTCTCGCGCAAGCCGATCTTCGGCTACAAGATGATCGCGTACTCATCGGTCGCGATCGGCTTCCTGTCGTTCGGCGTGTTCGTGCACCACATGTTCGTCGCCGGTATCGACCCCTCGCTCCAGGTGTTCTTCATGTCGTCGACGATGCTCATCGCCGTGCCGACCGGCGTGAAGATCTTCTCGTGGCTCGGCACGATCTGGGGCGGCGCGCTCCGCTTCAAGACGGCGATGCTGTTCGCGATGGGCTTCATCATCGTGTTCACCCTCGGCGGCATCTCGGGCGTGTTCCTCGGATCGGTGCCAGTCGACATCCAGCTCTCGGACACGTATTACGTCGTCGCGCATATCCACTACGTGCTCGTGGGTGGCGCGCTCTTCTGCTTCTTCGCCGCGGCCTACTACTGGATCCCCAAGATGAGCGGCCGCCTTCTTTCAGAGAAGATCGGCGTCGTGCACTTCCTCACGTTCTTCATCGGCTTCAACATGGCGTTCTTCCCGATGCACCAGCTCGGCCTCGAGGGGATGCCGCGCCGCACGTACCACTACGTGCAGTCGCCGGAGTGGGGCATGCTCAATCTCATCTCCACGATCGG
>DASQIF010000097.1:0-5396 GCA_035631715.1 Candidatus Acidiferrales bacterium
GCCGATGAGCTCGCGAAGCGCTACGCGGCGGCCGCGCCGAAAGGCGAGGTCACCGTGGTCTTCGGCGTCGAAGCGTCGGCGGCAGCCGCACCGTATCCTCGCCAGACAGCGAGGGGGAGCAGTGGCGAGGAGAAGCGCACGCCGCAGCGTTGACGTGTTCGTCGAGATCCCGAAGGGGTCGCGCGCGAAATACGAGCTCGACAAGACGACCGGACGGATCCGACTGGACCGCGTCCTGTTCTCGTCGGTGCACTACCCGGCCGACTACGGCTTCATCACCGACACGATGGCCGGCGACGGCGATCCGCTCGACGCGCTCGTCGTCGTAGAAGAGCCGACGTTCCCGGGGTGCGTGATCCCGACGCGGCCGATCGGGACGCTGCTCATGCGCGACAAGAAGGGCCCGGACGAGAAGATCCTCGGCGTGCCGGTCGGCGACCCGCGCTTCGACACGGTGCAGGACCTCGACGACCTCGCGCCGCACTGGCTGCGCGAGATCGAGACGTTCTTCTCGACCTACAAGGAGCTCGAGGGCGAGCACGTGCGGCTCGCGGGGTGGCGCAAGGCGAGCGTCGCGTGGACCCTCATCGACAAGAGCCGGAAACGCGAATGAAGCGCGACTACCGCAAGTGGTGGAGCCCGGCGCTCGAGCGCGACATGGAGCTGCTCGTCTTCGGGCAGGGCGGCTCGCCGGTCCTCGTCTTTCCCACGTCGATGGGCCGCTTCTTCCAGTGGGAAGACTTCAAGATGATCGAGCACATGGCGGCGCGCATCGAGGAGGGCTGGCTTCAGCTCTGGTGCGTCGATTCGGTGGACGCGGAGTCGTTCTACGACAAGACCCGACCGGCGCAGGCGCGCGTGCAGCGCCACCTGCAGTACGAGCGGTACATCATCGATGAGGTGCTGCCCGCGGTCCGTAACGAGAATCAGGTCGACTTCCTTATCGCCGTGGGAGCCTCGTTCGGCGCGTTCCACGCTCTCGCGCTCGCGACGCGCCGGCCGGGGATCGTGCAGAAGGCCATCGGCCTCTCGGGCGCGTACGACTGCGCACGATGGCTCGATGGCCACCGCGACGGCGACGCGTACTTCGTGAACCCGCTGGCGTTCCTGCCGAGCCTCCGCGACGAGCGCTACCTCGCGCCGCTCCGCGCGACCGAGATCGTGATCGCGACGGGCCGCGACGATCCCAACGTCGACGAGTCGCGCCGCCTCGCCGCAGCGCTCCAGGACAAGAGCGTGCCGGCGAGCCTGCACCTGTGGGACGGCTGGGCCCACGACTGGCCCTTCTGGAAAGAGATGGTGGACGTATTCCTGTGAAAACGGTCGGCATCCTCGTCGGGCGCGAGAACACTTTCCCGCCGGCGTTCATCGATACCGTGAACCGCAAGGGCGCGGCGCCGGGCGTGAACGCGGAGATGGCCATCCTGGGCGGCGCGCGCGAGCGCGAGGCGCCGCGCTACGCGGTGATCGTCGACCGCATCAGCCACGAGGTGCCGTACTACCGCGCGCATCTCAAGAGCGCGGCGCTGCAGGGCACCGTCGTGGTGAACGATCCGTTCTGGTGGGACGCCGACGAGAAGTTCTTCGAGTGCACGCTCGCGCGCCGTCTCGGCGTCGCGGTGCCGAAGACGGTGGTGCTGCCGAACAAGTCGTACATCTCGGACATCAACGAGGGATCGCTGCGCAATCTCCAGTACCCCCTCGACTGGGACGGCATCCTCTCGTACGTCGGCCTACCGGCGATCCTGAAGCCGAACACCGGCGGCGGCTGGAAGGACGTCTACAAGGTGGACTCGAAGGACGAGCTCCTCTGGGCGTACGACCAGTCCGGGCCGCTCGCCCCGGGTCACCGGCCGAAGACGATGATCCTGCAGGAGTTCATCAAGTGGCAGGACTACGTCCGCTGCATCTGCATCGGGCGGAAGGACATCCTGCCGCTGCGCTACGACCCGACGGCGCCGTTCGCCGAGCGCTACGTCGTCTCCCGTCCCGTCGTCGGCGACCTGCGCGAGAAGGCCATCCGCGACGCGAACAAGCTGGTCGATGCCCTGGGGTACGACATGGACACCGTCGAGTTCGCGGTGCGCGACGGCGTGCTGTACGCCATCGACTTCCTGAACCCCGCCCCCGACCTCGACTCCTTCTCCGTGAAGGAGGAGGCCTTCGCGTGGGCGCTCGACAAGATGTCCGACCTCGTGATCGGCTACGCGACCGGGACCGCCAAGCCGCCGTGGCAGGGCGAACATCGCTGGTGGTCGCGCGTCCGCACGTGAGGACCGCTCCCGCGATCGCCGCGTATCACGCCGGCCTGGAAGCGCCCGGCGTGGCCGACGCGAGCGCGGAGATCCTGCGCGAAGGTCAGCGCGAGGCCCGCGCGGTGTTCGGCGAGCGGCCGCTCTGCGTGAGCCTGCGGCCGAACCTGATGAGCGCCAAGGATCTGCGCGCGATCGCGACGGCGAGCGAGACGCTCTACGCAGCCCTCGGCCGGCTCGAGGTCGCACTGCTTCGCGACGAGGACCTGCGCCGGCAGCTCGACCTCGATCCGGTGGAGGAGCGCCTCGCCGTCGCCGATCCGGGCTTCCGCGCGGCGTCGCCGTCGTCGCGGCTTGACGGGTTCGTCACCGATGGCGTGATCCGCTACGTCGAGTACAACGCCGAGTCGCCGGCGGGCATGGCGTACAACGACGTCCTCGTGGCCATCTTCGAACGTCTCCCGGCGATGAAGGCGTTCCGCAAGCGCCGCCGCGCCCGTCCGCTGCGCGTCGCGAAGCGGCAGCTGTCGGTCCTGCGCCGCGCGCACAAGAAGCCGGTCGGCACGATCGCGATCGTCGACTGGCGCGACCTGCCCACGCTCACCGAGTTCGAGATGTTCCAGCGGCTGTTCCGCGCCGCGGGTATCCGTACGCTCATCTGCGCGCCCGAGGACCTGCGCTACACGCGCGGCCGGCTGCGCTCCGGCGACGTCAGCGTGGACCTCGTCTACCGCCGCGTGCTGCTGTCGGAACTGCTCGCCAAGCCCGCCATCGCGAAGCCGCTCCTCGATGCGTACCTCGCGGGGGACGTGACCGTCGTGAACTCGTTCCGCGCGAAGCTCCTGCACAAGAAGATGAGCCTCGCGCTCCTCTCGGACGATCGTTACGCGTCGCTGTACACGCCCGCGCAGCGACGCGCCATCGCGACGCACGTGCCGTGGACGCGCAAGGTTCGCGAGGGCCACACCACCTATCGCGGCAAGGTCGTCGACCTGGCGGAGTTCGTCATCAAGGCGAAGGACCGTCTGGTGCTGAAGCCGAACGACGAGTATGGCGGCAAGGGCGTGATCCTCGGCTGGACCGTCGACACGCACGAGTGGGAGCAGACGCTGCTCGCCGCGCTCACCGCCTCGTACGTCGTCCAGGAGAAGGTCGCCGTGCCGCGCGAGCCCTTCCCGGTGCTCCTCGACAAGATGCACTTCCTCGATCTCGCGGTCGACTGCGACCCCTATCTGTTCTGGGGCAAGGTCGACGGACAGCTCACGCGTCTCTCGTCGAGCGCGCTCCTGAACGTGACCGCCGGCGCCGGCAGCGTCGTGCCGACGTATGTAGTGGACGGACCGGCATGAGGATCGCGAACGTGCCGCGCCTCACCATCGGCATCGAGGAGGAGTTCCAGATCGTCGATGGCGACGGCCAGCTCAAGAGCCACATCGAGACGCTGCTCACCGCCGCGCGCCCGCACCTCGGTGAGCGGGTCAAGGCCGAGATGATGCAGTCGGTGGTCGAGGTCGGCACGAAGATCTGCTCCGACATCAGCGAGGCGCGCGAGGAAGTGCTGCAGCTCCGCGGCACGCTCGCGACGCTCCTGAAGCCTGAGGGGCTGCGCATCGCGTCGGCCGGCACGCACCCGTTCTCGCATTGGCAGGAGCAGCAGGTGACCGAGCACGAGCGCTACAAGGTGCTCGAGGAGGAGCTGCAGGACGTCATCCGCGAGCTCCTCATCTTCGGACTCCACGTCCACGTGGGCATCCCCGATCGCGAGCGCCGCATCGAGGTCATGAACGAGGCGCGGTACTTCCTGCCACACCTCCTCGCGATGTCGACGTCCAGCCCGTTCTGGCTCACGCGCAACACCGGCCTGAAGTCGTACCGGCAGATCATCTGGCAGCGGTTCCCTCGCACCGGCATCCCGCCGGAGTTCTCGTCGTACGACGAATTCGAGAACTACGTCGAGCTGCTCGTGCGTACGAAGTGCATCGACGACGGGAAGAAGATCTGGTGGGACCTGCGGCCGCACGCGTTCTACCCGACGATCGAGTTCCGCGTCTGTGACGCGGCCACGCGCGTCGAGGAGACGCTCTGCATCGCCGCGCTCGTGCAGGCCATCTGCGCAAAGCTCTTGGTCCTGCGCGAACGCAACATGGGCTACCGCCGGTACGCGCCGCAGCTCATCCAGGAGAACAAGTGGCGCGCCATGCGCGGCGGCATGGACGCGCAGCTCATCGACTTCGGGAAGTCGACCGAGGTCCCGATGAAGGATCTGGCGCTCGAGCTGCTGGAGTTCGTGGACGATGTCGTCGACGGCCTCGGCTCGCGGCGCGAGGTCGGCTACCTCGAGACGATCGCGCGCGAGGGCACGAGCGCGGACCGCCAGATCGCCGTGTTCGCGAGCACCGGCCACCTGCACGCGGTCGTCGACGCCGTGGCGCGCGAGACCCTGGCCGGCGTCCCGGAGCTCGCGCTCTGAGCACGGTCACGCAGGCCGTCGAGTCGCTCGTGCGCGCCACCGTATCGCTCACCGACGCTGACATGGCCCGCCCGTGGGCGTGGGGTCCGTACGACGAGGAGGGCCTCCGTTTCGCGCTGCTCATGACGCACCACGAGCTGCGCGATCTCGCGGTGCGTCTCGCCGCGCTGCGCGGCGCGTCGCCGACTCAGGCGGCGCGCATCCTCGCGCAGTACCACCAGGCCTATCGCGACGTGAGCGCCGTGCTCGCCACGGTGCCCACCGCGGAGCTCGACCGTCCGCCGGCGGAAAGCGAGTGGGCGGTGCGCGAGGTGTGCCTGCATATGCTCGGCGCCGAGTACGGATTCCTCGGCGTGTGCCGGTTCGCGCTCGATCGCCGCCGCGCCGGCAACGACGCGGAGCCGAGCGACGACGAGTGGAGCGCGTTCTCGAAGCCGCGTGGCGAGGAACGCAAGTCGGCGCTCGCCACTCTCGAGAGCGGGTCGGTCGAGGAGATCCGGAACGCGTTCGCGACGATCCACATCCGTGCGCTGCGCGAGCTCGGTGACATCACCGACGAGGAGGTCGACGCGCGGTCCTGGTACTGGGACGGCGCCATGGGCCTGCGGTTCCGCCTGCATCGCTTCGAGGAGCACCTGCGCCAGCACACCATCCAGCTGGACAAGACGCTCGCC
>DASQIF010000098.1:0-2367 GCA_035631715.1 Candidatus Acidiferrales bacterium
CCTCGCCGTTCGGGTGGATGCCAACGATCGCGTTGTTCGCGAGCTGCACCGCGCCGGGCGCGGCGTTCTGATAGACGAGTAGGTTGCCGACGCGCTCGGTGACGAACATCCGGCCGTCGGGCGCGAATGCGACGTCCCAGGCGTTGCACAGACCGTCCTGCACGACGGCCGTCGTCAGCACCGGTCGCGCGCCGTTCGACACCGAGAGCGCGACGACGATGCCTACATCATCCAGCCACGTCGTGCCGTCGACGACCGGGCGCAGCGAGAGGACGTACGTGCTCGGCGTCTGCGGCGCGCGCAAGCGGAAGGTGAACGTGCCGTTCGCCCCCGGCGCCACGGTCGCCTCGTTCTGCAGCGCCGGGCGATTCGTGTCCGGCCAGTTCACCGCGAGCGACGCCCACGTCCGGTCGTCGTTGCGGATCCCGATGGCGGCCTGTTGACCGAGGACGCCCTTCGTCCACGTCCGCGTTCCGGTGTTACGCAGCGTGATGGTGAGATCGCCGCTCGTCGCACCCGGCGCGAGACTCGGGTTCGCGGACTGGCTCACCCACTTGCTGTGCCACCCGAGATCGGACACCACGCGAACGAAGACGCCTTGATGCTCGAGCCACGTCACACCGTCGACGACGGGCCGCATCGGGATGTCGTACGAACCGGTGATCGTCGGCGCGCGCAACGTGAAGGTGAAGGTCCCGATCGCGCCGGGGACGACGAGATCCTCGACCGTCGTCGCGATGCGGTTGCCGCTGAGCCATCCTCCATCGAGCGCGGTGTACGCGTACGAGTCGTCCACGATGCCGAGATTCACCTGCCGCCCGGCGACGCCGCGCTGCCAGGTCTCGGTACCGGTGTTCTTGAAGCGCACCGAGTAGGTCGTCGTGGTGCCGAGGGACATCGTCGGCCAGGGATCCTGACCGGCCCACGCGCTGTGAAAGCCGACGAACTGCGTGACGGCGGCCGCAGGCCGCCCAGCCGCGAGCAGGGACGCGCACACAACGAGAACGCCGAGGACGCCTCTCACCCTGTACAGCAACGAAACGAGCGCACAGGCGTGACGCCGCTACGGATCCGCTACGCCGCCTTGTCGAGCGCGGGCCAACGCAACTGGCAGAAGGCCCGAATGCGCTCGTTCGTCCACGCTGGTGCCTCGAGCGGGAGCATGTGTCCCATCGCGCGCGCGATGTGGACCTCGGTGCGTTCGTGATGGTCCTTGATGCGCAGCGCGTCGCGCCAGCAGATCACGCGATCCTCGTTGCCCCACAGCACGAGTGTGGGCGTGCTATCGAGCGCGTCGATGCGATCGATGACCGAGAAGGCCATCTGCTCGCCGCCTGGCGTGAGCAGGAGCAGCACGCGCTTCCACCACGGTGGCTGATTCGCCCACACGATGGCGCGCGAAGTGAGCGCGCGGTCGCGCGAGTCCGATGAGTGGCGGATCAGCAGCTCGAGGAAGTGATCGTCGTGCCCGCGCGAGCTGCCGACGAGGAACCGGCGCAGGAAGGTCTTCGACATGCGCTGTTGCTGCGGTCGGAGCAGTGCGCGTCCGATCAGCGGCAAGCAGTACAGCTTGTAGATCCAGTGCAGCGATCGGCCGAGGGCCGCGGGCGCGATGAGCACGAGCGACTCGACGCGCTCGCGGTGCGCGAGCGCGAGATGCAGCGCGACGCCACCGCCGAGCGAGTGTCCGACGAGGGTCGCGCGGCCCGCACCGACGGCGTCCATCACCGCGACCACGTACTCGGCGAGCTGCGAGAACTTCGCGTCTTTGACCAGCAGCGCCGGGCGGTAGGCCGAACCCGGCAGGTCGATGACGTGGACGGAGGGATACAGGCGCCGCAGCTCGCGGATCTGAGGCGCGAGCGAGCGCGCGTCAGCGGAGAGCCCGGGGAGCACGACGGCGTGCGGTGAGCCGTGCCCCCACGTCGTGACGCGGAGCCGGTAGTCGCCGCACCGCACCACGCGGACTTCCATGCCACTACAAATGCACTCGGCATGCCGGAAAAGTGACGCCCGAGTGAGGGTCTTGAACGCTCCTTAAGCCCGGAACCGCTTCTCAAAGACGATCCAGGCCGGCTGCCGCTCGAAGCCCAGGGCCTCGTTGATCGCGAGCATCGGGCGATTGCGCTGGTCGTTCCAGGTCTTGATGTGGTCAACGCCCATCCGCCGCGCGAACTCCACCGTCCGGAGCTTGAGGGCCATCGCGACGCCCCGCCCGCGGGCATCCCGACGCGTGCCGGTGAGCCCCTGCCAGACGAAGGTCGGGTCCTCCAGCTGTCGCTCGAGATTCGACATGCCGAGCCAGCGCCCATCGCGGTCGATCGCGGCGAAGAACGCGTCGGGCATGAACGACGGCGACCCGGTCCA
>DASQIF010000099.1:0-2698 GCA_035631715.1 Candidatus Acidiferrales bacterium
CGCGGCGACGATCCCCGGGATGACGGTGTCGAACTGTGGGCCGAAAGAGATGCCGATGACGAGCGTCTGCGCCAGCGACCAGGCGAGGCACATGAGCAGCAGCCGAACGAGCTGGGCCTGTTCGCGGGTCATGCCGCGCTCCGGTGCACGAACGCCGCGGCCTTCGCCCACTCGCCATGCTGGACGAGATCCTCTTTCGTCACCCAGCCGGAGCGCACCGCGAGCTTGAGCTCGTCGCGGAGCGTGGTCTGCAGCATCTCCGGGCCGTCGGTATTGAACGAGAAGCGGACCTTGTGCTTCTTGAACGCGGCGATGAACTCCCCCAGCTGCTCCGGCCCCTTCACCACCTGGGTGTGAAGGTTCGATGACGGGCAGATCTCGAGCAGGATCTTCCGCTCCGCGAGCTTCTTACAGACCGCGGCGTTCTCCGCAGCATGGATACCGTGTCCGATGCGGTCAGGTTCCAGGTAGTCGATGACCTCCTCGACCGATTGCCATCCCTCGTCCTCGCCGGCATGGATGGTGACGCCGAGCCCGGCCTTGCGTGCCTTCTTGTACAGCGGCGCGTAGTCCTTGTAATGGAAGTCCGGGTTGGCCGGACCGGCCATGTCGACGCCGATCACGCCACGCCCGCGATAGGCGATGGCTCGGTCGACGAGGATCTCGTTCAGCGCGTAGGTGAACGTGCGGTCGCAGCTGAAGATGAGGCCGGCGGTCACGGGGTACTCGAGGAGCGCGCGCTCCAGCCCGCGGATCGACGCGATGATGATGCGATCGAGGTCGCGCTCGCCGCCGCGGTTGCGCTTCATCGGGTTGTAGCGGAGCTCGAGCGTCGTGATGTTCGCCTTGCGGTACGCGCCGCTCACGACTTCGTACACCGACTGCTCGACCGCGAGCGGGCTCGACTGGATGAGCTCGGTCCAGCGGTACAGCGCGAGGAACGCTTCGAACGATTTGCGTTCGCGCTTCCCGACGGTGATGAGGTCGACGAACTCCCAGTAGTCCTTCGTGGGAAGCCGGATGCCCTGTTCGTGAGCGATGCCCCAGAGCGCGGCGGGGTCGACCGAGCCGCCGAGATGGACGTGAAGCTCGGTCAGCTCGTCGCCGAGCGGGTGCGGCAGCTAGCTGCCCTGTTCGCGCGTCGGCGGCCGGCGGACCCTCCGTCGGCGCCGCGGCGTGGACGGTCGTCCCTCGGGATGCTCGCGCCACACGATGTGGCCGTCGTCGTCGGGTGAGGCGATCTTGACCAGCCGGTCCCACACCTCCGCGCGTCGCAGCTCTTCCTCCGCCGTCGTGCGTGTCACGTCGCGTTGGAGCATGACGTCGCAGTCGTACGGCGAGCCGGTCTGCCGCCATCCGTTCTCGGAGAGAAGGTCGAGGAGGCGGGCGATCTCGGTGAGGCGCTGCGGCTGCTCCGAGACGTACTCGCGCAGCCATGCCGAGTAGGTGCGCTTCCCTTTGTCCTCGCGGTCGAGCTCGTCACGGACGGTGCCGAACACGTGGATGAGGATGAAGGTGGGACCTGGCATGTATGGATTTTAGCGGCCGCGCCTTGCGCGCCCGGAATGGCGTGCGCTCGGTGTTAGCCGCGCTCCTCGACGAAGCGATAGCCGCCGTCGGAGTCCTTCGCGATCACGACGAGCGCTCCGCTCTTGAAGCCAGCCTGGCCTTTCAGCGCCTGGCAGATGAGGTGGTAGTGCTCGTGCTCGGGTGGGACACACACGCAGCTCTCGGCCTTGATCTCGGCGTCAAAGCGCCGGGCGCCGATGCGCAGCGCGACGCGCTCGCCTGGCCCGGGAAAGAGCTTCCAGGCGTCCTTGGTGATGAGGATCCTGGCCTTGCGAACATCTTCGGATGAGAGACGGTGCCGGTAGGTGGAACGAGAAACACTCATGGGCACCACTATTTTCGCACGTTTCGCTGCCAGCCGTGGGCGCGCCAGCGCTTGACTGGTCGTGTATGGCGTCCCTTAAGCGAATGCCGCGGGGTCGTCCAAAAAGCGCATCAAATGGACCATCGGAACGGCCGAGCCCGCCGCGCGCAGCCCCGCCGCGAGCTGCAGCATGCAGCCCGGATTCGCCGAAACCACCACATCGGGGCGGGCCGCCAGGATGCGCTCGACCTTCTGGCGCTGCAGCTCCGCCGAGATACCGGGGTGCGTGAGGTTGTACACGCCCGCGCTGCCGCAGCACCGCTCGGCGTCGGCGATCTCGACCAGCGTGACCCCGCGGATCGCGCGGAGCAGCGCCCGCGGCTGCTGCCGGATCCGCTGACCATGCGCGAGATGGCAGGCGTCCTGGTACACGACGCGCACGGCCCGGGGGGTCGCGCCGGGCGCCGGCCGCGCGACCTCAGTCGCGTCCCGCACGCGCGCCGCGAAGGCCTTCGCGCGTTCCGCCCACGCCGGATCGTCGGCCAGCACCTCGCCGTAGGCCTTGAGGTGCGCGC
This sequence comes from Candidatus Acidiferrales bacterium, assembly GCA_035631715.1. Lineage (GTDB taxonomy): Bacteria > Chloroflexota > Limnocylindria > P2-11E > P2-11E > CF-39. The sequence goes on from DASQIF010000099.1 coordinate 2,449, forward strand.
CGCAGCCGGCCGCGTTCACCACGACGAGTGCGTCCGATCCGGAGAACGCGTCGACGTTGAGGCGCGCGAGCGCCCGGGCGCCCTCGCCGTCGCCGCTGTGCGCGTGGAGCGCGCCGCAGCACACCTGCTCGCCACACGATGAGACGCGTCGTCCACCGCGCTCCAGCACGCGGACGGTCGCGCGATCGCTGTCGCCGAACGACTGACGCATGACACAGCCGGCGAAGAAGAGCGTGTCGGCGTCGTCGCG
>DASQIF010000100.1:0-8234 GCA_035631715.1 Candidatus Acidiferrales bacterium
CACCCTAAGCGCTCCGGTAGACCTCCGGCTTCAGCACGCCGATGAACGGGAGATTGCGGTAGCGCTCGGCGTAGTCGAGGCCGTACCCGACGACGAACTTGTCGGGGATCTCGAAGCCCTTGTAATCGATCTCGATCGGGACGAGACGGCGCGCGGGCTTGTCGAGGAGCGTGCAGAGGCGCACGGAGGCCGGACGCTGCGAGCGGAGATGATCGACGACGTGCGCCAGCGTGCCACCGGTGTCGAGGATGTCCTCGACCACGAGCACGTGGCGGCCTTCGATGGGGTTCGCGAGGTCCTTGAGGATCCGGACCACGCCGCTCGACTCGGTAGACGCGCCGTACGACGAGACCTCGAGGAAGTCGAGCGCGAGCGGGATGGGGATCTGGCGCATGAGATCGGCGAGGAACGGGAGCGCGCCCTTGAGGATCGAGACGAGGACGAGGTCCTTGCCGCGGTAGTCGTCGGCGATGCGTGCGCCAAGCTCCCGGACCTTCTGCTCGATGGCGCCCTCGTCCACCAGGACCTCGGCTATGTCGTCGGCGGGCGTGGCGAAACGGGTCGCGTTCATCATTCGATCGTATCCGCCGGACCGGTCATGAGTGCCGGAGCATCCACACGAACCGTGCCACGGCGACGAGCGCCAGGGCGAGCGCGACGTAGAGCGCCGGCGAGACGGCCGGCACGCTCGCGAACACGTCGGGCCGGGCCTCCTGGTACTGGTCGTTCACCAGATGCCCGACCGGCCCGGGGGCCGCCTTTCTCTCGGCGGGGGTCCCGCGCACGACGACCGTGCCCTTCATGCTCGCGCCGTGTATGGCGCAGACGTACTCGAACGTGCCGGGCTCGTTGAAGGTCACGCTCGCGGACTGATTCTGCCCGATGACCGCCGAGACGAACCCTTCCTTCACGCTGACCGCGCTGTGCTGCGCGGTGTCGAGGTTGGTCCAGCGGACCGTGTCGCCTGGATCGATGGTGATCGGGTCGGGGCTGTAGCTGAAGTTCTGGATGGTGACGTCGATCGTGCGCGGCGCGGCCGTCGCGGTACTGGTCATACCGAGCCACAGCAGCGCGGTGAGAGCGATCGCGAAGCGCAGAGCGCGCATGGACGCGCTCAACGATAGGCCGCGCTGCTAGCGGCGCAGCAGCACGAACGCGGCGCCGATCAGACCGACGACGATCACCGCGCCCCCCGCGATGAGCAGTGGTCCCGGTCCGCCCTCGTTGCTCTGCGACGCGGACGTCGTTGGCGCCGGCGCGTTCGTGCTGATCACGCTCACGCTCGACGCGCTTGGTGAGGAGGTCTGCGTCGACTGCGGCGCGGGTGTCCCGGACGCTGGCGTCGCGGGGGCGCTCGTCGCGACGGTCGGTGATGGCGTGGGTGGCGCTGTCGGCGCGAGCGTGGGCTGTGGCGTCGGCGGCGCGGTCGGGGCTGGCGTGGGCACGGGGGTCGGGACGGGCGTCGGCACGGGCGTGGGGACCGGCGTCGGCACAGGTGTCGGTGGGGGCGTCGCTGCCGCGAGGACGATGACCGTGCCCATCATCGTCGGATGGATGTTGCAGTGATAGGCGAACGTGCCCGGGACGCTGAACACGACCGACTTCTGCGCATCGGGAGCGATGTTCCCGGTGTTGAAGGTCTGTTGGTCGTTGGAGGTCGCGGTGTGCGTGACGACATCAAGATTGCTCCAGATGACCGTGTCGCGAACGTTCACCGTGATCGTCGCTGGTGCGAACGCGAAGTTCTGGATCGCGACCGTGCGACTGGCTCCGAGCGGCGCGGCGCTGGCCGATGACGCGCCGAGCAGCAGCATGAGCAGCGCTGCGGCGAAGAGTCGCACCGCGCGCGCGGATACGATACCGACGATGCCGCTCGCGTCCGGCCCGTTCGCCGCGCTGCGCGACGAGGCGGCGCGATTCGGGCTCGCGGTCTCAGCGGAACAGGTGGCGGAATGCGAACGGTTCGCCGACACGCTCATCCAACGCAATACGAGCGTGAACCTAACGGCGATCACCACACCCGTCGACATAGCGCACAAGCACTTCCTCGACTCGTGGACCGCGTTCGGGGCGCGCCGCTGGACCGGTCGCGAGCGCGTCATCGATATCGGCAGCGGCGCCGGCTTCCCGGGCCTCGCGCTGCGCATCGCCGCGCCGGGCCTGCGGGTCACGCTCGTGGAGTCGGTGGGAAAGAAAGCTCGCTTTCTCGAAGAGGTCTCGGCCACGCTCGGACTGAGCGACGTCGACGTCCGCAACGAGCGCGCCGAAGCGCTCGCGCGCGAGCGGCGCGAGCGATACGACGTCGCGACGGCGCGCGCCGTGGGCACGCTCGGTCAGTCGCTCGAGTACCTACTGCCGTTCGTGCGCGTCGGCGGCGACGCGATCGTGTGGAAGGGACGGCTCGAAGAGGAGATCGCCGGTGGCGTGAAGGCCGCCGCGGCGCTCGGCGGCGACGCGCCGCGCGTCGTGACCACGGCGGATCTCGGCGTCGGCGACGTGCTGCCCGGCCGAAGCCTCGTGATCGTCCGCAAGGCGCGCAGCACGCCCCCGCGTTACCCGCGCAGCGCGGCGGAGGTGAAGCGCCGGCCATGGTGATCGTCCCGTCCATCGACGTGCGCGGCGGCCGTCTCGCGTATCGCGACGGCGTCGGTGCGGCGCTGGATCCGCGTGACGTCGCCGCGCGTTACGTCGAGGAGGGTGCGGAGGAGCTCCACTTCGTCGACCTCGATGCGGCCGAGGGCGCGCCGACGTCGAACTTCGCCACGCTGGCCGACATCGCGCGCGCCGTCCGTGTTCGGGTCCGGCTCGCGGGCGGCGTCGCGTCGCTCCAGAAGGCCGAGGCCGCGCGCAACGCGGGCTTCGCGGGCGTCCTGTTCTCGAGCGCCGTCTTCGGCGATGAGACGCTTCTCCGCAAATGCGCGCGGGTGCCCGGGGCGATCGTCGAGATCGAGTCGCGCGGCGGCGTGCTCTCGCCGCGCGGCGGCCCCGCCGACCGGGGGCTGTACGCGGCGGGCCTGTCCGCGGAGACCGCCGCGAAGACCGCCTCGCTGCGCGGCGTGCGCGACCTCTACGTCATCGACGTCGCGACCGACGGCCGCTTCGCCGGACCGCCGCTCGTGCTGCTCGAGCAGCTGCGGCGCGCGGCCGGACCCGGCGTCGCGCTCCACACCGGCGGCGGCGTCCGCGACGTGAACGACGTGCGCGCGCTCGCGGAGTTCGGCGTCGCATCGGTGGTCATCGGTCGCGCGTTCCTGGACGGGCGCATGACCGTCGCCGAAGCACGGGCCGCGTGCGCGTAGCGCTCCTCTCGGACGTCCACGCCAATCTCGTCGCGCTCGAAGCCGTGCTCGCGGCGCTCGGCGCGGTCGACGCCATTTGGGTGACCGGCGACACGGTCGGGTACGGTCCCGATCCGAGCGACGTGTTCGCGCTGCTTCGCGAGCGCGGCGCGGTGATCGTGCAGGGCAATCACGACCGCGCCGTCGCGACCGGCGAGGGGCTCGACTACTTCCACGATCGCGCCGCCGAGGCGGCGCTGCTTCATCGGGAGTGGCTCTCGGCCGCGGACCGCGACGCGCTCGCCGCGCTCCCCGCGGTGACGACGGTCGACGACTTCACGCTCTGCCACGGCAGCCTGCGCGATCCGATGTGGGAGTACGTCACGACCCTGGCCGCCGCCTCGGCCACGCTGGGACGGGCGACCACGCCGTTCACCTGCTGCGGCCACACGCATCTGCCTGCCGTTTTTCTGGAGGACGATGGCGGGGTCGTGCGAGCACAGGCGCCGACCGCGGGAAAGGCCTACGCGCTGGCCGGCCGCGCGCTGCTCAATCCGGGCAGCGTCGGTCAGCCCCGCGACGGCGACCCGCGCGCGTCCTACGCGGTCCTCGACACGGGCGCCGGGACGGCCACCTTCTATCGTGCGTCGTACCGAGTAGATGAGACGCAGCGGCGCATCCGTGCGCGCGGCCTTCCGGACATGTTCGCGGACCGTCTCGCGTTCGGCGTGTAGCGCGCTGATCGCGACGCTGCTCATCGCGTGCGGCACCGCCGGCGCGCCGCCGTCAGCGTCGCCGGCCGCGACCGCCGCACGTCACGACGTACCGTTCGCGACGGTCGCGCTCACCGGCAACTCGCGGCAGGACGGCGGCGCCGCGCTCATCGTCGGTACGACCGTTCAACGCACCGACCTCATCCGCTCGCTCGTGCCCACGATCACGCTGCCCGATGCGGGGGCGACGCTGATCGCGGTCTTCGAGGGCGAGCAACGCACCGGCGGCTACGGGATCGAGATCACGGGCATCGCGCGCGACGGCGACCGGCTCATCGTCCGCGCGACTTTCGCGGAACCACCGGCGGGCGCGCTCGTCACGGAGGTGATCACGTCACCGGCGCACGTGGTGAGCGTGGCGAGCGCCGACCTCGCGGGCGTGAAGACCGCCGTCCTGCTCGACAGCGCGGGGACGGAGAGAGCGCGCGCCGACCTCACCTAGACAGCCCCGGCGACTAGACTCGACCTCCTTGGCCGACGAACCGATCGACCCGCCCGAAGGCGACCGCGCCGGGCAACGGGCGGGTCTCGAACGGCGCGAGGAGTCCCGCGGGCGCAGACCGGGCGATCGCGTCGTGAAGATCGTCCGGCCGAAGGAGTTCCGCCGCACCACCGGCGGCTTCATCGCCACCGACGAGGCGCTCGCGCCCGAGACGCCCACGTCGCGCGCGTGGACCGAGATCCGCCGCAAGCTCCTCGGCCGCCGCCTGGCCACGGCCGAGGAGGAGTCCGAGCGCCTTTCGAAGAAGACGGGCCTGCCGATCATGGCCTCAGACAACATCTCGTCCTCGGCCTACGCGACCGAGGAAGCGATGCGCGTCCTCGCGCTCGCCGGCGCCGGTGCACTCGCGCTCACGATGCCCATCACCATCGCGATCGTCGTCATTCTCGCGATCGTGGTGCTCTCGTACCTCCAGGTCATCCGCGCCTATCCGAGCGGGGGCGGTTCATACGTCGTCGCGAGCCAGAACCTGGGGACCCTTCCGGGCCTCATCGCGGCAAGCGCGCTGCTCATCGACTACATCCTCACCGTCGCGGTGTCCGTCGCGGCCGGCGTGGCCGCCATCACCAGCGCGGTGCCCGACTGGTACGACGCGCGCGTCGTGTTGAGCATCGTGCTCGTCGTTCTGCTCACCGTCGGCAACCTGCGCGGGATCCGCGAGGCCGGGCTCATCTTCGCCGCGCCCACCTACGTGTACATCGTCGCGATGTACGGGCTCATCGCGTTCGCGTTGTACCGCTTCGCCATCGGCGACGTCCCGCAGCCGGCCACGCCGCCGGTCCCATTCAACGCCGCCGCCGCGCAGCCGCTCACGGCGTTCCTCATCCTGCGCGCCTTCGCGTCCGGCTCGTCGGGCCTCACCGGCACAGAGGCTGTCGCGAACGGCGTGCAGGCGTTCAAGAAGCCGGAGGCGCGCAACGCCAGCCTGGTGCTCCTCATCATGGGCACGATCTTCGGATCGCTGTTCCTCGCGCTCTCATGGCTCTCGACCACGATCGGCATCCAGCCCGATGCGAGCGAGGCCGAGACGGTGAACTCGCTCCTCACGCGCTCCCTTGTCGGCACCGGTCCGTACTACTTCCTCGTGCAGATCTCGACGACGGTCATCCTCACGCTCGCCGCGAACACGGCGTTCTCGGGTTTCCCGCGCCTCGCGTCGATCATGGCGACCGACCGTTTCATGCCGCGCCAGTTCGCGCAGCGCGGCGACCGCCTCGCGTTCAGCACGGGCATCATCGCGCTCGCCTTCCTGTCGTCGCTATTGCTGATCAAGTTCGACGCGAGCGTCACCGCGCTCATCCCGCTCTACACCGTCGGCGTCTTCATCGCCTTCACCCTGTCGCAGGCCGGCATGGTGCGGAAATGGATGCGCGAGCGCCGTCGCGGGTGGCTGCCCTCCGCCGTGATCAACGCATTCGGCGCCGTCGCGACGGCGATCGTCGCGGTCGTGGTGTCCGTAACGAAGTTCGCGGAGGGCGCGTGGCTCATCGCGCTCGTGCTCCCGCTCCTGGTGTGGATGCTGTACGCGATCCATAGGCACTACCGATCGATCGAGGACCGGCTCCTCATCGCCGCGACCGCGCCGGTGCGGGTGATGGCGACGACGCCGCGCATCATCGTCCCGATAAGCCGCATCGACCGCGCGGCGCTGCGGGCGCTCTCGATCGCCGGCGGTCTTGCGGGCGACCTCTACGCCGTGCACATCTCCTACGACGCCGACGGCGCGAAGGTCTTCAAGCAGCGGTGGGCGCGCGTCGTCGGCGACAAGATCGCGCTGGACACGATCATCTCGCCGTACCGCGCGCTCATGCCGCCGCTCCTGAAGTACATCGACGCCGTCGACCGCGGTGACCCGGGACGTCCGATCATCGTCGTCCTCGCGGAGTTCGTGCCGCGTCACTGGTGGGAGGCGTTGCTCCACAACCAGACCGCGCTGCTCCTGAAGCTGCGCCTCTTCGTCCGCAAGAACACCGCGGTGCTCGACGTGCCATATCACCTCGATGATCCGGAGCCGCTCGACCTCGACGGGGACGGCCGACCCGACTGAGCGCGTAGCCGTCTAAACTCCCGCGGACCACATGCCCTACCGCCGCATCCTCGTTCCCCTCATCGGCACGAGCGTCGATGCCGACGTGATCCGGATCGCGGTCAACCTCGCGAAGGCCGATCGCGGAGAGCTGCTCGGTGTGCACGTCATCGAGGTCCGATGGAATCAGCCACTCGATGCCGTGCTCGAGGCCGAGACCGAGCGCGGCGAGGTGCTGCTCGAGCAGGCGACGAAGATCGCGGCGCAGGCTGGCGGGAAGCTCGAGACCGAGCTCCTTCAGGCGCGCGAGGCCGCGGCCGCGATCGTCGACACGGCGCGTGACCGCGGCAGCGATCTCATCCTGCTCGGCATGCCGTACCGCCGCCGTTTCGGCCGGACGTATGTCGGTCGCACCGTTCAGACCGTGTACGTGACGGCGCCCTGCGCCGTGCTCGCGTATCGTCAGGAAGAGTCCACATGAAGGTCGTCATCGTCGGTTGCGGTCGCACGGGTCTGACGCTCAGCGAGCTGCTGGTGCGCGGCGGCCACGACGTCACGGTGATCGACCTCGACCGCGCGGCGCTCGCGCGCCTCTCGCAGCCGTTCAAAGGGACGACGCTGCAGGGCAGCGGGACGGACATGGACGTGTTGCGCCAGGCAAGCATCGACAAGGCTGACGCGTTCATCGCGCTCACCGAGGGCGACAACCGCAACCTCATGGCGGCGCAGGTCGCCAAGCAGATCTTCGGAGTGAAGACGGTCATCGCGAAGGTGAACGATCCGATCCGCGCTCACACCTACCGGCGTCACGGGATCAGCACGTTCTCGCGCACGACGATCCTCGCGACGCTGCTCGAGGCGATGCTCATGGGTGACCCCGAGGTGGGGAAGGTGCTCGTCGAGCGCTCCACGTCGCTCGAGGCCACGCTGGCCGAGACGCGCTAGGTGTATTTCGTCGTCGCTGGCGGGGGCGAGGTCGGCTTCCATCTCGCGAAGGCGCTCCTCGAGTCGGGCCACGAGATCATGGTCATCGAGAGCGACCGTCGCCGTGCGCAGTTCATCGAGGATCAGCTCGGCTCGGTGGTCCTCCACGCGCCGGCCGACGAGGGTCGCTATCAGATGGAGGCGGGTTGCCAGCGCGCGGACGCGATGATCGCGGTCACCGGGCAGGACCCGGCGAACCTCATCATCTGCCAGCTCGCGAAGTGGAAGTGCAACGTCCCGCGCGTGATCGCTCGTGTGAACGACCCGAAGAACGAGATCGTGTTCAAGGCGCTCGGCATCGACGAGACCATCTCCTCGACGCGGGTGATCATGAACGTCATCGAGCAGGAGCTCCCGAGCCCGAGCGGCTTCCTGCCGCTCATGCCGCTCACTGGTTCACATCTCGAGCTCATCGAGGCCGAGATCGGTCCGGACACGCCGGGCGCTGGCAAGAACGTTCGCAGCCTCGGCCTGCCGAAGGGGAGCGCCATCGGCGGGATCGTGCGGAAGGGGAGCGTGCTCCACGCCGACGATGACGTCCGCCTCGAGGTCGGCGACCGTCTGGTGATCCTCGCGCCGACCAAAGACGAGGCCGAGGTGCGCAAGGCGCTCGCGGGCTAAGGCGCCAGCTCGCGCGTCTCCTCACCCTTCGGATGGCGCTCATCGAGGTG
>DASQIF010000101.1:0-7680 GCA_035631715.1 Candidatus Acidiferrales bacterium
CGGGGTCGTCGAGGGGCTGCGCGACGCGCTGCACCTGCGCCCGATCGTCGGCGAACGCGGCGCGCCAGGTATGCATCCGGGACGCACCGAGCGTATCGAGAAGGACGGCCGCACCGTCGTCGTCTGGGGGCAGGTGGATCCGCACGTCGCCGCGAACTGGGAGCTCCCGGAAGCCACGTACCTCGCCGAGATCGACCTCCAGTTCCTGCTCGACGAGCTCCCGTCACGTCCCGCGGCGTCGGCTCCGCCGCGCTACCCCGCCGCGATCCGCGACGTCGCGATCGTGGTCGACGAGACGCGGCCATATGCGGAGATCGAGCGTGCGGTCGTCGAGTCAGCCAAGGGGGTCGTCGAGTCGGTCGCCCTGCGGGACGTGTACCGCGGACAGCAGGTCGGAGCGGGGAAGAAGAGCTTCGCCGTGCGCATCGTCCTGCGATCGGTCTCGGGGACTCTTTCCGAGGAGGACGTCGAGAAAGCGATGCGGCGTATACAGGGCCGCCTGGAGAGGCAGCTGGGGGCCGTCTTGCGCGCCTGAACCCTAGGCCGCCGCGGCGGTACCGGCTTGTGTGACCGGCGTTACGCGGGTAGCCTGCGTCAATTCGTGGGCCGGTCTCCCGTATGGCGGAACTGGCCGCGGGAAGAGCGTGGGAGGTAGCACAGGCGGTGAGTCAATTTAGGCGACTCCTGGCGATCAGCGGCGTCGCGATGCTCGTTGCCGCATGTGGTTCTTCGACCGCACCGACGCCATCGGCGTCGGCGGCGGCGACGACCGCAGCGACAGCGCAACCGGCGGCACGGGGGGCCGGTGGCGATCTGAAGATCCTCTACTGGCAGGCCCCGACGATCCTGAACGCGCACCAGGCCACAGGCACCAAGGACGCGGACGCGAGCCGTCTCGTCCTCGAGCCACTCGCATCGTTCGGCAAGGACGGTCTCCCGATCGCGAATGGACTCGCATCGGAGATCCCGACCCCGGCCAACGGTGGCGTCTCGGCTGACTTCAAGACCGTCACCTGGAAGCTCCGCACTGGCGTCAAGTGGAGCGACGGCACGCCGTTCAAGGCGAGCGACGTGGCCTTCACCTACAAGTACCAGTGCGACCCGGCGACGGCCGCTTCGACCTCGACCTACTGCGAAGGTGTCGCGTCGGTCGTGGCGAAGGATGACAACACCGTCGTCCTCACCTACAAGGACTCGAACCCCTTCTACTACCAGTGGGGTGTTGGCGGCGGCACGCTCATCCTGCAGGAGAAGCAGTACTCCGGTTGCGTCGGCGCGGCGGCGAAGAACTGCACGGCCGACCAGAAGCCGATCGGTACCGGCCCGTTCATGGTGGACACGTTCAAGCCGGGTGACACGGTCACCTACGTGATGAACCCGAACTTCCGCGACGCGAGCAAGCCGTTCTTCAAGAGCGTCACGTTCAAGGGTGGCGGCGACGCGCCGGGCGCGGCCCGCGCGGCGTTCCAGACCGGCGAGGCCGACTATGCCTGGAACCTCCAGGTCGACGCCGGCGTCCTCAAGCCGATGGCGACGCAGTCGACGCTCGCGAACCTCGTGACCGTCTACGGCTCGAGCGTCGAGCGCATCCTCGTCAACTTCGCGAACCCGGCGGCTTCGCTTGGTGACAAGCGCGGCGAGCCGGACACGCAGCACCCGTTCTTCTCGGACATCGCGGTCCGCCGCGCTCTCGCGATGGCGACCGACCGGGCGACCGTGGCGACGCAGTTCTACGGCGACGGCCTCACCGGCAAGCCGACCTGCAACATCCTCACGGCCCCCGAGCCGATGAACTCGAAGAACACCGCGAGCCTTGACGTCTGCAAGTTCGACCTCAACGCGGCCAACGCCGAGCTCGACAAGGCGGGCTGGGTGAAGGGCGCTGACGGCGTCCGCGCCAAGGGCGGCGTCCGTCTCGAGGCGACGTACCAGACGACCATCAACGCGGTCCGCCAGAAGGTCCAGGACGTGATGAAGAGCAACTGGGAGAAGGTCGGCTTCAAGATCACCTTGAAGTCGGTCGACGCCGCGGTCTTCTTCACGAACACCTCGCCCGACGGCGCGAACCACTTCTGGTCCGACATCGAGATGTACACCAACTCCGGCGACCCGGACCCGACGTCCTACTACAACGGTGGCTGGTCGTGCAGCCAGATCGCCTCGAAGGCGAACAACTGGCAGTCCGGCAACTACAGCCGCTTCTGCAGCAAGGACTTCGACGCGATCATCGCCAACCTCAAGAAGGAGACCGACCAGTCCAAGCGCACCCAGCTCGCGACCGACGCGAACGACTACCTCATCAAGAACGTGGTCGTTATCCCGATCGTGAACCGCACCTTCGCGACCTCGGGCGTGTCCAAGACCCTCAAGGGCGTGGACCCGACACCGTGGGACTCGGAGATGTACAACATCGCCGACTGGTCCAAGTAACCCGCTAGGAAAGGGGTGTACGGTGGCGTGGTGGGCAACCACCACGCCACCAACCCCTGGAACGGCAGGATGACGGGGTAGGAAATGGGCCGCTACATCGTGCGCCGCCTCATCATCGCGATCCCGACCCTGCTCGCGATCACCTTCGTCGTGTACGTCATCCTGGCGCTCGCCCCGCTCGATCCCCTCTCGCAGTTCGGCGCTGACCCACGGGTCCCGCCGGAGGCGCGAGAGGCGATCCGGCACTCGCTCGGGCTCGACCAGCCCTGGTACGTGCGCTACGCGCTGTGGCTGCGCGGGCTCGTCACCGGTGACTTCGGGTACTCGTTCATGAGCCACTCACCGGTCATCGACCTCATCTTGCAGCGGCTGCCGAACACTCTCGCCGTCGTCGGCGTCGCGTACGTCGTCGGCCTCGTCATCGCGCTGCCCGTCGGCATGCTCGCCGCCGTCAGGCGCAACTCGTGGCTCGACCACGCGATCTCGATCCCGACCTACGCCGGCTTCTCAGTCCCCACGTTCTTCACCGGCCTGCTGCTCATCATCATCTTCGCGGTGAAGCTGCACTGGCTGCCCTTCATCTACAACTCGAACCTCAAGATCACGGACTTCGGCTCGCTCACCGAACAGCTCCGGCAATCGATCATGCCCATCGCGGTCCTCGGCCTCTTCGACGCCGCGGTGTTCACGCGCTACATCCGCTCGGAGATGCTGGAGCACCTGCCGCTCGACTACGTGCGCACGGCGCGCTCGAAGGGCATCAACGAGCGACTCGTGGTGATCCGCCACGTGCTGCGCAACAGCCTCATCCCGGTCGTGACGCTCGTCGCCCTCGGCATCCCGGCCGTCTTCGGCGGCGCGATCGTGACCGAGCAGATCTTCCACGTCCCGGGCATCGGGGAGCTGCTGGTGCGCTCGATCCTGCTGGGCGACACCCCGGTCGTGACGGCGGTGCTCTTCATCTTCGCCGTGCTCGTCGTGCTGTTCAATCTCGTCGCCGACGTCCTGTACGGCGTGCTGGACCCGCGGATCCGATACACCTAGATGGCGACGCAGGCCCAGACCTCCACCACCGCGATCGGCGTTCAGGAGGTCATGCGTCCGCCCCGCTCGCTCTGGAGCGACGCCTGGTACGCGTTCACCCGCGACAAGCTGGCCATGACCGGTCTGGTCGTGCTCGTGATCCTCGTGTTCGCGAGCCTCTTCGGGCCCTACCTCTGGGCGGACAAGGGCACCGAGCTCGACTTCACGAACACGCTCGCGGGTCCGTCGTTCACGCACCCGATGGGCACCGACGATGAAGGCCGCGACCTCCTTGCGCGTGTGCTGAACGGCGGCCGCATCTCGATCGCCGTCGGGATCACCGCGGTGATCCTCGCGGTCACGCTCGGCATGACCGTCGGGTCGCTCGCCGGCTACTTCAATCGCGCGGACAACCCGCTGATGCGCATCACCGACCTGTTCCTGTCGCTCCCGGCGCTCCCGCTCCTGCTCGTCCTCGTGTACCTCTTCCGCGAGAGCCTGAAATCTACCTTCGGTCCGGAAGTCGGCATCTTCCTGCTCGTCGTCTTCGTCATCGCCATCCTCAACTGGATGCCGGTCGCGCGTCTGGTGCGTGCGCAGTTCCTGTCGCTGAAGCAGAAGGAGTTCGTCGAAGCGGCACGGTGCGTCGGCGACAAGGACGGCCGCATCATCTTCAAGCACATCATCCCGAACACACTGAGCCCGGTCCTCGTGGCCGCGACGATCGGCGTCGGCGGCGCGATCATCACCGAGTCGACGCTCTCGTTCCTCGGCCTGGGCTTCCCGAGCGACGTCCCGACGTGGGGTCGCATCCTCTTCGACGGCGCGAACTTCCTCGACATCGCGCCGCATTGGGTGCTGTTCCCGGGCTCGTGCATCTTCCTCATCGTGCTGTCGATCTACTTCATCGGCGACGGCCTTCGCGACGCCCTCGACCCGCGCCGCAAGATATAACGCTCGGCGCCCGCCTCCCACGCGCTTTCTACGCACGATCGACGCTTCTCGTCGCGCGCGACCTTCTGGGGCGCGTGCTCGTCTACGATGACGGCGGCGTACGGAAGGCGGCGCGGCTGGTGGAGGTCGAGGCGTATCTCGGCCATCTCGATCCGGCATCGCACGCGTTCCGCGGACCGACGCCGCGCACGTCGGTCATGTTCGGGAAGCCGGGAGTGGCGTACGTGTACTACATCTATGGCAACCATCACTGCATGAATGTGGTCGCGCACGTTCCGGGCGTCGCCGGCGCGGTGCTGCTGCGCGGCGCGGATCCGATCGCGGGCTTCGCTGAGGGAACGCGCGTCTTGGCCGGCCCCGGCCTCCTCGGCCGCGGGTTCGGGCTCACCACCGCCCACACCGGGCTCGATCTGGTGCGCTCGGCGCTGCACCTGCGCGCCGGCGAGCCGCCCGCGCCGCGCGACATCGTGCGGACGACGCGGATCGGCATCGCCGCCAGCGACACCTCGGCGAGCATGTGGCGCTTCTACATCCGCGGCGCGAAGGGCGTGAGCCGGCCGTGACCGGCATCACCGAGCGCTCCTTCGCGACGCTCGAGCTGCCGGCGGTGCGCGCGCTCCTCGCGGAGCGCTCGTCCTTCATCCCCGGCCGCGAGCTGGCGGAGGCCATCGCGCCCACGACCGACCTTCGCGAGGCGGAGCGGCTGCAGGACGAGACCGCCGCCGCGCGCACGCTCCTTCGCGCCCAGCCGTCCGCCGGGATCGGCGGGGCCCGCGACATCCGCGACGCGCTGCGACGCGCGCGGCTCGGCGGCGCCCTCGACCCGCACCAGCTCCTCGAGACGGCCGACACGGTCCGCGCGGCGAAGAAGCTCTTCGAGGACGTGCACCCGTATGCGCCGCTCGCGGCCCTCGCGCGCTTAGCACGGCCGCCGCTGCCGCTGGCCGAGGCGATCGAGCACGCGATCTCGGGCACCGCCGAGGTCCTCGACCGCGCCAGCCCGCGCCTGGGGTCGCTCCGCGCCGAGCTGCGGGCCGCGCAGGCGCGCCTGCAGCAGCGCCTGGACGGGCTCCTGCGCTCGCCGGATCTCGTGCGCGCGCTGCAGGAGCAGATCGTCACACAGCGCGGCGGTCGCTACGTCGTGCCGGTCAAGAGCGAGATGCGCGGTGCGGTGAAGGGGATCATCCACGACCAGTCCGCGAGCGGGCAGACCGTCTTCATCGAGCCGCTCGAGATCCTCGAGGCGAACAACGCGCTGCGGGAGGCGGAGCTCGCCGAGAAGGCCGAGGTCCAGCGCATCCTCGACGAGCTCTCGCGGCGCGTCGAGAAGGACGCCACCGAGCTCGACGCGGTGGTGTCCGCGCTCGCCCGCGTCGACCTCGCCATGGCGAAGGCGCAGCTCGCCGACGCGCAGGACGCCGAGCGGCCGGTCCTCGACGCGGACGGTCAGCTGGACCTGGTGCAGGCGCGCCATCCGCTGCTCGTCGCGCGCGGCGGCGAGGTCGTGGCCATCGACGTGCGCCTGGGGACGGACTTCCGCGCGGTCGTGATCACGGGGCCGAACACCGGCGGCAAGACGGTGACGCTGAAGACGATCGGCCTCCTCATCCTCATGGCCGCGTGCGGCCTGCACCTCCCCACGCAGCGAGGCAGCCGCGTGCCGATCGTGAAGCGCGTGTTCGCGGACATCGGCGACGAGCAGTCCATCGCGCAGTCGCTCTCCACGTTCTCGTCGCACCTGCGCAACGTCGTGGCCACGCACGCGGAGGCCGAGAAGGGCGACCTCGCGCTCCTCGACGAGCTCGGCGCAGGCACCGACCCGGACGAGGGCGCGGCGCTCGCGATGGCCGTCCTCGAGACGCTGCTCGAGCGCGGCGTGCTCGTCGCTGCGACGACGCACTACCCCGAGCTGAAGGCCTTCGCGCTCTCCACGACCGGCGTCGCGAACGCCAGCGTGGAGTTCGATCGCGAGACGCTGCGCCCGACCTATCGCGTGCACGTGGGGCTGCCCGGCGCGTCGAACGCCTTCGCGATCGCGTCACGGCTGGGCCTCGACACCGGAGTGCTCCGCAAGGCCGAGTCGCATCTCTCGGAGCTGCACCGTTCCCTCGAGCGCACGCTGCGCGAGGCCGAGCGGGAGCGCAGCGAGCTGGCGGGTGCGCTCGACGAGGCCCGCATCGCGGCCGCGGACGCTCGGCACGCGGTGACCGACGCGGAACGCGAGGCGGCGAAGGTGCGCGACGACGCCGAACGCGCGCTGCGCCGGGCGCGCACCGAGGCCGACGAGCTCATCCTCCAGGCGCGCCGCGCGCTGCGACAGGCGGAGCAGGCGCGCGACAAGGCGGCGAAGCGCAACCTGGTCGACGAGGCGCGCGAGGCGCTCGCGTCGGCGGAGCGCACGCGCGAGAGCGCCGACGAGCCGGAGCCGCCGCCGGTCACCCTGCCGATCGCGGTCGGGTCGCCGGTGCTCGTCGATGGCGTGTCCGATGCCGGGACGCTGCTCGCGGTCGACGACCGCGGGATGGCCGAGGTCGCCGCGGGGCCGCTGCGCCTTCGGGTCCCGGTGTCCAGCCTGCGCGAGGCCCCGGCGCCGGATCAGCCGCTCCGCTCGACCCGGCCGGTGGTGGCCGGCAGCGCGTCGAGCGTTCCGCTGCAGCTCGACCTGCGGGGCGCGCGCGCCGAGGAGGCGCTGGCGGTGCTGGACCGTTATCTCAACGACGCGGCGGTGGCGGGCATCGATCGCCTGCGCATCGTGCACGGCAAAGGCACGGGCGCGCTGCGCGCCGCGGTGCGCGAGATGCTCGCGTCGCACCCGCTCGTGCGCGAGATCGCGCCGGCCGCGCAGAGCGAGGGTGGGGAAGGCGCGACGATCGTGCGGCTCTAGACCCGGCGCATCGTGACGTTCGTCGCACGGAGCGCCGCCTCGAGCGCGCGCTCGTCCTCGACGCGCAGCCCGGCGTCGACAAGCTCGCGTCGCAGCGCCGGATGGAAGCCCGCGTCGGTCGGCGCGGACCAACGCACCGCGGATCCGTCCTCGGGTCGCGGCTCGCCGATGGCACGCGCGCGAAAGAGATGCACCAGCGCCTTGAAGTCCTGCGTCCGCTCGTCGACCTCGTAGGTCGCGACGGGCACGATCGCATCCAGCTCGCAGCCGGTCTCCTCGCGCATCTCGCGGCGCAGCGCGGTCTCGAGCGACTCGCCATCGTCGACGCCACCGCCCGGGAGCAACCACGCGTCGGCGAACGGGCCGCCGCGCTGCTTTACAAGGAGCAC
>DASQIF010000102.1:0-31652 GCA_035631715.1 Candidatus Acidiferrales bacterium
CTTCCCGGTGTCGACCACAGAGATCTCGGGGCACTCGCACGTCATGCGCGAGGCGTCGGCCACCGATCTCGCGCACACCAACGCGATGATCACCGCCGAGATGCTCGCCTCCGTCGCGGTGCGTATCGCCACCGACCCGCAAATCCGCGCGTCCCTTTCGGCGTGATGCAGTCCAGCAACGACACCGTCCGGCCCACGCCGCGGACCGAGATCGACGCGAAGCGCTGGCTCGACGTCGACTTCCCGGGCCTCGAGATCGGCGTCGCCGAGTACGTCGAGGGCCCGACCGGATGCACCGTCTTCCACTTCCCGGAGGTGGCATCGCTCCACATCGACGTGCGTGGTGGCTCGCCCGGCATCAACGGCGAGCATCTGACGCTCACGAACGCGATCTGCTTCGCGGGTGGATCTCTCTACGGCCTCGAGGCTTCCACCGGCGTCGCGGCCGAGCTGTTCGCACGCCGCGGCTACTCCACGAAATGGATGGACATCGCCCTCGTCTCCGGCGCGATCATCTTCGACTACGGCCGGCGCGAAAACGCCATCTATCCCGACAAGGAGCTCGGCCGTGCCGCTGTGCGCGCGGCGCGTCCGGGTCGGTTTCCGCTCGGGCCGCACGGCGCGGGCGCGTCTGCGACCGCCGGACACGGCGCCACGGCCGAGCTGTCCGGTCAGGGCGGCGCCTTCCGCCACGCCGGTGCGACGCGCATCGCCGTGTTCACGGTCATCAACGCGTACGGCGCGATCGTCGATCGCCACGGCGACGTCGTGCGCGGCAATCGCGACGTCGCGACGGGGAAGCGCCGTCATGCCGAGGACGTCGTCGCCGAGGACGGCGCGTACGATCCGCCGGCCGGTCGCGCGCGCGGGGTCACGCAGAACACGAACCTCACCATGCTCGTGACCGACCAGAAGCTGGATCCGTTGCAGCTCCGCTCGGTCACGCGCCAGGTGCACGCCTCGCTCGCGCGCGCGATCCAGCCGTTCAATACGCGCTGGGACGGCGACATTGTGTTCGCGGTCTCGACGCAGCGCGTCACGAACGAGAAGCTGGACGAGGTCAGCCTCGGCATCGTCGCGTCGGAGATCGCCTGGGACGCGGCCCTCGCGAGCTTCGACCCCTAGCCGCTCACCTCGGCGAGCAGCACCCACGCGTTCCACACCACGGTCATTAGGCCGACCCCCGTGCTGGCCGCAAGGATGTACAGCGCGCGCGGCTCGCCGACGACGAGAAGCGCACCGGTGATGACGAACGCGGCGATCCAAACGAACCACAGCGCCCACTCCGAGATCCACATGGCGTCGCGGCGGCCCGGTCTGAGGCCGCGGAAGAAGCGCACGAAGAACAGGTAGCGCAGGGTCCAGAGCACGCCGATGAACGCGATCTCGACACCGAGCGCGGCGAGCGGCTGCGGCGTGAGGACGGCGCCGGACAGGATGAGCGCGGTCACGAGGCCCTGCAGGCTCGCCATCGCGCGGTCCCGATAGAGCGGGTGAGCGAGGATCGCCCGCAGGTGGAGCGAGACGGCGACCAGGACGAGTCCGGTCAGCGCCGCGGAGGCGCCGCCCACCATCACATAGAAGTTCGCCCACGACTCCGCGCCGGTCATCGTGCGCCTGAGGCTAGCGCTCGGCGATCGGGATGTAGCCCTTGCCGAGAGGCCCGGTGTACTCGGACTCCGGGCGGATGAGTCGGTTGTCGCTGTGCTGCTCCATGATGTGCGCGCACCACCCGGCGATGCGGCCGACCGCGAAGATCGACGTGCCGAGGTCCGCGGGGATCCCCAGGAACGTGTACGTCGTCGCCGCGTAGTAGTCGACGTTGATGACGTTCACCTTCTCTGCGGCCGCGGGCGACATCTTCGGTCGACGGGCCACGATCGCGGCGCCGAGCTTCTCCTGGATGTCGAAGTACTTCGGGCCCTTCCAGTCCTTCTGCAGCTCGCTCGCGAAGCGGCGGAGGTACTTCGCGCGCGGATCTTCGGTCTTGTACACGCGGTGGCCGAATCCGGAGAACTTGTACTTCTTCGCGATGGCCTGCTCGACGAACGCGTCGACGTGCTCGGGCGATCCGATCTCCTCGAGCATCTTCATCGTCCCGTCGGTGGCGCCGCCGTGGAGCGGTCCCTTGAGCGCGCCGAACGCGGCGGTGACCGCGGCGTGCATGTCGGCGTTCGTGCCGGCGACGACGCGCGCGGTGAAGGTCGAAGCGTTGAGGCCGTGCTCGGCCTGGAGGATGAAACAGGTGTTGAGGATCTCCGCCGCGCGTGGATGCTCAAGACCGGCCATCCGCGCGAAGTTCGCGGCGTGGCCGAGGGCCGCGTCCGGCGGCACCGGCTGCTGGCCCTTCCGGCGCCGCATGTAGGCGGCGAGGATCGTCGGCATCTTCGCCGTGAGACGGACGGCCTTCTGGTACTCGGCCTCGCGCGAGTTGTCGCCCTCCGCCGGATCCTCGGTCGAGGCGGCGGACACGACGGTGCGCATGACGTCCATCGCCGTGCCGCTCTCGGAGATCTCCTGGAGGATCTGACGGAGCAGGGGGGAGAGCGCGCGGTGCTTGGTGAGCTCGGCCTTGAAGTCACGCAGCTCGGCCTTGCCGGGCAGGTCCCCGTTCAGGAGCAGGTATGCGACCTCCTCGTATTCCGCCTTGGTCGCGAGCTCCTCGATGGGGTAGCCGCGGTAGATAAGGGAGTTGTCGGCGACCTTGCAAATGGCGGTCGTCGTCGCGACGACGCCCTCCAGACCCTTCGGCGAGGTGGCCGGCTTGGGCTCCGTGGCCATGGAGCGAGTGTCGCACAGGCGCCCGGATAGGCCGAAAGGGCTATTCCGACCCTCTTGCGGGGTCTTTTGTCCAGCAGTACAGTCCCACCCAGCGAGTCATGGTTGACTAAACATCGCGGGGAGGACGAAACACCAGACCCGGTCTGAGCGTTATGTAACGCGAAGACCAGCCTTCATGTGAAAGCCCCTCATCCCACCCACCAGCGGAGGGCGGCGGCCATCGGGCCGACGCCCTTTCGCTATTTTCAGCGTTAGGCCTATTTGTGAAGGCGATGCGGCGCGCAGACACCCGTCGGGCGCGCGTCCCACGTGACCAGTTCCGCGCGGTCGCCCGTGGCACCGGCGTGCAGGCCCGCCTGCCGCGCGCCGTTCCCGCGCTGACCGGCGCGATCCTCGTCGTCGCGGGCCTCTTCGTCGCGTACGCCACGCCTCTGATCGGGAGCGCGCTCGGCCGCGGCGCATCGGATCTCTCGTCGTCCCTGGGCGACGTCTTCCCTCAGGGTCAGGGCACACGGTCGATCGACCTCCCGAACGGCGGTGGAAGCGTCAGCGCGGCCGATCCCGTCGTCCAGGGCCTCCCGGACTTCACGAAGGACCCGGCGCTCGCGCTTAAGGGCGAGGTCCCCGCGTTCGCCCTCGCAGCCGGGCGAACGGTCGAGGTCGCGCTGAACGGCGCGGTCGTGTCGAACGTGGCACCGGACGCCGCCGGCGCCTTTACCGCGGCGCTCACGCTGCGCGACGGGCCGAACGCGATCGCGCTGACGCTCCTGTCGGGCCAGGACGCGGTCGCGCACTCCTCGTACACCGTCGTGCTCGATCGAGAGCCGCCGGCGCTCGCGCTCACGTCGCCGAAGAGCGGTGACGCGGTGGACGGACCGAACATCACCGTGAGCGGCAAGGCCGAGCCCGGCGCGACCGTCATCCTCAACGACCGCACCATCGTCATCAACCAGGACGGCTCGTTCACGGACTTCGTCACCGCGCCCGCGGGTGCGCTCACCATCACGCTCGTCGCGCGCGATCGCGCCGGCAACGAAGCGACGGTGAAGACCCCGATCACGGTGAAGGGCGCTGCGCCCGCAGGGCCGCTCGCCGTGAACGTGATCCTCGACAAGACGAAGGTCCTGCCCGGCGGCTTCGTCACCGCGACGATCTTCCTGATCGCGAACGGTGTGCCGCAGGTGAATCAGCAGGTCACGCTCTCCGTCGGCGTCATCACCATCGGATCCGCGACCACCGATGCGAGCGGCACCGCGCGCATCAGCTTCTCCGCACCGCCGAACGAGGGCGACGCCGCGGTCGTCGTCCTCGCGAACGGCGGGTCGGGCCGCGCCACCCTCACCGTCGCGAAATAACCTCCGGCGCGATACTGCGCCGACATGACTTCAGCGGACCTCGTCCTCTTCGCGATCCTCGGTGGCACCGCGCTCCTGCTGTACGGCGTGCGCCTCGTCGGCGAGGGCTTGCAGCGCGCCGCGGGCACGCGGCTGCGTCACCTGCTGTCCACGCTCACCGGGAACCGGCTGAAGGCGCTGCTCGTCGGGGCCGGCGTGACCGCGGTCCTGCAGTCGTCCAGCGCGACCAGCGTCATGCTCGTCGGCTTCGCGTCGGCCGGGCTGCTGTCGCTGCGACAGACGATCGGCGTGATCCTCGGCGCCGATATCGGCACGACCGTGACGGTGCAACTGCTCGCGTTCGATCTGCTCGCGCTCTCGCCGCTGGTCGTCTTCATCGGGTTCGTGTTGTGGGCGAGCGCGCGCGGCACCATAAGCTACATCGGGCAGGCGATCCTCGGCTTCGGCTTCCTGTTCCTCGGGATGAAGCTCGTCGCCGATGGCACAGCGCCGCTCACCAGGAGCGCGCTGTTCGGCGATCTGCTGCGCGCCCTCACCGACCAGCCGCTGCTCCTGCTCCTCATCGCGGCCGCGCTCACCGGCGCGGTGCGCTCGAGCGCCGCGATCATCGGCCTCGCGCTGTCGCTCGCGACGGCCGGCGCGCTTCCGCTCGTCGCGGCGATCCCGATCATCTTCGGCGCGAACATCGGCACGGCGGTGACGGCGCTCCTCGCCGCGATCGGCCAGAACGCCGAGGCCCGTCGCGTGGCCGCGGCGCATGCCGCGTTCAAGGTCGTCGGGGTCATCCTGTTCTACCCGTTCATCGCGCCGTTCGCCGACCTCGTGTCGCGCACCGCGCCCGACGTGCCGCGGCAAATCGCGAACGCGCACACCATCTTCAACGTCGTCGTCGCCGCGCTCTTCCTCCCGGCGAGCGACTGGGCGGCGAGCGCGTTCACGCGACTCATCCCCGAGCGGGGGACGACCGACGTGGGGGCGATCTACCTGAATCCACAGACCCTCGACACGCCGGCCGTCGCGCTCGGCCAGGCGCTGCGCGAGACGCTCCGCATGGGCGACGTCGTCGTGCGGTCGCTGAGGGAGTCGGTGGCCGTCCTCGAGCGCAACGACGAGGCGCTGATGCGGAGGGTCGTCTCGCGCGACGACGTGATCGACCGGCTCGAGGAGGACATCAAGCAGTTCCTTATCCAGCTCGGCGCGCATCCGCTCACCGAGGAGCAGTCGGAGCGCGAGACGGCACTCATCTTCGTCATCGCGAACCTCGAGGAGATCGGCGACGTCATCGAGAAGAACCTCATGGAGCTCGCCGAGAAGAAGATCCGCGGCGGGCACACCTTCAGCGCCCAGGGCTGGGGAGAGATCGCGGATGTGTTCGCGATGGTCATCGAGAACCTCGAGCTCGCGCTCTCGGCCCTCGCGTCGCAGGACGCGTCGATCGCGGAGAAGGTCATCCGCCACAAGACGCGCATCAACCTGCTCGAGCGCCAGCTGCGGCAGAAGCACATCCAGCGGCTCCATGAGGGACTGCGCGAGTCGATCGACACGTCGAGCCTGCACCTCGACCTCCTCGCGAACCTGAAGCGGGCGAACTCGCTCGCCGCCGGCATCGCCTACGCGGTGCTCGGCCGCCACGCGGTGAGGGAAAACGACGAGTAGCGCCCACATCGGCTGCTCGGGGTGGTCGTATCTGTCGTGGCGGCCGAAGTTCTACCCGAAGGGCATGAAGTCGAAGGATCTCCTCGCGTTCTACGCGACGAAGTTCAAGACAATCGAGATCAATTACACGTTCCGGCACCTGCCCACCGATCAGAACATCGCCGTATGGACGTCTCAAACGCCCGACGACTTCCTCATCGGCCTGAAAGCCTCGCAGCAGATCACGCACGTGAAGCAGCTCCGGGAGCCCGCGACGACGCTGCCCGTGTTCTTCGAGCGAGCGCGCCTTCTCGGGCCGCGGCTCGGGCCCGTGCTCTTTCAGACGCCGAAGTGGGTGAAGCGCGACGACGATCGCCTTGCGATGTTCCTCGCCTCGCTGCCACGCGACCTCCGCTGCGCGCTCGAGGTCCGCGACGCGTCGTGGTACGTCGAGGACGTGTACGAGCTGCTGCGGACGGCCAACGTCGCTCTCGTGCACGCCGAGGGTGAGGCAAAGCCCTCGCCCATCGACACGATCGGGACGACGGCCGACTTCGCCTATGTGCGGCTGCGCCGGCGCGAGGGATACACGCGGCACCGGGTGAAGACGTGGGCCGCCCGGCTCGGTGCGATCCGCGATGCCGGCAAGGATGTGTACGCCTACTTCCGCCACGACGAGGACGGGTCCAATGCGCTCTCGGCGCTCGGCCTCCGCGACGCCCTCGCATGATCCCGCGCGACGTCGTCTCGATCGTGTTCGTGGCCGCCGGCGTCCTGTTCATCCTGTCCGCACAGGTCGCGCGGGCTCGCGCCGTCGCGAAGCGGGGCGCGAGCGTGCGCACCGCGACCGGCGTCGCGCAGTGGCTTCCGTACTTCTTCTGGATCCCGTACGTCGTCGCGTGGGAGCGGATCGGGCCGGAGGTCGATATAGGCGGCGGGCTACAGGCCGTCGGCCTCGCGCTCTGCGTCGTCGGCGTCGGCGTGTCGCTGTGGGCGATCGTGACGCTCGGGCGTCACTACGACCTGGTCCTCGAGATCCACGCCGGGCACGAGATCGTGCGCACCGGTCCGTTCGCGCGCGTCCGTCACCCCGTGTACACCGGGCTCGCGCTCCATTTCATCGGCGCCTGTCTCGCCACCGGCAACCTCGTGCTCTGTGCGGGCACGCTCCTGGTCACGCTCCCGACCTTCTGGATCCGCGCCGTCGCCGAGGAGCGCCTGCTGCGCGGCGAGTTCGGCGACGCGTACGACCGCTACGCTCGCGAGGTGCCGATGCTCGTGCCGGGGCTCCGCGGCCGCTAGTCGAGACGGTGAGCAGCTTCGAGCGACTGGAGACCGACGGCCGCGTACTCGAGGTGTTACGCGCCGGACCGGCCGGTGCCATGCCGCTCATCTTTCACGTCGGGACGCCGATGGCGGCCACGTCGTTCGAGCCCCTCGAGCGTCTCGCGACGGCGCGCGGTCTCCGTCTCGTGACGTATTCCCGTCCCGGCTACGGGCGGTCGACGCGCCAACCGCGCCATCGCGTCGCTGACGCGGCGAGAGATGTAGATGCGACCCTGAGCTGGCTCGGCGCGGATCGTTTCGTCACGCTCGGATGGTCCGGCGGGGGACCGCGCGCGATCGCTTGCGCCGCGGTCCTCGCCGATCGCTGCCTCGCAGCGGCCTCGATCGCTGGGGTCGCACCGTACGCCGCTCACGGTCTGGACTGGCTCCAGGGCATGAACGCGGGCAACGTCGCCGAGTACTCTGCCGCGCTCCGGGGTGCGGAAGCGCTCGAGGCCCATCTTCAAAGCGTCGCGGCCGATGTCGCCCACCTGGAGACGGAGGCCGTGCGGGGTTGGCTGCGACGAGACGGGACACCACCTGACGCGCCGCTCGCGTCTTCGTTCGCTGAATTCGTCGCGGCGTCATTCCGCCACTCGCAAGCGTCCGGAGTGTTTGGATGGCTCGACGACGATCTCGCGGAGGTCGCTGACTGGGGCTTCGATCTTGACGCGATCCGGCGTCCTGTTGCGATCTGGCACGGAAGCGCGGACACATCGGTGCCCTTCGCGCACGGAAGATGGCTCGCCGAGCACATCCCCGGCGCGCGTGCACGTTTGCGCGACGGACACGGTCACTTCAGCCTTCCGGTCGTGATGCTCGACTCGATCATCGACGAACTCCTCGCGCTCGCGCGCGAAGCGACCTGAGCCTCCGGACCGCTAGGCGAGGAGCGCGGCCGTCGCGCCGAGGTCCGCGCCTGAGCCCATCGCGATCACCAGATCGCCGCCCTCGATGCGTAGGTCGTCGTCGGGATTCACGTGCAGCGTGCCGTCGCGGCGGCGGATCGCGAGGAGGCGCGCCTGTCCCTTCTCGAGAAGGCCGGCGTCGCGCAGCGTGCGTCCGCGCACGCGGCACTCCTCTGACACGAGGATCTCCTCGATGCCGACGTCGCTGCCGGCGTGCTGCATCGTCTCGATCACGTCCACGACCGCCGGACGGATCGCGTGCTGCGCCATCAGGCGACCCGCCATCCCGTACGGCGAGACGACGCGGTTCGCACCGGCGAGCTCGAGGCGGCGCGCTGATTCCGGCTGCCCCGCGCGCGCGGTTATGTACAGCTTGGGATTCAGCGCACGCGCCGCGAGGGTGATGTACACGACGCGCTCGTCGGAGTCGACGACCGCGAGGAGGCCCTTCGCGCGCGTGATGCCCGCCTTGTGGAGCACGTCCTCGGACGCGGCGTCTCCCTCGATGTACGAGCGATCCTCGCGCCGGAGCCGCGCGAGCGGCTCGGGATTGTTGTCGACGACGACATAGGCGACGCCGTTGTCCTCGAACTCCCGCACGACCTGCGTGCCGACGCGCCCGTAGCCGCACACGATGAAGTGGTCGCGCAGTTGGTCGATGTCGCGCCGCATCCGCCGTTGCCTCCGGTACTCACCGAAGCGACCCTCGGCCACGGTCTCGGCGAATACGCCGAAGGTGTAGAGGATCGCGCCGGTCCCGCCGAGTATGAGCGTGGACGTGAAGACGCGGCCGGCCGTCGATAGCTGATGGATCTCGCCGAACCCGACCGTCGAGATCGTCGTCAGCGTCATATAGAAGGCGTCGAACGGTGACCAGCCCTCGATGAGCGTGTAGCCGAGCGTCCCGTATGCGAGCGCGCCGGCCACGAGGGCGACCGGGACCCGGAACCGGCGGAACGGGTCGACGCTCTCCATGTCGACAGCCTACGTATCCTCGTGCCGGCGCAGGAGGGAAGGGATGAACTGGGTCGGCATCATCGTCGCGACGATCGCGAACATGTTCCTCGGCTCGCTCTGGTTCTCGCAGTCGGTCTTCGGCAAGAAGTGGATGGAATGGGAGGGCCACGCCCGCGCGACCATGGCCGGGAGCCGCCCGCTGAGCCTGCTCATCGCGCTCACCGGGATCGGCGCGCTCGTCTCGTCCTACGTGCTGGCGTACCTGCTGATCCAGACCGGGACGCAGACGATCGAGGGCGGCGCGAAGATCGGTCTCTTCTGCGGGATCGGGCTCGTCGCGCCGGCGATGCTCGCCGACCACCTGTTCAACGACCGGAAGGACATGCTCTTCCTCATCGTCGCGGGCTATCCGGTGGTGGGCCTCTTCGTGACCGGCGCGATCCTCGGGCTGATCCGCTTCTAGCTCGAGGGGATCTGCCAGTCCGTCGGGACGATGTGGATCCAGGTCTGTCCGGGTGAGAGCAGGATCCGCTCGCCGTTCTGCGAGATGAAGAGGAACGGGTCGAACCACGTCGGGCGGTACCACGTGCCGTCCTGGCGCCGGCCGTCGCGGAAGACGGTCGCCGGGCCGGTGCCGGTGAGGCGCATGTCGAGGCTGAACGCTCCGCCGGCGTCCTCCTGGATGTTCGTCGTGATGACGTCGGTGTTGATCACCACGACGTTGCGCGCGTTAATCGGCGCATTGTTGGCGGCGTCGACCTCGCGGATGTAGTCGATGCCATTGCTCTGATAGCGCGCGTACGTGTTCGAGGGCGCGTCGTACAGGTAGCGCACCGCCGCGGTCGGGCGGTACGGGATGTCGATCCGCGAGGCGGGCACGCTGCCGAAGAACCCGCCCGCGGTCGGCGTGTGCTGGGCGCTCGTGAGGAAGTCCCACGACGGCACCGTGATCGGGCCGGCGCCGCCCTCGTTCGCGGCGCCCTGCCGGATGGCGGCGCCGGTGGTGAAGAGGTTGTGCGGCGCGACCTTGCCGTCGTACCCGGCGCGGAAGAACGACGCTCCTTCGCCGAACTGCGGCGACACGATGACGTAGTTGCCGTTCGCGACGTCGGCGTTGATGTAGTCGCTCGTCGTCTGCGACGCGCCGGACGCGACGAGCACGCCGCGCACCATCGGCGTCGTGTAGCGGTCCGAGTACCGGACCGAGCGAACTGCGCCCACCGTGCCGGGATCCTGCGAGTGGAAGTAGCCGGCCAGGCGCGTGATGAACCCTTCGACCAGGAGCTCGACCATGATGTCGGCCTGGCTGATGCCGTAGTGCGGGCGCGCGTCAGGCGCGTTGTCGATCTTCACCGCGAGCGTGCGATGGTTCGGGCTGTCGCCCGCCAGGAGCAGCTGGCCGGAGAGAGGCCAACAGCGTGTGCAGCGATTGTTGAGGCCCGCGGCCGAGACGAAGCCGTCGCTCGACCACGTCATGGTCGTCCCGTTCGAGAGCAGCGTCCCGACATGTGACGACCCGTCGACGAGCGAGGTGAGCAGCGCGAGGTCGCCCTTCCCGTCCTTGTTGAAGTCGCCGGCGACGACCTTGGTCTCGAGCCAGGGCATGGTGAACGGCGCGAAGTTCGCCACGCCGACGGTCGAGACGAGCGCGAGGTTCTGCGAGCCCTTGAACACGTGTACGCGCACCGAGCCGTCGCCGTACCAGTAGAAGCCGAGGAGGTCCGTCTTGCCGTCGCCGTCGACGTCCGCGGCGGCGAACTTCGCCTTGCTGATGTCGTACGTGTTTACATCCGAGGCCCACACGCCGCCCCAGCCGTTCACCGGCTGCAGACCGCCGGGCGTCGGGTCCCACACGTGGACCTTGATCTGGAAGTTGTCGTACTGGTAGACGCTCGCGATCTGGTCGGGGCCGGTCGTGCGCGTGAATCGCCCGATCACGAAGCGCGCGCGGGCGGTGTCGTACTGGCCGGGCCCGGAGTCGTAGACGCCCTGGTTGCCGGTGTAGATGAACTTCGTGCCGTCCGACTCCAGGTAGTGGATGCGCATGTCGAAGTTGTCGTACTGGTAGATGAAGAGCAGGCCGTAGTGGCCGACCGCCGAGAAGTTCCCGGCCATGACCGCCTTCGTCCGCGACCACGCGTAGGCGGTCGACGACCACCAACCCGCGGCACCGGTGAAGGCGAAGTTCGTCCCGGTCGAGAGCCACACCAGGAGGCGCACGTTCGTGCCGCCGTCGTCGTAGAGCGCGACGAGATCGGTCTTGCCGTCGAAGTTCGCGTCCGTCGCGGCCCACTTCATCCTCCCGAGGTCGAAGGCGCCGGCCGTCGACGCGTACCAGTCGGTCGGCACGAACTTCCCCGTGACCGGGTCGCGATCGAGCAGCTGGATGCGGATCGCGAGGCTGTCGTTCGGGTCGGAGATCGTCACGAGCTGCGAGCCGCCCGCGCCGCGGAAGTCGCCGGCCAGGGGGATCCCGGCGGCGGGCGTCTGCGCGTCGGCCTGGTGCTGCGCGGGGGCGGCGGTCGGGATGAGCCAGAGCAGCGCGACGATGAGAGTGAGGAGGAACGCGGTCACCCGGCGCATCTGGCCGGTGAACGCGTGCGTCAGCCAGACGTGACGACCGGCGCCCGCTCGACCGTTAAGCGAACGTTCGATCCTCGTAGGGTATCGCGCCGATCGCGGTCTTCTTGTCCTGACCACCGGCGAGGAACTCGCCCATGGCGATGCCCATCTCCGAGGCGATGTCCATGTCGACGTACTTGTACAGGCCCTGCCGGCCACCGGTCACGAGGTTGGGGAAACGCATGAGCTCCTTCATGAGCGTGTCGATGGCCTGCTCGTAGCCGACGACGTAGACCGGGTAGCCGAAGGTCGACCGGAGCACGACGCTCTCGGCCAGCTCCGACTCCTTTATGAAGCCCTCCTCGGCGAGCTCCTTGGCGCAGCGGCGTCCGAGCTCCTCCGCCGACGCGTTCCAGATCTCGTCGCCGACGTTGCAGGTGATGTCGCAGAGCAGCACGGTCTCGTCGGGGGCGCAGATGTCCGAGCCGCCGTAGTTCCGCGTCTCGGAGAGCCGATTGAACGTCTTGCTGGTGAAGTAGATCGACTGCGCCGGCAGCGCCTGCGGCCGCTTGACGCGCAGGCCGACGATGGTCAGGGCACGGAAGCGCAGGACCTTGGCGGCCTCCTTCGCGCGGGGCGACACCGCGTCGCCGAGGAGGTCGATGAGCGCGGGGAGCGGCGCCGTGTTCACGATGCTGTCGCAGGCGATGCGCTCTTCGGCCGACGCGACGCCGTGGTAGGGGTTGCCGTCGTTCTCGGTCCCGGACGCGAGCTGCACGAGCTGCCCGTCGCTCTTCGTGGATGGCACGCGGCGGCACCACACCGCGACCACGCGGTCGCCCTGCGCCTCGATGCGCGTGACGAGCGTGTTCGTCCGCGTCTGGTTGCGCGGGTCGGCCTTCTTGATGCGCTCGGCCATGCGGTCGCTGATCAGGCCCGCGCCCTTCGGTGGGTAGTAGAGCTCGATGACGAGGGGCGCGTAGCGGTGCTCGGTGCCGGTGATCTTCGCCCGCCCCTTGCGCATCGACGACATGACGACCTTGGCGAGCGAGATGTGCGGGATGCGGTGCTGCGCGAACGACGCCGCCATCTGGCTTGGCGGGATGCCCCACACCTTCGTCGTGTACGGGCCGAAGAAGAGGCCGTAGAGGGTCCGGCCCATCGCCTGGACCACCCAGTCCTCCGCCGACACGAGCGGCTTCGGCCGGACCTTCTTGCGGATCGCCTCGAGCGTGTAGTCGGCGAAGGCACGCGCGGCGAGCCACGGCGACATGGACTTCGCGATATCGAGCGCCTCGAGCGGGTACTTGTAGTACTTGCCGCGGAACTTGATGCGCACGTTCTTGGCGCGCGCCGGGAAGCCGTCGTACGCGATCTCTTTGAACATGTTCAGCACGCGCTGATTTCGCGCGTGATAGGCGTGCGGGCCGAAGTCGAATCCCGCGCCGGTGCTGCCGCGCAGCGTCGTGGCGAGGCCGCCGAGATAGTCCTGCGCCTCGAGGACGGTGACCTGCTGACCCTTCTCGGCGAGGGTGAGCCCGGCGGCGAGCCCGCAGATGCCGCCGCCGATGACGACCGTGTGACCCAGCGTGAGACCTCCGTGCCGAATCGCGGTTGGGGATGTCGAGGTTATCCGAACCCCAGCGAGCGTGATGGCACGAGGCATACCATCGCGCCATGGCGAAGCACCCGCGCCCGAAGGACCTCGAGCGGCTCGCGTCCGACCTGCGGGTGCTCGACCAGACCGGGATCGACCGCGCCGCGTGGGGCTGGGACCGTCACGAGAAGCGCGGGCTCGACGCGTACCACCGTGCCGAGAAGGCGGCGCTTGCCGCCGTCGAGAAGGCCGACCTCGGCGAGGCGTGGGACGAGTACCGCCAGCGCCTCTTCGGCATGACCGAGGCCAAGGGCGCGCTCGTCGCGTGGAAGGCCATGCACGGCGACAAGGGCCACAAGGCCGAGCGCGCCGCGTTCGGCGCCGCGCTCGCGCAGTTCGCGAAGGACGGCATCTCGGCGCAGGACTACGCCGCGCTGGCGGAGCCGATGGCCGAGGCGCTGCCCTGGATCCTGCCGGACCACAAACCCGCTCCCCGGATGTGACGCGGCGGGTCTATCGCGGACGCGGCATCGAGGTCTCGTTCGATCTCGATCAGTGCATCCACATCGGCGAGTGTCTTCGGCGTCTGCCCGCCGTGTTCGCGCTTCGAAGTCGCCCCTGGATCACGCCGGACGCGGCCTCTGCGGACGACGTCGCGGCGCTCGTCGAGCGTTGCCCGAGCGGCGCGCTCCAGTACAAGCGCCTCGATGGCGGACCTGAGGAGCGCGGCCCCGAGCCCGCCACGATCACGCCGATGCGCAATGGTCCGCTCCTGGTGCGCGGTCGTATCGAGGTGAAGCACGAGGACGGGACGGTCGAGGTGATGCCGCGCGCCACGCTCTGCCGCTGCGGTCAATCGAAGAACAAGCCGTTCTGCGATAACACGCATCTGCATCTGCGGGAGGGCTTCGCCGCGCCAGGCGAGACGTTCCACATCGAGCTCTCACCGGTGCGGAGCGCGCTTGATCGGCCTATGACGCGCGACGAGGACCCGCGTGACTAGCTGTGCAGCGCCTTCTTCACCAGCGCTGGGATCTCGCTCGGCGCGTTCGCGACCGGGATGCCCGCCGCCTCGAACGCCTTCACCTTCGACTCGGCGGTCCCCTGATTCCCGGACACGATCGCGCCGGCGTGGCCCATGCGCTTTCCGGCGGGTGCGCTGCGCCCCGCGATGAAGGCGACCGCCGGCTTCTTGCCGAACGCGCGCATGTACTCCGCGGCGTGCTCCTCGGCGCTGCCGCCGATCTCGCCGACGATGACGATGACCTCCGTCGCCGGATCTTCGTTGAGCAGCCGTACCGCGTCAGGTGTCGGAAGGCCGATGACCGGATCGCCGCCGATGCCCAGGCAGGTCGACTGACCAAGGCCGGCGCGCGACAGCGCATCGGCGATCTCGTACGTCAACGTTCCCGAGCGCGACACGAAGCCGACCGGACCGGGCTTGAAGTTCTCCGCCGGCATGATCCCGAGCTTGCACTCGCCGGGCGTGATGGCGCCGGGGCAGTTCGGGCCGATGAGCGTGCACGCGCTGCGCTCGAGAACGCTCGTGACCTTCAGCATGTCCATCACCGGCGTCCCTTCGGTGATGCACACGATGAGTCCGAGCTGGGCGTCGATCGCCTCGAGCATCGCGTCCATCGCGCCGGGCGCCGGGACGAAGATGATCGACGCGTTCGCGCCGGTCGCGTCGACGGCCTGCGCGACGGTGTCGAAGAGCGGCGTGCCGTCGACCTTCGTGCCTCCGGCGCCGGGCTTCGTGCCCGCGAGGACCTTCGTGCCGTACTCCTTCATGCGACCGGCGTGGAACGATCCCTCGCGCCCCATGCCCTGCACGAGGACCTTGGTGTCCTTCCCCAGTAGGACGCTCACGAGGCCTTCGCCAGGCGCACGGCTTCCTTCGCGGCCTCGTCCATCGTCGCGCGCGAGGCGAGCGGCGCTCCTTCGAGGAGCCTCCGCCCGGCCTCGGCCTCGGTGCCCGACAGGCGGATGACGAGCGGCACAGCCGGCGGGTGCTGGGCGATGACCGAGAGGATCCCCTTCGCGACTTCGTCACCGCGGGTGATGCCGCCGAAGATGTTGATGAGGACGCTCTTCACCTTCTTATTGGCGAGCACGATCTCGAGGGCGGCCTTCACCACCGACTCCTTCGCGCCGCCGCCGACGTCGAGGAAGTTCGCGGCGTGCCCGCCGGCGTTCTTCACCGCGTCGAGCGTGCCCATGACGAGGCCCGCGCCGTTGCCGATGATCCCGACGTCGCCGTCGAGCTGCACGTACGAGAAGCCGAGCGCGCGGGCGCGCTCCTCGGCCTCCTCGTCCGGGCTCACTTCCTTCCACTCGCGCAGCTCCGGCTGCCGGTACAGCGCGTTGTCGTCGATATCGAGCTTCGCGTCGCCGGCGAGCACCGAGCCGTCGGCCTGGATGAAGAGCGGGTTGATCTCCACGAGCGTCGCGTCGGTCTTCGCGTACACGCCATAAAGACGCTGCGCGACGTCGGCTACAGCGTTGCGCTGCTCGGCGGGAACGCCGGCGTCGAAGCACAGCGCGCGCGCCTCATAGGGAAGCAGGCCGAGCACCGGGTCGGGCCAGCCACGCGCGATCCTCTCGGGCGTCGAGGCGGCGACCTCCTCGATGTCCATGCCACCGACGGTCGAGAGCATCACCACCGGACGCCGGCGATCGCGGTCGAGCGTGATGCCGAGGTAGAGCTCCTTCGCGATGTTCGCGGCGCGCTCCACATACACCTTGCGCACGCGCAGCCCCTTGATCTGCATGTGCAGGATCGTGCTCGCGTGCTCGCGCGCCTCGTTCGGCGTCTTCGCCACCTTGATGCCACCGGCCTTGCCACGACCGCCGGCGTGCACCTGCGCCTTCACTACGACGGTCCCGTTCAGCACGCGCGCCTCGGCTTCCGCCTCTTCGGGTGTCGTGGCGATGCGCCCCTCGGGGACGGGGATGCCGGCGCGCGCGAGCAGCTGCTTCGCCTGGTACTCGTGGAGCTTCATGGGGGCGAGGCCGAGGATATCGTCGCCCGCGTGCATGTGCCCGATGCGCGTCCGCATCGCGTCTCGATCGTCGGATCCACAGGGACGGGCAAGACGACGTTCGCGCGCGACCTCGCGTCGATCATCGGAGCCGTGCACATCGAGCTCGACGCGCTCGCGTGGGGTCCGAAGTGGAAGCTCGCTGATGCGGAGGTACTGCGGGCGCGCGTCCGTGACGCGCTCACCGCCGACTCGTGGGTCGTGGATGGCAACTACGGCGGCCGCGGCGCCCGCGAGCTCGTATGGGCGGCGGCCGACACGATCGTCTGGCTCGACTTCTCACTGCCGGTCATCTATCGGCGGCTCTGGACACGCACGATCACGCGCATCCGCGACGGGCAGGAGCTGTGGCCGGGCACCGGCAACCGCGAGACCATCCGCGGCGCGTTCTTCTCGAGCGAATCGCTGTTCGTGTGGGTCCTGAGGACGTACCGGCGCCGCCGTCGCGAGTACCCGGCGCTATTGGCGCTCCCGCAGTACGCGCACGCGCAGCGTCTCCGTTTCCGCAGCCCGGCCGAAGCCGCTGGCTGGCTGGAACGTCAGCGGTCCGCGGCGCGTATATAGGTCCGATGGCGACCATCACGCGCACCGCCGCGCCCGCGACCAGTTTGCCGCCTGTCGGCATTCGCTACGACTGGATCGTCATCGCCGCCGTGACCTGGATGGGCGCGGGCCTGTATTGGGACGGCTGGGCGCACGGCTACGGCCTGCCCGATTCCTTCTGGACGATCTGGCACGCCGCGTTCTACTCGGGCTTCGCGGCGTCGGCGCTCGCGGTGCTCGCGCCGGTCGTCATGGCGAAGCCGCGAGTCGGCTCGTGGCGCGCCGCGATCCCCGCGGGCTACGAGTACGCGGTCGCGGGCGTCGCGATCTTCGCTGTCGGCGGCGTCTTCGACATGCTCTGGCACACAATGTTCGGGATCGAGTTCTCGACCGACGCGCTCCTGTCGCCGAGCCACCTCATGCTCGGCACGGGCGCGGCGCTCATCGCGAGTGGCCCGTTCGCCGCCAGCGTCCATCGCCGCGCGCGCCGCGACCTCGCCGGCAACCTGCCCGCGGTGCTGTCGCTGGGATTCCTGCTCGGCACGTTCACCTTCTTCACGCTCTACGCCGGCCCGTACTCGGGCGTGCTCGGCGCGGGTCCGAAGCCGAACGACGCCACGCTCGTGCGCACGATGCTCGGCGTGTATCTCTTCAGCGCGCTCATCACCGGCATCGCGCTCGTCGGTCTGCGGCGCGGCGTCCTCCCACCCGGCGCGCTGACGGTGATCCTCGGGCTCAACGGCATCGCGATGATCCTTATGCGCGGCCACGCGTCGCTCGACGTGCAGATCGCGTTCGCGCTGGTCGCGATCGCTGCCGGTGCGGTCGGCGACCTCCTCGTGTCGCGTCTCCGCCCCTCGCCGGAGCGCGCCCTCGCTCTGCGCGTCTTCGCTTTCGCGCTGCCCTTCGAGTACTGGGCGATCTACCTCGGCGTCGTCGTGCTGCGTCTCGGCACCTCGTGGACGATCCACGAGCTCACCGGGATCGTCGTCGTCAGCGGCATCGTCGGTCTGCTCATCTCGTTCGTGTTTGCGTCGCAGCCGCGCTCTCTCGCTCGATCTCGCGTATCAGCGCCTTCGGATTCGTAAGCAGCGCCTCGCGCGCCTTCGCAATGACCAGGCGATGCGGTGGTGCGAGGTCGTCGGGCAGCTCATCCTCATCGAGGACCGTCGCCTCACCGTTCGGGCGGATGAGCACGTCGAGCGTGAGGTCGGTGTAGGCGACGAGCTCGGCTGCGATGGTCGTGTCCGTGGCGATGCTGCAGTAGTAGGCGAGCGTGCGGCCGTCGACGAGCCAGTGGTAGACGTTGTACGGCCGGTCGACCCAGAAGTGGCCGACGGTGACGGTCCCCACGGGCACCCTCACGTCGATCGCGCCGATGCGCCATTCGCGGTCGGTGACGTACCGCACCACCGCGCGCCGGCCGGGCTCGACGAGGAGCGATTCGCAGGTGAAATCGACGGCCGATCCGTCAAGAAGGGTCTTTCGCTCGGTGATGGGCGCGCGTGTTTGACGACTCACTACGCGTCGGTAGCATGACTCTCGCCGGATGAGAGAGCTCTACCAGGTGGTCGAAGTCGGCCCCTCCTGGTATCAGGACAACATTCCCTGCCAGGAAGCCTGCCCCGTCCGGACGAACTGCCGGGGCTACCTGAACCTAGCCGCAGCCGGTGAGTTCGAGAAGGCGTGGGAGCTCGCGCTCGACCCGAACCCCATGGCCTCGATCTGCGGGTCGGTCTGCGCCGCGCCGTGCGAGACGGCGTGCCGCCGCAAAGAGGTCGATAAGCCGCTGTCCATCCGCTACATCAAGAAGTTCCTGTCGGACTGGACGCACGACAACGTCCGCGTCGACGGCCGCTCGTACACCCAGCCCGCCGCGCCGGTCTTCGGCCCGCCGCAGGGCAAGGTCGCGGTCATCGGCGCCGGGTGCGCCGGGCTCGCGGCGGCGTCCGACCTCGCCAAGATGGGCTTCGGCGTCACGGTCCTGGATGCGCTCGATCAGGCCGGCGGGACCGCGCTCGCCGGTGTGCCGCCCTTCCGTCTGCCGCGCGAGGTGATCGACCGCGACCTGAACGGCATCGTGAACGAGAACGTCGAGCTGCGCCTCTCGTCCTACGTCGGACGTGACGTCTCGCTCAAGGAGCTGCACGACACCCACGACGCGGTCGTCGTGACGGCCGGATGCTTCGACCCGAACTACCCCGGCATCCCGGGCGAGGACAGCCGCGGCGTCATGGCCGGCATCGTGTTCCTCGAGCGCGCGTACCGCGGCCGGCCGGTCGAGGTCGGAAAGCGCGTGGTGGTCCTCGGCGGTGGCTACACCGCGATGGACTGCGCGTCGACCTCGTGGCGGCTTGGCGCGGACGAGGTCTTCATCGTGTATCGCCGCTCGCGCGACGAGATGGTCGTCGACGAGGAGGAGCTCGGCGAGACCGAGCGCGAGGGGATGACCTTCGTATACCTCGCGTCGCCGGTCGAGATCCTCGCGAACGAGCAGGGCCACGTTCGTGCCGTGAAGTTCGTACGCAACAAGCTCGGCGCCCCGGACAAGAGCGGCCGCCGAGCGCCGGAGCCGATCGAGGGCAGCGAGTTCGAGATCCCGTGCGAGAACGTGCTGCTCGCCCTCGGCCAGTCGCCCGACACGACGTTCCTCGCCGACTTCCCTGAGTTCCGCGTGAAGCGCTGGCGCGACGTGAAGATCGACCCGGACACGTTCCAGACCGCGGTCCCGAAGATCTTCATGGCCGGCGACTACCGCACCGGACCGACGACGATCATCGAGGCCGTCGCCGACGGCCGCTCGGCCGCCCAGCAGGTCGCGCGCTTCCTCGATCCGATCGCCAACGCGGTGAACATCCCCGAGTACCACGAGATCGTGACGCTGCGCCGCTCATCGACGCCCGACAACATCGGTCAGATCGCCGGCGAGGGCGAGCTCGCGCGCGTCTACCACAACATGTCCGTCGACTACGACCGCATCCCGCGGCAGGAGATGCCGAAGCTCAGCAAGCACGACCGCCGCGGCCTCTTCCTCGAGGTGAACCAGGGCTACACGCAGGCGCAGGCCGTCGCCGAGAGCGACCGCTGCCTCAAGTGCAACTTCAACATCGAGATCATCGGCGAGCTCTGCATCATCTGCGGCGGCTGCGTCGATGTCTGCCCGATGGACGTCATCCACATGGTCGACATGAGCGATGTCGTCGACGACGGCGCGATCCCCGGCGTGTCCGAGGCGAAGAAGTGGGACCGCGGGGTCGCCTTCTTCCTCGACGAGACCGCGTGCATCCGCTGCGCCCTCTGCGTCATCCGCTGCCCGACCGACGCCATCACCATGAACCGCTACGGCTCGGTGATGCCCGCGGTCGGCCGGACGCTGCCGAAGGAATCGCTCGACGACGAGATCCACCTCGATCTCACCGTGGGCGCGCGCAAGACGATGCGGCCGCTCCCGATGTACGACCCGGCGCTCGCCGCGGGCTACAAGCCGATCACGAACGGCCACCCCGGCGCAAACGGGAAGAACGGACACAATGGCGCGCACAAGGTGGAGAAGGAACGGGAGGCGGTGCACTAAGGCATGCTCGAGATCCCCGGTCAGGTATGGCAGCGCGTGAAGACCGGCCCGCTGTGGCGATCGCTCTTCCGGCACGGCTACCCCGACTCGCGCAAGAACCAGTCGCTCGCGGTCTTCACCAATGTCTTCCTCCACCTGCATCCGGTGAAGGTGCGGCGTCACGCGCTGGCGATCCCGTACACGTGGTGCATGGGTGGGCTCTCGTTCTTCCTTTTCCTCGTGCTCACGCTCACCGGGACGCTGCTGATGTTCTATTACCGCCCCACGACGGAGTGGGCGTACTCGGACATCAAGGACCTCGAGACCGTCGTGGTATTCGGACAGCTACTGCGGAACATGCACCGCTGGGCGGCGCACGGCATGGTCATCACCGTGTTCCTGCACATGGTCCGCGTCTTCTACACCGGCTCGTACAAGCCGCCCCGCGAGTTCAACTGGGTGGTCGGCACGCTCTTGTTCTTCTTCACCATCCTGCTGTCGTACACCGGCTACCTGCTCCCGTGGGACCAGCTCGCGCTGTGGGCCGTCACCGTGGGTTACGAGATCGCGCGCGCGACGCCCGCCGTCGGTGACGAGGTGAGCTTCCTGCTCTTCGGCGGATATCAGCTCGGCCCGAACGCGTTACTGCGCTTCTACGTGCTGCACGTCGTCGCCCTGCCGCTTGCGACCGGGTTCCTGATCGCGATCCACTTCTGGCGCATTCGGAAGGACGGAGGCATCTCGGGACCGCTGTAATGACGACACCGAGAGGGCCTCAGCCGTTCCCCGGGCAGGAGAAGCGTCTCCGGCTGCTCGCGTTCGTCCGTCAGGACAGCGTCGTCCGCGTCGACAAGCGCGTCGAGGACACGGCCATGGTGTGGCCGCACCTCCTGGTCATCGAGTTCATCGCCGCGATGATCTGGTCGCTCGGCCTGTTCCTCATCGCCGCGCTCTTCAACGCGCCGCTGCAGGACCACTCGACCGTCGACTGCACGCCGAACCCGTCGAAGGCCCCGTGGTATCTGCTCAACCTGCAGGAGCTCCTGCTCCACATGGACAAGGGGCTCGCCGGCGTCGTCGTGCCGACGCTCTGGCTCGTCTTCATGGCGGCGATCCCGTACATCGACCGCTCGCGCGACGGGATCGGCCACTGGTTCACGAACGAGATCGGCATCAAGTGCGCGTGGTTCTCGACGTTCTTCACCACGGTGCTCGTCGGTGGCCTCATCGGCCTCGACTACGTCATCAAGAAGCCGTACCCGCAGTTCGGCTGGCCCGGCTACACCGAGTTCGCGACGGCGTACTTCCCGGGCGGCGGTCAGCTGCTCCCGAACTACGTGATCCCGATCTTCCTCATGCTGTTCCTGCCGTTCGTGCTCGTGCAGCTCTGTATCCGGCTGTTCGGCGCGGGCACGCGCGAATGGATGATCGCCATCTGGACCGGATTCGTGGTGACCTATCTCATCCTGACCGTCGTCGGCACGTCGATGCGCGGGCCGGGCATGGACCTCTACGCGCCGTGGTCGCTGCCCGAGACGCATCAGTGCTTCGCCCCGTCGCCATGATCAGGCCGCACGAGGACACCGGCATGGTGCAGGGCGTCGCCATCGGGCGCATCAAGCGCCGTCAGCTCCTGCGCATCGGCTTCCTCACCGGAACGCTGCTCGCGACGGGCGAGGCGACCGGGCTGCTCCTGCCGTTCATCCGCGTGATCAAGATCGAGGGTCTCGGCGCGAAGATCACCGCGGGGAAGAAGGCCGACATCCTCTCGGCCTTCAAGAGCACCAATGACGAGCCGATCCTGAACACCGCGGGCCGTTTCTTCCTCATCCACGGCCCCGGGGCGATCGCGGCCGCGTACCGCAAGTGCGTGCACCTCGGATGCGCCGTCCCGTGGGTGAAGACCGAGGACCAGTTCCACTGCCCGTGTCACGGCTCGCTGTACGACAAGAAGACCGCGCTCAAGAAGGGTGGGCCCGCGCCTCGCGGCCTCGACCTCTTCCACGTGGCCGACGTCGCCGGCGCCCTCGTCGTCGACACGAATCCTCTGACGGTCATGCGCCGCGACGACAACCAGTGGCACCCCGAGCAGGTCGAGATCCCGGACGCCTGATGGACGCCAACATCCTGCTCGCCGCGGCGAGCCTGCTGCTCTTCGTTCTGCTCATCGCGTACTTCGGCTTCCTCATCTACCACCAGCAGCAGGTCGAGCCGGAGGAGAAACCGGTCTACGGTGTGCAGCTCCTCGAGCAGCACTACGCGCCCGGCGCGACCGTGGAGCAGCCCACGCCGTACTGGGTCGCGCCGATCCCATCGGCTCCGGATCCGCTCGAGATCTCGAGCAACCTCGACCGCAAGATCATCGCGGGCGGCGTCATGCTCTTCGCGCTCATCGGACTCATCGGCGGCTACTTCCTGCTGCAGGTCGTTCCCGCGGACGCCACGGCCTTCGGGAAGCCGCTCAACCTGCGCGAGGTCGGCGCGGAGCACCAGCTCGCCACCTCGATCATGCGCGGGAAGAACCTGTTCGCGAACTTCTGCTACCCGTGCCACGGCAAGCTGGGGCTCGGCAGCGGCGAGAACGGCGCGAACGGGAAACCGCTCCCCGGCAAGCCGCTCAACAAGCCGGACTTCAAGTACGTGAACCTGAAGGACGACCCGGCCAAGCTGAAGACGACGCAGGACTTCATCACGCTCACCATCAACCGCGGACACGCCAATGTCCCGCCGCAGTACTCGATGCCGGCGTGGGGTCAGGCGGACGGCGGACCGTTCAACGACGAGCAGGTCAACCAGCTCGTGTCGTTCATCATGTACGGCACCGACCAGGACTGGGGCGACATCCAGACGATCCGCACCCACCTCGAGGGCGCGAGCACCGAGCCCGACCCGGGTCCGCCGCCGGCCGTGCCCACCGGCGACGTCGCCTTCGCGCAGTACTGCGCGCCCTGCCACAGCAACGATCCGAACAAGCCGAGCACCGTCCCGCAGGCGCCGAACCTCGGCCGCTA
The DNA here is from genome assembly GCA_035631715.1 of Candidatus Acidiferrales bacterium. Lineage (GTDB taxonomy): Bacteria > Chloroflexota > Limnocylindria > P2-11E > P2-11E > CF-39. The sequence continues at coordinate 23,270 of DASQIF010000102.1, forward strand.
CGGCATCGAAGGCCCGTTCAACGACCAGGTGAAGGCGCTGAAGGCGTCGGGCGACCCGGACTGGCTGTTCAAGTGGGTCTCGGACGCGCCGAAGATCAAGCCCGGCATCATCATGCCCGTATGGAGCAACGCCGATGGTGGGCCGCTGGACGACGCCACCATTCGCCTTATCGTCACGTATCTGATGAGTCTGGGGAAGTGACGTGATCGCACAGGTCGGCGAATCCGGCGAGTTCTACATGGTGCTCGTGACGACGGTCATCATGATCGCGGTGCTGTACTTCCTCCAGAAATGGTGGACGACCTACCGGTAAGAGCGCCGCCACCCTCGCGTGCGACCCTCACACTCCTCGTCGGCCGCGTCACCACGATCAAGCTTGCGTACTGGCTTGCCCTCACTCTCTTCGAGGCGGCGCTCCCGATCATCGTCCCGCGTCCCTTCGACGAGCGCTTCAGCTGGTCGGTCGCGGCCGCGGTGATCGCATCGGGCTTCGCGCTCGGCTGGGCGCGGGTCGCGGCGCGCGCGCCGGATCGTCGCGTCGGGCTCCTGCCGCGCTCGATCCCCACCATCGCGACGACGTTCGCGGCAACAACCGTGGTGGCATCGCCGGCGAGTCTTCCGCTACTGATCCTGGAGCGACAGCGATCGCTCGAGGACTGCGGATTCGGCACGTGCCACGGCGAAACACTCCTACTTTGGGTGGGTGTGCTCGTCGTCGGCACGATCCTGATACCCGCCGTTTTCGCGGCGTCGCTCACAGCAGGGAAGGCTCGCTCGCCAGGCAACTGAGGCGTTTTCTGCGAGACTGCGCGACGGTGAGTGGTAAACGTGTTCTGGTCGTCGACGACGATCAAGACATCCGTGAGCTCTTGGTCTCGGTGCTCGAAGACGATGGCTATCAGGCTGAGTCCGCGCAGAACGGACGCGAGGCGCTCGAGGTCCTCGAGCGTTGGAAGGCCGATGTCGTCGTGCTCGATCTCATGATGCCGGTCATGGACGGATGGACATTCGCCGATCGCATGCATGAGAAGTGGGACATCCCGATCGTCGTCATCTCCGCCGCGACGGACCTCAAGCGTCACGCGGGTCGCGTGGGCGCGGCCGGCGTCGTCGCGAAGCCGTTCGAGATCGAGTCGCTGCTCCCGGTGATCGCGCGCGTGTCAACGACATCGAACGGGACGAACGCCTCCTTCTAGACTCGCCGCGTGTCGATCCGCGCGATCGTCGTGCTCCTCCTTCTGACGCCGCTGGCCGTCCTCGCGTGGCTCCTCGCATCCCCCGACGCGAACCAGCCGTGGCGCATCCCCACGGAGCACCTCGTCATCACCGCGAACGTGTCGATCATCGCGATGCTGGTCGCGATCCTCACCGCCCGCGCCGCACTGCAGATCGGTCACTACCCGACGCTCCTCATCGCGCTCGGCTTCGCCACGATGGCCGGCATCTTCGCGGTGCACGGGCTTTCGACACCCGGCGTCATCCAGCGCGGTGACAAGGAGGCCGACGCGAGCCTGGTCATCGGCTTGTCCGCGCAGCTCGCGCTCTGGACGTCGGCCGTCTTCTTCGCGGTCCGCTACACGCCGCTCGTGGGGTGGCTCGAGCGCCACGTCCCACCGCGGCGGCTCGTGGCCGCGGTGCTCGTCGCCGTCGGCCTCTACGCCGTCGTCGGCATCGGCTGGCCCTCGGCGTTCAGCGGTGTCGCGCGGTGGATGCTCGCATCGAGCGGTGCCGCGAACGGCTATGACCCGGGCAGCTACGGATACGGCAGCTCGAGCGCTCCGGGCCTGTTCGGCGGCGCAGGTCCGCTCCCGTACGTCGTGGTGACGTCGGCGGTCATGCTGTTCGGCTTCGCCGCCGTGCGCCAGGGACGGGACTGGCTGCGCACACGACTCCCCTTACAGGGCGCGCTCGCCGCGTCCTACGTGCTCCTCGCGCAGGCGCAGGTCTCGCAGTTCCTTGGACCGACGTGGACGCCGTCGTGGTGGGAATACCACCTGCTCATGGCCATCGCGACCGTCCTCGCGCTCGGCGCGCTGTTCCTCGAGCTCGATCGCCGGCGCGGCCTCGAGCGTTTCCTTCCGCCCAACGTCGTGGAGCGCGTGATCCAGGGCGATCCGCTGCGGCTCGAGGGCGAGCGCCAGACAGTCACCATCCTGTTCGCCGATCTGCGCGGCTCGACCGCGCTCGCGGAGCGCATGCAACCTGAGGAGGTCGTGGCGATCATCAATGCGTATCTGCGCACCATGGCGCGGGCGGTGCTCGACGCGGGCGGCATCCTCGACAAGTTCACCGGTGACGGCCTCATGGCCATCTTCGGCGCTATGGGCGATCCCACGCACGGCGCGTCCGCCGCGCTGCGCGCCGCGATCGCGATGCGCGAGCGCCTGGGGGCGCTGAACGTCGAGCGCGCCGCGCGCAACGAGCCGGTCGTGCGCTTCGGCGTCGGCCTTCACACGGGCGACGTGGTGCTCGGTGCGGTCGGGCTACCCGAGCGCTCCGACTACACCGCGATCGGCGACACGGTCAACACCGCGTCGCGTATGGAGTCCCTCACCAAGGAGTTCCAGGTGGACAGCGTGCTGTCCGAGGAGACCGCCGAGCACCTCGACGGCGACCGCGGAGCGGTCACGCCGCTCGGCGAGACCGCGGTGCGCGGCAAGGTCGCGAAGCTCAAGGTCTTCACGCTCCGCTAAAGTCGAACGATGCCGCAGCTCGACGCGATCGGGATCGTCACGGCGGACATGAAGATGTCCGTGAAGTTCTACCGGCTCCTCGGTCTCGAGGTCCCCGACGCGACCGAGGACCATCTCGACGTGACCCTCCCGAACGGGATGCGGATCATGTTCGACACGGTCGAGCTCGTGAAGCAGCTCGATCCGAAGTGGGCGAAGCCGACCGGTCACGCCTTCGCCTTCGCCTTCCGCTGCGCGAATGCGGCCGACGTGAACGACACCTTCGCGCGCATCACGAAGGCCGGCTTCCGCGGCAAGACCGATCCGTTCGACGCCTTCTGGGGCCAGCGCTACGCGACCGTGCTCGACCCGGACGACAACGCCGTCGATCTCTTCGCCGACCTCAACCCCTCTTAGCATTCGGCTCCGGATGTCTTCGCTGCTCTTCCGCGGTGCCCGCGTGCTCGATCCGCGCTGGGACGAGCGACGCGACGGTTACGAAGTGCTCGTCGAGGACGCCGCGATCAAGGAGGTCAGCGACAAGCCGATCAAGACCTCCACGGCGCGCGTCATCGCGTGCGGCGGCCGCACGCTCATGCCCGGTCTCATCGATTGCCACGCGCACATCTTCCTGAGCGAGGTCTTCCTGCGGTCCCTCGAGAACGTGCCGCTCACGCTCCTCGCCGCGCGCGCGTCCGTCCTCGCGCGCGCCATGCTCGACCGCGGGTTCACCACGGTGCGCGACACGGGCGGGGCGGACTGGGGGATCAAGCAGGCCATCGAAGAGGGCGCCATCGCCGGCCCGCGTCTCTTCATCTCGGGACAGCCGCTAAGCCCGACCGGCGGCCACGGCGACTCGCGCCGCCGGACCGATCCGCACGCCGGCGCGAGCGCGGACGACGCGCTCCACTACCTCCACGCCATCGCCGACGGCCCGGACGCGGTGCGCGCCGCGGCGCGCGAACAGATGCGCCAGGGCGTCGATCAGGTGAAAATCATGTGCTCCGGCGGCGTCGCCTCGCCGTACGACCCCCTCGAGTCACTGCAGTACACCGCCGAGGAGATCCGCGCGGCGACCGACGAGGCGGCGAGCTTCGGCCGCTACGTCTGCGCCCACGCCTACACGCCTGAGGCGATCACGCGCGCCGTCATCAACGGCGTGCGCACCATCGAGCACGCGAACCTGATCGACGAGCCGGCCGCGAAGCTCGTGGCCGAGAAGAAGCGGTTCGTCGTCGCGAACCTCGTGACCTACACGGCGATGAAGGAGCGCGGCGCGTCGCTCGGCATGACCGCCGACATGCTCGCGAAGAACGACCGCGTGCTCGAGGCGGGGAAGCGGTCCCTCGAGATCCTCAAGCGGGCCGGCGTGCCGGTCGGATACGGCAGCGATCTGCTCGGCGCGTTACAGGTGGAGCAGAGCCGCGAGTTCCTCATCCGGTCGGAGGTGTTGAGCCCGATCGAGATCATCCGTCAGGCCACCCTCGTCGGCTCGCAGATCGTGCGCGAAGACGGTCGCCTCGGTGTGATCGAGGCGGGCGCGCGGGCGGACCTGCTCGTCGTCGACGGCGATCCGCTGCGCGACCTAGCCCTGCTCGGCGACCAGGGCACCCATCTCTCGCTCATCCTTCGGGGCGGCCGCGTCCACAAGGAGCGGCTCAGCTAGGCATTCGGTGACCACGATCACCGCGCCCCGGATCCGCCCGTCCGGGTCGCGGAGCGTGCGGCTCGAGCTTCGCACGTGGACCGGCTCGGGCGGGTCGCCGATCTCGAAGATGTACGTCTGCGGCGGTGAGCTCTCGCCACGCAGCGCGCGGGCGAGCGGCATGTCCGCGAGGACCGGCTCGCTGCCATCGCCGTAGCGGATGCGGAAACGCGCGAGCGTCTCCTGGTTCAGCGTCACCTGCGGGTCCACCGGGTTCCGCGTGATACGTCGCGCGGCCGCGTTCATCTTCACGAGCCTGCCGTTCTCGTCGACGAAGATGACGCCGCTCGGTACTTCGTCGAGGACGGCGCTCAGCTCATCGCGCACGAGCTCGGCGCGCCGGCGCTCCTCCACCAGATCGGTGACGTCCACCGCCGAGGAGATGATGCCGTTCACGTTGCCGTCGTCGTCGTGGAGGGGCTGCACGTGCAGGTCGAAGCGACGCGTCTCCACGCCGCCGCACGGGCCGGATAGCCACACGGCCTCGTGTTCGACGAGCGGGAGGCCCGTCGCGTACACGCGCTCGACCTTCTCGAAGATCCCACGCCCGTCGTACTCCGGGAACGCCTCCCGCATCGTGCGGCCGACGATCGGGCGGTGGCCGGCGGCCTCGAGGAACGCTTCGTTCGCGGCCTCGTAGCGGATCTCGGGTCCGCGAGCGATGGCGACCTGCGGCTTGGCGCGCAGGAACAGCTCGCGCATCCAGGAGCGGTCGACACCGGGCTCGCCGCTGAACTCGAGGCGCACGCCCGCCTCGGCGAGCGCGGCCCGGTTCCGCACGTGGAACTTGTCGAGGAGGCTCGAGACGTGGTCCTTGATCGCCTGCTCGGTGACGCCGAGGTCGCAGGCGATCTGCTTGTTACCGTCGCCGCGCAGGACGCCGGACAGCACTTCGAGTTCGCGCGGCGTGATGCGAAGCTTCTTGCGCGCGTCGCGCCCCGGCTCGTGCTTCGTCATCGTGCTGTTTCGCCCCGTTTCTCAGTATCGCGCCGTCGTCTGCCAGCACGACCCCTACTTCCGTAGGTACTGCCGGACGACCAGATACGGTCATCGCGCGGTGCGGTCGATCCGCTGCTAGGCATCTAGCGGAGGACCGTGAGGCCGGGCGGGCTCGTCTTCAGCCACGAACGGTCGCGCACGAGCGCGCGCGTGGTTTCGACGAGCTCCTGTGCCGCGCGCGAGAGCCTCCGATCGCGCCGGTGCGCCAGCCCGATGGTGCGCGTGAGCGAGGACCCAGCGACGCGGATCGCGCGGAGCGGGCCGGGCGTCTCGATCACGAGGCTCGGCACGATCGCGGCTCCGAGGCCGGCGGCGGTGAGACGGAGCACGCCGTCCATCTCACCGCCCTCGACCGCGAAGGTCGGCGCGAAGCCGGCCGCGCGGAAGGCCGCCTCGGTGGAAGCGCGGAGGTCGTAGCCCTCGCGGAACATGACGAGGGGGACGTCACGGAGATCGGCGACGGCGATGGTGCGGCGCGTCGCGAGCGCATGACCCCTCGCGCCCGCGACGACGAGCTCCTCTCGGAGCAGCGGCTGGGTCTGCAGCACGTCCTGACGCACCGGCAGGATCACGAGCGCGACGTCGACCGTGCCCTCCTCGAGCGCGGCGACGAGCTCGCGCGAGCCCGACTCGCGCACCGCGAGATCGATGCCCGGGTACGCGCTGTGGAAGCGCGCGAGCACCGCGGGCAGCAGCGTGGCCGCGAGGCTCGGCGTCGCGCCCACGGCGAGGCGGCCGCGGGCGAGGCCTTCGACCTCGCGGATCTCCGTCGTGGCGGCGTCGACGTCCGCGACGATGCGCCGCGCGAATGGGAGCAGCGCCTCGCCCGCCGGGGTCAGGGAGATCCGGCCCTTCATCCGATGGAAGAGCTGCGTGCCGGTGTCCGCTTCCAGTCGCCGCACGTGTGCGCTCACCGACGGCTGCGCGATGCCGAGCGCGCGCGCGGCGCGCGTGAAATGCCGCTCCTCGGCGACCGCCAGGAAGGCTCGGAGCTGTCCGACCTGCACGTCAATAGCCTATGACTATGGAGAGAACGCTGTCCATGTATTTGTCTTCTGACAGGCACAGGACTACGGTGCCCTCTCAGGTATGGCGACCGTCGCTGACGTCCGCAATCGCCCCACAGAGCGCACCGACCGCTGGTGGATCGAGCCGCTCTTCATCGTCAGCGTGCTCGGGAGCTTCGCGATCTACGCGTTCGTCGTCAGCGTAATGAACAACAACTACTTCTACGACCCCTACCTGTCGCCGTTCTACTCACCGTGCCTCACGACGGGCTGCGTCCACCCGACGTTCCCGATCATCGGCTCTTGGTACAACCTGTCGCCCGCGTTCCTGATCGTCGGCTCGCCGCTCGCGTTCCGCGTGACCTGCTACTACTACCGCCGCTCCTACTACCGCGCGTTCTTCTGGTCACCGCCGGCGTGCGCCGTCCCTGACGCGCGCGCGCGATACAGCGGTGAGACCCGGTTCCCGTTCATCCTCCAGAACATCCACCGCTACGCGCTGTACCTCGCGGTGCTCGTGCTCCTTGTCCTGTACTGGGACGCCCTGCAGGCGTTCAACTTCGACGGACACTTCGGCATCGGTCTGGGCACGCTGATCATGGTCGCGAACGTCCTGCTCCTCTCGGGCTACACGTTCGGCTGCCACGCGGCGCGCTACCTCGTCGGCGGCTACCTCGACTCGTTCCACGGCAAGTCGCTGCGTTTCCGGCTCTGGGAGTTTGCGACGAAGCTGAACCTGCGCCACTCGCGCTGGGCGTGGTTCAGCCTCTTCGGCGTCATGCTCACCGACCTGTACATCCGCCTCTGCGCCGCCGGCGTCATCGTCGACCCGCGCTGGGTGCTCGGGTGACCGAGTCGATCCAGCGTCACGAGTACGACGTCATCGTCGTCGGCGCGGGCGGCGCCGGGCTGCGTGCCGCGATCGAGGCCAGCGCGATGGGCGTGCGCACCGCGCTCATCTGCAAGTCGCTCCTCGGCAAGGCCCACACGGTCATGGCCGAGGGCGGCATCGCCGCGGCCATGGGGAACGTGTGGAAGGAAGACAACTGGAAGGTCCACTTCCGCGACACCATGCGCGGCGGCAAGCTGCTCAACAACTGGCGCATGGCGCAGATCCACGCGCAGGAGGCCCCCGACCGCGTCCTCGAGCTCGAGGAGTGGGGCGCGCTGTTCGACCGGACGAAGGACGGCCTGATCCTCCAGCGCGACTTCGGCGGTCACCGCTACGCACGGCTCGCGCACGTCGGCGACCGCACGGGTCTCGAGATGATCCGCACGCTCCAGCAGCACGCCGTGCATCGCGGCATCGACGTCTTCATGGAGACGACGATGTACCGCCTCCTCAAGGAGGACGGTCGCGTGTCCGGCGCGATCGGCTACGACCGGCAGACCGGCGCGCTCGTGCTCTTCCACGCGAAGGCTGTCGTCCTCGCCACCGGCGGGGTCGGCAAGGCGTGGAAGATCACCTCGAACTCGTGGGAGTACACCGGCGATGGGTTCGGCATGGCGCTCGACGCCGGCGCCGAGCTCATGGATCTCGAGATGACGCAGTTCCACCCGACGGGCATGGTGTGGCCCACGAGCGTCCGCGGCCTCCTCGTGACCGAGGGCGTGCGCGGTGACGGCGGCACGCTGAAGAACAAGGACGGCGAGCGCTTCATGTTCAGGTACATCCCGCCGTTCTTCGCCGCCGAGACCGCCGACAACGAGGCCGAGGCGGACCGCTGGTACGAGGACAAGCGCAACAACCGCCGCACCCCGGATCTGCTGCCTCGCGACGAGGTCGCCCGCGCCATCAACACCGAGGTGAAGGCCGGACGCGGGACCCCGCACGGCGGCGTGTACCTCGACATTGCCTCACGCCGCAGCGCCGACTACATCCAGAAGCGTCTGCCCTCGATGTACCACCAGTTCATGCAGCTCGCGGGTGTCGACATCACCAAGGAGATGATGGAGATCGGCCCGACGCTGCACTACATCATGGGTGGCGTCCGCGTCG